>JBKJRX010000095.1:0-7297 GCA_046593155.1 Lacunisphaera sp.
GCCGACTTCCTCGAGTATGAGCGCTTCCATGTCATCGACTCGCTGGCCCGCTTCATCAACAGCGGCTGGGTGAAGGTTTTCTCGATCAATTCCATCAACAACGAGAGCTGGCTGAACGACTCGATGCATCCGCGACACAAGGCCGTCCGCCACCAACAGTTCAACGGCTACGTCACGGAAGAGGTCATCCCCTTCATCCATTCGCAGTGCGGCGGGCGCGTGCAGACCATCACCACCGGCGCCTCCTTCGGCGCGTTGCACGCCGCCAACACACTCTTCCGCCGGCCCGACCTGATCGACGGCTGTATCGCCATGTCCGGCGTCTATGACCTGAAGGAATACACCAAGGGCTACTGGGATGAGGACGTGTATTTCAACTCACCCAGCGACTACCTGCCCAACCTGAATGACGAGGGCACCCTCGCCCACCTCCGGGCGAAGCGGCACATCCACTTCGTCTCCGGCCAGGGCGACCACGAGATGCCGTCGTCCTCCGTGGACATCGGCCGCATCCTCACCAGCAAGGGCATCCCGCATGAGATCGACCTCTGGGGCCACGACGTGAACCACGACTGGCCCTGGTGGCGGCAGATGCTGCCGCACTACCTGGGGACGAAGTTTTAAGGTCGGGCGTGGGCCAGCTCGCTCGCTCGCGCCTCCTTCGACTCGACCCCTGCGCGAGCAAGCTCGCCGCCCGCCGCATGGGCGGGGCTGAAACGACCAAGTCCATTTGCCCCTGACGGACAAAATAACCGTAAAGCATGGACGTTTTGTGCAACGCATGGCTGGCAAACCGGTCCTACTTTCTTCCATGAAGACCAAATTGCTGGTGTTGCTTTCGCTCGGAGTCGCCCTCCTCGTTCCCGCCCGCGCGCAGCTCGATGTCGCCATCTCCGCCGAAATCCGCCTCGGCAAGGCGCTGCCCCCACCGCCGCCCGAAGTGATCATAGTCGAGGAAACCGGCCCGAAAGGCCCGCCGCCCTGGGCCCCCGCGCACGGCTACCGACGCAACCACGACTATTATTACTACCCCGGTGCCGACGTCTATTACCGGCCGGCCGACCGCACCTGGTTCTACCTCGATGGCCGCGACTGGCGCTTCAACGTCAATCTCCCCACCACCATCCACGTGGATTTTGATCGCAGCGTCTCCCTGACGATGGAGTCGGACCGGCCCTATCAATTCCACGACAAAGTGCGGGGCTACTACCCGCGGGATTATTTCGTCAGCAAAGTCCGCGTGAAGGAAAAAGGCGGCAAACCCGCGAAAGCGGAAAAGCACGACGACGGTGATTCCCGCGGCAAGGGAAAGGGCAAAGGCAAGGACAAGTAACCGCGCGCTTAGTCGTCAGGTAGGGCGGTGACTCCGCTCACCGCCGAGGCGCGGAACGGCCTGTCCGCCATAGGCTCGGCGACGGCGGAAGTCCGCGCCCTACCCTCAGTCGCCAAACTTAATTCCCTGCGCGAGCGGCAGGGCGTCCGAGTAATTCACGGTAACCGTCTGCCGGCGCATGTAGGTCTTCCACGCGTCGGAACCGCTCTCGCGGCCTCCGCCGGTTTCCTTCTCGCCGCCAAAGGCCCCGCCAATTTCGGCACCACTGGTGCCGATGTTGACGTTCGCGATGCCGCAATCGCTGCCGGTCGCCGCCAGGAATTTCTCTGCCTCGCGCAGGTCGGTCGTGAAGATCGCCGAGCTCAGGCCCTGCGGCACGCCGTTCTGCATCGCGACGGCTTCGGTCAGGTCCGTGTAACCCATGACATACAGGATCGGGGCAAAGGTCTCATGCTGCACGACCGGCCACCAGTTCTTGGCCTCGGCGATGCAAGGCGTGACGTAGTTGCCCTTGAGGCGGCCGCCGCCGTGCAGGACTTTGCCGCCCTGCTTTTTCAGTGCGGCGATCGCCGCCTGCATGGCATCCACCGCGCCCTCGTCAATGAGCGGGCCGACGAGGGTGCCGGACTGCAGCGGGCTGCCGATGGGCAGCTGCTTGTAGGCGGCGATGAGTGATTCGACGAACTTCGCCTTGATGGACTCATGAACGATGATGCGGCGCGTGCTGGTGCAGCGCTGGCCCGCCGTGCCGACGGCGCCGAAGACGATGGCGCGCTTCGCCAGCTTCAGATCGGCCGAGGGCGCCACGATGATCGCGTTGTTGCCGCCCAGCTCGAGCAGCGAGCGGCCGAAACGCTTGGCCACGACCTCGCCGACGCGCCGGCCCATCCGGGTCGAGCCGGTGGCCGACACGAGCGGGATGCGGTGGTCGTTGGTCATCAGTTCGCCGACCGACGGACCGTCGCCGATGATCAGCGAGAAGATGGCGGGATCGACGCCGTTCGCGCGACAGACCTTCTCGGCGATCTTGATGCAGGCGATGGCGGAGAGCGGAGTTTTCTCGGACGGCTTCCAGAGTGTCGCATCGCCGCAGGCCGCCGCGAGGGCGCTGTTCCAGGCCCAGACGGCCACCGGGAAATTGAACGCTGAGATGATGCCAACGACGCCGAGCGGCTGCCACTGCTCCATCATACGGTGGCCGGGGCGCTCCGAGGCGATGGTCAGGCCGTGCAGCTGGCGCGAAAGGCCGGTGGCAAAGTCGCAGATGTCGATCATCTCCTGCACCTCGCCCCCGCCCTCCGGCAGGATCTTGCCCGCCTCGAGTGCGACGAGCTGACCGAGCTCGGACTTCAGGCCGCGCAGCGCGTTGCCCAGCTGGCGGACGACCTCGCCGCGCTTCGGGGCCGGGACCTGGCGCCACGCGAGAAAAGCCTTCTGGGCCGCCGCGACCGCCAGCTCGTAGTCCTCCGGCGTCGCCTGCCGCACGCGACCGAGCAGCGAGCCGTCGATCGGAGAATGCTTGGCAAGCACGGCGCCCGAACCGCCCCAGGCGCCGGCGAAGACGCCGGGATTGGTGGCTTTTTGCGACAGCCCGAGCTTAGGGAAGATCGCCTTGGCGACGGAGGCGACGGAAGTGAATTTGGAGGCCATAAGGAGAACGATGATTTTATTTAACCACGGATTTCACGGATTGAAACGGATAATTCTATCCGGGTAATCCGAAGTAATCCGTGGCATCCGTGGTCAAAAAAACGAAGCAGTCACTTGCCATACACCCGGCCGCCCCACTTGGTGCCGAGGAAGCTCTCGAGCGAGACGGATTCCTGCTTCACGAAGCCGGGGCCCAGCTTGCCCTTCGCGAACAGCTCCAGCACGCCCACTATGCCGGCGGCGGTGGTCAGCTGGATGGCGTTGAGCTTCCGGCCGTGGATCGTGTCGCCGTGCATCTTCTTGATGAAGCTGCGCTGCTTCAAGCCGCCGCCTGCTTCGGTGCCGACGACGCTGACGTAGAACACGACGACGTCCGACTCGGTGAGTGGCACCTCCTGGTCGAAGATCTGCGTGACCAGCTCCTGGCGCGGCGCGAGGTTGAGATCCTGCAGCAGGAACTTCATCAGGTCGCGGTGCCCCGGGTAGCGCATGGTCTTGTAGTTCAGGTCGCCGACCTTGCCGGCGAAGGTCTGGCACATCGTCGCGACGCCGCCAGAGGTGTTGAACGCCTCGTATTCGGTGCCGTCGATCGTGATGCGCTCCACGCCGTCGAGCGGCATGGTCGTCACGAGCTTGCCCCCGTGCAGGGCCTCGCCGACCTGGCAGTATTCGTTGATGAGCCCGGCCGTGCTCCAGCTGAGGTAATACTTCATCTGGTTGCTGGCGTTGAGCGGCAACGCGCCGACGCGCATCTCACAGTTGCGCACATACTGCAGCGACGACGCGAGCGAGCCGCCCACGATGTTGATGGCGCCGGGCGCCAGGCCGCACTGTGGCATGAACGTGGCCTTCGTGGCCTTCTTCGCCAGCTTCTGGATGAAGGCGGTCGTCTCGACGTCCTCGGTGAGGTCGAAATAGCTCACGCCCGCCTTGGCGCACGCGCTGGCGATCGCCTTGTTCAGAAAATAGGGCGCGGCGCTGACGATGGCGTCGACGCCCTGCACGAAGGCCGCGAGCTGCGCGGTCTTGTTGACGTCCACCTGGACGAACTTCGATTTCTTGAGTCCGCTCAGGTCGATGTTCGCGCGGGAGTCGGCGAGGGCGACGCTTTTGCAGAACTTGCAGGACTCGAGGAGGGTGGCGATGGTGCCGCCGACTTTGCCGGCACCGACAATTCCGATTTTCATGAGATAATGGTTGGTGGAGGCGGGGCCATCAGCCCCGCGGGACTGATAGTCCCGCCTCCATGGATAATTTCAGGGATTTAGTGGGTCGCGTGCGCCGCCTGGACAAGGCGCGGGTCGACGGCGGCGATGATGGCGCTGACCGCCTTTTGGTTGAAACCCTTGAAGCCACCCTTGCGCTCCAGGTTCTCCAGGTGGCTGCCGATGGCGCCGTCCTTGATGAAACCGTCGGCCTGCGCGTTCGTGATCAGTCCCTTTTTGCGCAGCAGCTCGACGCGCGCCGGATTGACCGGCCAGCGCTCGCCCTCGGTGAAAGCCTGCTTGAGGAACGGGAAATCGGAAAACGGTTTCATGGTCTGGATGCCCTCGGCCGCGAGCTGTTCCTTGAGCAGCGGGTGGTTGAAGCGTGCCTCGAGGTGATGCATGCCGGACTGCAGGAAGCTGTCGCCGTGCAGGCCGCACCAAAGTCCGACCGTGCCGACCATCGGCACCTCGGGCAGGCGCTCGGCGGCGTAGTCACGGTCCACCTCGTCGGGCTGCAGGTCCACGTCGGCAAAGACCACGATGCCCACGCTGGGCGTCTCCATCACCTGCGCGCCCCAGCCGGCCTCGGCGCCGGCGTAGAAGCGTTCGCGCTTCGACAGCCCGAGTTGCTCCATGAACCTGACCAGGCCGGGGAAATGGCGGCGCGAGCAGCGGAAGGTGTGGTGGTCGTGGTTGGCCCAGCCGAGGCCGAGCAGATCCTGCCGGCGCTTCTGCACGCGGCCGGCGCGGTTGCGCAGTTCCCAGAAATAACGCTCCTCGGCGAAATACAGCTCGCACGCCACGTCCACGCCGACGAGGCCGAGGCACTTCTGCAGCACCTCGAAGGCCTGCTTCTCGCCGTCATCATCGTTGGCGAAGTCGCGTTTCCGTGTGCGCCACAGCTCGCGGACCTTCAGCACGGCATCGGCGAAGCCGGGCCGCGGCTCGCTGACAATGAACCCGCGGTAACCCAGCCGCTCGACCGCCTGCAAGAGCGCGCCGTTCTCCTCGCTCACCGCGATGATCCGGTAACGGGCGCAGGGCGCGCCGATCGGCGTGCCCGTCAGGCCGTGCCGCGCCATGAAGTCCGCCAGGTATTCCGGCCGGACGGCCAGTGAAATGGGCGCGGCGGAGGGCGTGGCCTTCAGACTCACGATCACCCGCGGCAGCATGGCGTGCGGGTGCGCCAGCACGGTGTGGAAGGTCGGCCCGTCCGTCACCTCGGTGACGAAGCCGGCGGCACGGAAGGCCGCCTCGTGGCTCTGTGACACGACGAAGTGATCAGTCCATTCAAAGAACTCGGTGCCGGTCTCGGCGTGCATCCGCGCCGCCAGCCGGGCGGCGAAGGTGTTCTTCGCCAGGAAGGCGTTGATGTGGGTCGAAAGCAGCGCCTCAGCCTCATAGGCGAGCGGCCAGTTGAAATTGTCAGGAGCGTTCAGGGCGGTCATGGCGCGGGTGGGTTTGGCTTATGACATAAGTCACCACCACCGTTCTGTCCAAGCCTGATCTACTGGGCCGAAAGGAGTAGTTTGCGGAGCTTCGCCGCATGAAGGTGGAGCCCGGCCTCCCGCCGTCGCTAAAGCTATGGCGGGCTGTTTGGATTTGGCGTGGGCTACGAAGCCTTGGCGAAGTAGGCCGGACGGGCTTTCAGGATGCGCGAATCCTGAAACCTGCCCGGAGGTCAGGTTCCACCTTGCCGGCCGGATGCCACGGGGCTTTTACTTCAAGCCCGCCGCATGATCGCCGCCCACCCACCCGCCCGCCCTGAGCTTGTCGAACGGACCGACCTGTCCGCCCTGGCCGCCCGCCTGACCGGCGAGCTGCATTTCGACCGCACGATGCGGTCCCTCTATGCAACCGATGCCTCGGAATATCAGGAGATGCCCGTCGCCGTCGCGCTGCCGCGGACGGAGGCTGACATCCGCGAACTGATCGCCTTTGCGAACGAGCATCATATTGGCCTGATCCCGCGCACTGCCGGCACCTCCCTGGCCGGCCAGGTCGTGGGCGGCGGGATCGTCGTCGATGTTGGCCGGCACCTGAACCGCATCGTGGCCACCGATCCCAAGTCACGCCGCGTCCGCGTGCAGCCAGGCGTCGTCCGCAACGAACTCAACCTCGCCCTCAAGCCGCACGACCTGTTCTTCACGCCCGAGACCTCCACCGCCAACCGCGCCATGATCGGTGGCATGGTCGGCAACAACTCCTGCGGCGCCAACTCCATCGTCCACGGCACGACCCGCGAACACCTTGTCTCGACCCGCGGCTTCCTCAGTGACGGCTCCGAGGTCACCTTCGGCCCGCTCACCGCCGCGGAGTTCACGGCCAAGTGCAAAGGCCCCACCACCCTCGAGTCGAAAATCTACCGCACCGTCCGCGATTTGCTCGGTGACGCGAAGAATCGCCAGCTCATCCGCGACAATTACCCCAAGCCCACCGTCACGCGCCGCAACACCGGCTACGCGCTGGACCGGCTGATGGAGTGCAATGTTTTCGACCCGGCTTCAGCCCAGCCCTTCAACCTCTGCCAGCTGCTCGCCGGCTCCGAGGGCACGCTGTTCCTCGGCGTCGAGTTCGAACTCAACGTCGAACCGATTCCGCCGGCCGGCGCCCTGATGTGCGCGCACTTTGCGACCATCCAGGACTCGCTGCATGCCACGCTCATCGCGATGCGCCACCAGCCCTTCGGCTGCGAACTGATCGACCGCCACATCCTCGAATGCACCAAAGCCAACCTCGAACAGGCTAAAAACCGCTTCTTCGTCGTCGGTGACCCCGGTGCCGTGCTGGTCGTTGAGATTCGCTTGGAAAAGCGCGAGGCCATCGAGGCGGTGATGCGCATGCTTGAAAGCGAACTGCGCGCCGCCAGCCTAGGCTACGCTTTCCCGGTGCTCTGGGGCGACGAGGCCAACCGGGTCTGGGACCTCCGCCGCGCCGGCCAGGGCCTGATGATGAACGTCCCTGGCGACGCCAAACCACGCGAAGTCGTCGAGGACACGGCCGTCGCCGTCGAGGACCTGCCCGCCTACATCGCCGAGTTCGACGCGCTGATGCGCAACAAATACGGCATCAGCTCCGTCTATTACGCCCACGCCGGCGCCGGCGA
>JBKJRX010000302.1:0-43191 GCA_046593155.1 Lacunisphaera sp.
CCGAAGGTGGCGTCCAGGAATGCCCCGATGGTGTGGGTCTCGTTGGTCGCAAGCACATAGTCATCGGGTTTCTCTTGCTGCAGCATACGCCACATTCCCTCGACGTATTCCTTGGCATAGCCCCAGTCCCGCTTCGAATCGAGATTGCCGAGCACGAGATCCTTTTGCAGTCCCTTTTTGATGCGGGCGGCAGCGATCGAGATTTTCCGGGTTACGAAGCTTTCTCCGCGACGCGGAGACTCGTGATTGAAAAGGATTCCGCTGCACGCGAAGAGATTGTAGGATTCGCGGTAATTGATGGTGAGCCAGTGGGCGAAAACCTTGGCGCAACCATAGGGTGAGCGCGGATAGAGGGGCGTGGTTTCGCGCTGTGGAACTTCCTGAACCTTGCCGAACATCTCGGAGGAGGAGGCCTGATAGAATCGGACTTTCTTGCCGATGCCGGATTCGATGATGGCTTCGAGGATGCGGGCGGCGCCGACCCCGGTCACGTCCGCCGTGTATTCAGGAATGTCGAAGCTCACGCGGACGTGGCTTTGGGCTGCCAGGTTGTAGATTTCGTCTGGCTGCAGGTGGTAGAGCAGCTTTACGAGTGAGACGCTGTCGGCCAGATCGCCGTAATGCAGAAACAGCCGTTGTTTGGGACCATGCTCATATTCCCCGAGATGGTCTATTCTCGTCCGGTTCATCGTGCTGGCTCGCCGGACCAGGCCGTGCACTTCATAGCCTTTTTCCAAGAGGAGTTCGGTCAAATAGGAGCCGTCTTGGCCGGTGATGCCTGTTACGAAGGCTTTTTTCATGTGATTTTTTTCAACTCAGACTCGACGAGCAAAGGAACCATCTGGCTGAAAGGGACCGAGTTGTTCCAGCCCAGCAGCCGCTTCGCCTTGGCCGGATTTCCGCAGGGGGCAACCGGTTCTACCGAGGTGAGCAAAGCCGTATCCTGCCGCACATAATCGCGCCAGTTCAAACCGACGCATGCAAAGGCGTTCTCCGCAAAATTCTGCACGCTGTGCAGTTCCCCGGTGGCGAGGATGAAATCATCGACACTTTTCTGCTGCAGCATGAGCCACATGCCTCGCACATAGTCGGGCGCCCAGCCCCAGTCGCGACGGCCCTCGAGGCTGCCGAGCACAAGTTCATGCTGCAGACCTTTTTTGATTCGGGCCACGGCGCGCGCGATTTTCATCGTCACGAATCCGCCGCCCCGGCGAGGCGACTCGTGATTGTAGAGTATCGCGGAGCAGGTCGGCATCTGGTAGGCGATGCGGTAGATGCGGGCCATGTGCTCTGAGAACGCCTTTGCAGCGCCGTAGGGGGTGGTGGGATTGAGGGGTGTGAGTTCGTCCTGGGGTGAGTGGGGTGGCGAACCGAAAACCTCGCTGCTGGAGGCGTAGAGAAACCGTGTCGGCTCGGGCAGGTCGCGCAGGATTTCCAGGAGGCGAAGCGTGGCCATGCCAATGCTGTCGACCGTGCTTTCGGGCAGCTCTAGGCTAAGTCGCGGGCTGGATTGACCGGCCAGGTGATAGAACTCATTGGGTTTGGCCCGACTGATGAGCCGTCGGAGGTGGGTGGCGTCTTCGAAGGCCCCGTTGTGAAGATAAAGCCGTTTGTTGAGCAGAGCGGCATCTCCCACCAAGTGGCGGATGTTGCTCGCCGGCAGGGCATCCGGCCGGTGGACCAAGCCATGCACCTCATACCCCTTTTCAAGCAAAAGCTCAGCAAGGTAGGAGCCGTCTTGGCCGGTAATTCCAGTAATAAAGGCGCGTGGCATGGGAAAAGATCTAGGGATAACCTCGGGTTATTTGGAGGACGGAAGGGGCCCAACTCAAGTGATTTGTTGGCCGACCGCCTCCCGTCCGAAGCTCAGAGCACGTCCGCAAAGGCCGGTTTCATTTTGCTGAAAGCGGCGTAGCCGAGAAAGCAGACGGCGAGCCCGACCACATACATGTAGCCGAGATGGGCGAGGTTGATCGGTTTCGACCACAACGCCGCATCCCGGGCAAGCTCGATCGCCAAGAGCACAGGATTGAAGCGCAGGATTGACCATGCCGTGGGCGAGCTCGCGACTATTTTGGCCGCGGGATAAAACACGGCGCTGGAGAACATCAACCCCATGGTGACAAATTGCATAATCTGACCGACATCCCGGAAAAATACGCCGACCGCGGATAGAAACCAGCTTACCCCGAGCATAAGTAGCACCACGGGGAGCAGGATTATTGGCAGCCAGCAAGCGAGGGGGCTCACGCCCGGTCCGAGGAAGACGATGCCCAACAACACGAGGGCGAGGCTGATCAGCATGTGGAAGACCGCACCGAGAACGCTCGCCGCTGGCAGGACTTCCAAGGGGAACACCACTTTTTTGACGAAATTGGGGTTGCTCACAATGAGCCCCGCGGAGAGGCCCAGAACCTCAGACACGAAATGGAACAGCGACAGGCCGAGAAAGATGCCCAATCCGTAATCGGTCCGTGTTTCATTGGGGTTGCCGAAGCTTCCGCCGAAAATGTAACCGAACACCCAGACATAAATTGCTAGCATCAACAACGGGCTGAGAAACGACCAGACGAGTCCAAGATGACTGCCCTTGTGTCGCAGTTCAACATTCCGGAGAGTAAACTGCCAGAGCAGTTCGCGGTGCGTCCAGAGGTTCATGGCCAAGGGCAGGGCTCGACGTAGCATAAAAGAAGGTGAACCACTTAGCTTCCGGCACTCAACGTTCAACCTTCAACTTCCGCAAAACAGCTCCATGACAATTTCATCTGCCGAATTCGTCGTTTTCGGCGTAGATTTTCGCTCGGAAGCGGAGAATTTCCGGATTGCCAAGGCACTGGGTTTGCGACGCCCTGTCTTTTTCCCTCCTTCATCATGAAAATCCTCCGCCGGTCCCTCGCTTTGTTGTTTTTGATGGTTGGCCTCCGGGCGTCGGCAACGGACGCCAACGTGGACGAATTGGTCCTGCCGGAGGAATTGTATCCCCAGCTGAACACGATCCTGGCCACGGCCGTGCGGCAGTCCCCGCGCATGCTCAACCGGGCTTTGGATCTGGAAATCGCTGAAAATGCCCGGATCCAGGCCCGGGCCAACATCCTGCCCTCGGTGGGCGGTTACGGCAATTACTACGAGTCCCGGGACACCCGGGCCGACCTGCCGGGCCGCTTGGAAGTCACCAAGATTGCCTATAATTTTTCCATCACCCAGCCGCTCTTTCATTGGGGCGAGCGTCGTAATTACGCCCGGATGGGCGAGATCCAGGCCAGCATTGCCAAAGGGCAGTATCGCGACGGTTACCGCCTGCTGGCGCAGACTCTCCGCGGCGATTATCTCAAGCTCATCGTGCAAAAGGCCTTGGTGCAGCGGGCGGCTTTTTATCTGGAGCACACCAAAAAACAGCTCGTCCAGGAGGAGGAACGCCTCGCCAAGAAGGTGATCTCTGAATACCAGATCTCCGCTTTCCGCCTGGCGGCGGAGCAGGCGCAGATCGCCCGCGAGCGCGTCCAGTTCGACCTCGAGATGGCCAAGGTGTCGTTCGCCCGCCTGTCCGGCAGCCCGCTGCTGACCGATGATGCCATCCCGGACGCCATTCCGATGGCCGCCTACCATGCGGGGGCTTTGGGCCGCTTGCTGGCCGATTATCTGGCCCAAAAGGAATTGCCGACGATCGAGGCCGTGACCATGCGCAAGCTGATGGACAGCGAGAAATTGAGCTACGCCAGCGTCAAGACCCGGCTCCGCCCCAAGCTCAGTCTCGTGGCGGGCATCAGCCAGGATGAGCAGAGTTACACCGTCAACGTGGCCCAGAAATTCCGGGTTAACTCCCAATACGCCGGCGTTTCCGCCAGCTGGGCGATTTTCGACAGCTTTTCGTCGCAGGCGGCCGTCCGCAGCGCGCTGGCCAAGCGCCGGCAGATGGACAATGACTACAAGGATTTGACCGAGCGGTTGCTGCAGAACGCGCAGATCCAAGTGAAACAGCTGGATTTTTCCGCCCGCTCGATGTCGCTCGCGGACCGCGCTTTGGTCGCCAGCGAAAATAACCTGAAAGCCAAACAGGAGGAATTCAAACGCGGCGTCATGGCCGAGGCCGATGTGAGCCTGGCGCGCATTGGATTGTATGACGCCCAGCTGGGGGCTTTCAACGGTCGCAGTGATTTCCTGGTCAGGACGGGTGACTTCCTCGCCACCATCGCCCAGGACCCGATTGTCGCCAATCTTCCCGAAATTAAATGACCAAACCCAAACCATCGTCTCCCAATTGGGTGGTGCGTCTGGCCATCGTCGCGGTGGTCCTGGGAGGAATCGCCTGGGGAGTGTTTTACACCCTGCGCCCGATCGCGCTGGTCGCCACGGCCGTCACGGGCGTTGCCCTGCGCACGGTGCCCGGCACGGTGGAGGTGAAGGCGGAGTTTGCCATCGAACTGAAGAGCGAGGTGGGCGGGCGCGTCATTTCCAGCACCTTGGATGTCGGGCAGCGGGTGTATCGGAACGACACTCTCGTCCAGATCGACACCGGGGACATCGATCTGGAGATCGAGCGCATCAAAAACGAGATCACCGCGGCGAAGCGCCGGGTCGAATTGGGTTCGACCCTCCGCCCCGAGGTGCTGAATGCCAAGGACACCTTGGAAAACCTTGAGCGGCAGACCAAGGTCGGCGCCTATCCCTTGGCCGAGTTTGAAAAGCAGAAACGGCTGTTCCAGCAGTTGCAGCAGCGCATGGAGTTGGACGAGGTCAACACCCGCCTGGCGCTGGAAAACTACGAGAACAGTCTCCGCTCCAAGGCGCGTGAAAAAAGCAAGATGACCATCGGGGCACCCTCCGACGGGACGGTCACCACCGTGGCCGCCCGGGTCGGCGACCTCATCGGCAGCAACTCGCCCATCGCCACCATCATCGCGGTCGGCCGCACCGTCGAGGCGAAGATCAGCGAGGAGAAATTTGCCGCGGTCAAGCTGGGGCAGAAAGCCACCGTCCGCTTCCTTACCTTTGGCGCCGACCAATACAACGCGACGGTCTCGAAGATCCTGCCTTCGGCCGATGCGACCACCCAGCGTTACACCGTTTTTCTCGAAATTGTCCTGCCCGAGGGCCGGGTGTTGCTGCCCGGCCTGACGGGCGAGGTTTTGATCGCCATCGCCGAAAGAAAAAACGCCACGATCATTCCGCGCCGGGCTCTCGTGGGGGACTATGTCTATGTGGTGGCGGGCGGGAAACTCGAGCGGCGCAAGGTGACGCAAGGTTACGACAGCCTGAACGAGGTTGAAATCGTCGAGGGCCTGCGCGTGGGCGAAGTGGTGGTCGTTGAGCAGCAGGATCGCTTCCGCGAGGGGGAGCGGGTGCGCACCCAGGTTCTGCCGAACTGACATCCCGGAGGCCGGAGATGGGAGGCCGGAGACCGGATAACAAACTTCGACTTCGCACCCCAAATGACGGATACGGACTTTCTGGAAACCGACACCTCTATTAACTCTGCCTCTTATTTTTCCTTCCTTGCTTCGCCGTGGTCCCTTTGGAGCGTAGGCGGGTTTCCCGCCTCCTGACTCCCGTCTCCGGCCTCTCCCTTCTTCCGTGTCCAATAATCTCCGCATCGCCCTCCGTTTTCTGACGGCCCGCAAGCGTTCCATGCTGATGAGCCTGGCGGGCATCATCTTTGGCGTGGGTTTCTTTATCGTCACCCAGGCGCAGACGAGCGGCTTCGAACAGTTCTTCATCCGGACCATCCTCGGCACGAACGGCGCCATCCGCATCGAGGATAAGATCCAGGACACCATCTTTCGCATGGCCGCGGCCGGCCATAACATCGGGGCGAGCAAGTTCGAGGTCTCCATCGACCGCTCAGCGCGCAAATACATCGAGGGCGTGGAGGATCCCGCGCTGCTGGCCGAGGCCCTCAAGAAGTTCCGCAACGTCTCGGGTGTCTCCACGGTGGTGGAGGGGTCGGTGATCGCGGACAGTTCGTTCAAGAACGATTCCGCCAAGGTCTATGGCATCAAGCTCGACGACCACCTGGCGGTGTCAGACCTGGCCGTCCAGGTCCAGAACGGCACCGGCAGCCTCGAGAATTTTCGCAGCACCCCGCAGGGGATCCTGATGGGCAAGGTCCTGGCGGAGCGCCTGCAGCTGATGGTGGGGGATTCGCTGATCCTGCAGGCCGGGACCGAGCAGCGTCGTTACCGTCTGTCGGCCATCTATTCCACCGGGGTAAGTGACATCGACCGGGTGCGCATCTACATGCACCTCGGGGAGGCGCGGTCGCTCCTGAAAAAGACCACCGGCGCCTCCTTCATCCAAATCGCCCTTTTCGATCGCAATCGCGCGCCCCAAGACGCCGTGCAAATGGAGGAGGTGCTCCGCCACAGCACAAAAAGCTGGCAGGAGCGCGAGGAGAGCTGGCTCGAGGCCTTCAGCGCCCTGCAGATTTCGGCGGCGCTGACCGTCTCGACCATCATCCTCATCTCCGGTCTGGGCATGTTCAACACCCTGGCGATGATCGTCATCGAGAAGACCAAGGAGATCGCGATCCTGCGCTCGATGGGCTACACCCGCCGCGACATTTCCCGGATCTTCATCTGGCTCGGCACCATCGTGCTGGTGATCGGCACCATCGGCGGCTGGGCCCTCGGCTACGGCATGACCTACGGCGTCTCGAAATACCCGATCAAGATCCGCGGCATCTTCTCGACCGACAACTTCCAGGTGGCTTGGAACATCTGGCACTACGTGGTGGCCACCATCACGGCCAGCATCGTGGTGATGACCGCCGCCGTCATCCCCGCCCGCCGGGCGGCCCGCCTGGAGCCGGGTGACATCATCCGCGGCACCTCCCAATGAGCACAAGCAAGGGAGACCGGAGACCGGAGACCGGAGACGGGAGCCGGGAAGCTGGATACTTAAAAAATTATGGGCCAAAAACCAAATACCTAAAACAACAAAGGAGATGCAGTCATGAAAACGACCATCAGACGGTTTGAGGACCTCGAAGTTTGGAAGGAAGGCATGTTGCTCGCGATGCGGGTGTATCAAAGCATGGAGCATTCGCGTGATTTCGGTCTCAGGGATCAGATGCGGCGAGCAGCCGTGTCCGTCCCCTCCAACATCGCGGAGGGTTATGAACGCGAATCCAATAAGGAGTTTGTGCAATTTCTCAATTATTCCCGGGGATCCAGCGGGGAATTGCGGACACAGGTTTATCTGGCGGCCAAGTTGGGCGTGATCGATCCGCCGACTTCGACAGAACTGATCGAGCGGAGTCGCAAGGTCTCGGCGATGTTGCACCAATACGTTCAGGTCAGGAAGCGCGATTTCTAATGCCCTTGCCTTCGCCAGATTCCCCCCGCCTCCGGCCTCCCGCCTCCGGCCTCCCTGAGATCGCCCTGCGCTGCGAAAATCTCCACCGTTATCTGGGTCAGGGGGAGGGCAGGGTGCACGTCCTTCGGGGCGTGTCCTTCGAGGCCCGGCGCGGCAATGTGACCGCCATCGTCGGTCCTTCTGGTTGTGGCAAAAGCACGACCCTTTACCTGTTGGGCCTGCTCGACCAGCCGGATGACGGCTCGATCTGGATCCGGGACCAGCTCATGTCCAACAGCAGCGATCTCGAGCGCACGGCGGCGCGCTGCGATCACATCGGGTTTGTCTTCCAGTTTCACTTCCTGATGCAGGAATTCTCGGCGCTGGACAACATCATGATGCCCATGCGCAAGCTCGGCCGGCTCTCCGAGGAGCAGATGACCGAGCGGGCGCAGTCCCTGCTCAAGGACGTCGGGCTGGGCGATAAGGGGCACCGGCTGGCGACGCAGCTTTCCGGGGGCGAGCAGCAGCGTGTGGCGGTCGCCCGCGCCTTGGCCAATCAGCCGGCCATCATTCTCGCCGATGAACCCACGGGTAATCTTGACGTGAAGAATTCCGGCCTCGTTTTCGACCTTTTGACCCGTCTAGCCAAGGAAAACGGCCAGGCCGTGGTCCTGGTGACGCACAATCCCGACATCGCGAACCGTTGCGACGAGATCAAGCCGATGCGCGACGGGGAATTCTGTTGATTTTGCCGCTGTTGGCGCGAAATCCCGATGACATTAGGACGATGCCGACTGGCGTCGTCCAATTTGTCACCGGAGGGCAATTTGCTGCGAATTCCCGGCGATTAGCGGAAAAATTTCCGGCTGCGACCTTGCTAATAAGCACGCGGAGGCGGGGTTGGGTGGAAAATTTGTTTTACATTGTAGAAAGGGCTTCTTCTCCTACGTGGGATTTTGAACCGCACACACACCGTGAGTTCGCCTTGTTCGCGTAAATCATTCTTTGCCAAACTGGGGGGCGCGATTGCCACCCTCGGGCTGGGGCCGGCGTTGTTTGCCCGTTCCCCAGCGGTCGCAAAATCCACCCCCGTGGCCCTGCGGCCGGAAACGCGCGCTGTGTCGCGCAAGGAAGGCAGCTGCTAAGCGGCCCCTCGGTCACACGCGCCCCGTCATGTCGAAGATTTTCCCGAAGTCCGCCAACGCCCTGCCGCTGCAGATCATCATTTTTCTGGGCATCCTGGGCGGCGTCGCGGCGGCCGGCATCACTTACTACGCCACGCCCGCCTATCTGCGCGTGGGTTACCAGCCGGTTCAGCCCGTCCCGTTTGAGCACAGCCTGCATGCCGGCCAGCTCGGCATCGATTGCCGTTACTGTCACTCCTCCGTGGAGAAGTCCGGGACCTCCAGCGTCCCGGCCGCGCAGACCTGCATGAACTGCCACAGCATCATCAAGACCACTAGCCCGCTGCTCGAGGTGGTGCGCCAGAGCTATGCGACCGGCGAGCCGGTGCCTTGGGTCAAGATCCACCAGACCCCCGACTACGTCTATTTCAACCACTCGGTCCACGTGAACCGCGGCGTCAGCTGCGTCGAGTGCCACGGCAAGGTCAACGAGATGTCCGTGGTCCACCACGACCAGCCCCACAGCATGAGCTGGTGCCTTGACTGCCATCGCAACCCCGCCGGGCGCATCCGCGACCCGAAGGATGTCTTTAACCTGGATTCGGCCCGCCTCGCCGACCAGGGCCCCGAGGGGCTGAAGAAGGCCCAGGATTACATCCACAACTGGAAGGTTATGCCGCCTCAGAGCTGCTCCGGCTGCCATCGCTGATGAAACGCAAATTTGATCATACCGCCCCCGGGCAACGCGAGCTGAACGGCCCGAAATACTGGCGCAGCCTCGATGAGCTCGCCGACACCCCCGGGTTCCGCGAGCATCTGGCCCGCGAGTTCCCCGAGGGCGCATCCTCGATGGAGGGCGTCGACCGCCGGCAGTTCATGAAGCTGATGGCCGCGTCGTTCGCGCTGGGCGGCCTCGGTCTCGCCGGCTGCCGCCGCCCGGAGTCGCATATCCTGCCTTACGGCAAGTCCGTCGAATACACCGTCCCGGGCCTCCCGCTTTATTTTGCGACCGCGATGCCGCTGCGCAAGTCGGCCATCCCGCTGCTCGCCGAGACCCACCAGGGCCGCCCGACCAAGCTTGAGGGCAACCCGAGTTACCGGCCGCATGGTGGTGCCAGCTCGCTTCTCGCACAGGCTTCCGTTCTCGATCTCTACGACCCCGAGCGCGCCACCGCGCACACCAGGAAGAGTGACACGCTTTCGACCACCCAGGTCAACGACCTGCTCGCGAGCATCAGCCAGACCTATGCCGGCAGCGGGGCGGGCTTGGCCTTTCTGGCTGATGAATCCTCCTCGCCGACCCGCGCCCGTCTGGTCGCGAGCCTGAAGGCAAAATTCCCGCAGGCCATCTGGGCGGAATACGAGCCCGTGCAGGATGAGCCGCCGGTCGCCGCCGCGCAGGCCGCTTTTGGCCGCAATGTGAAGCCACTTTACCGCTTCGCCGCCGCCAAGCGCATCCTCTCGCTCGACGCCGATTTCTTCCACGCCGAGTCCGGTTCGCTCTACTACGCCCGCGAGTTCGCCAAGGGCCGCCGCGTCACCAAGCCGACCGACCCGATGAACCGCCTTTACGTGGCGGAGAGCGGCTTCTCGCTGACCGGCAGCATGGCGGACCACCGCCTGCGCCTCGCCAGCAATCACATCCTCGCTCTCGCCGCCTCGATCGGTGGCCAGGTGCTCGGGACGAACACCTACGAGTCGCTGGCCAAGGGCCTCGACGTCAACGCCCAGTGGGTCGAGCAGTGCGCGAAGGATTTGCTGGCCCACCAGGGCGAATCCCTGGTCGTCGCCGGCGCCCACCAGCCCGCCGCGGTCCACGTCATCGCCTACGCGATGAATGCCAGGCTCGGCAACCTCGGCAAGACCGTCGACTTCGTCGAGGTCGCGACGCCGGCCGCCTCGACCATCTCCGCGCTCGTCACCGCCATCAAAGCCGGCTCGGTCAAGACCCTCTTTGTCCTCAACGGCAACCCGGCCTACAATGCGCCCGCCGATCTCGAATTCGGCGCGCTGCTGAAGTCGGTGCCCGATGTCATCCGCTACGGCTACTACAGCGACGAGACGTCCGCGCTGTCGGGCACGCATCTCGCCGCGACGCACTACCTCGAGTCGTGGGGCGATGCCCGCACGGCCGACGGCACCATCGTGCCGGTGCAGCCGATGATCATGCCGCTGTTCAACGGCCTGATGGAGGTCGAGCTGCTCGCCCGCCTCGCTGGCGAGGCCAAGCCCGAGGCTTACGAACAGGTCTTCGCGACCCGCGGCGGCGACAAAAAAGCGTTCGAGAAATTCCTCCACGATGGTCTGGTCGAGGGGTCGGCCTACACGGTCGTTTCCGTCGGTTTCGATGTCGCGCGCTCCGGCGCCGTCCTCGCCCAAACCCCGACCTTGGCCGCGCTGTCTAAGGACAGCCTCGAGGTCCGTTTCACCACCGACCACAAAATGGATGACGGCCGCTTCGCCAACAACGGCTGGCTGCAGGAGTGCCCGGATCCCATGACGAAGATCTCGTGGGACAACGCCATCCTCGTCAGCCCACGCCTGGCCAAGGAACTCGGCATCGTTCCCGCCGGCAGCCTGTTGCAGGTCGCGCGCAAGGAAGAGGCCGAGTTTACGCAGGGCAAGGAGAACGCCCGTATTTTTGAAGTGACCCTGAACGGTCGCAAGATCAGCGGCCCGGTGCACATCCAGCCGGGCCTCTCGAACTACACCATCGTGCTCCCGCTCGGCTACGGCCGCACCCATTCCGGCCACATCGGCACCGGCGCGGGCTTCAGCGCCTATCCGCTCCGCACGACCGACAGTCTTGCTTTCGCCACGGGCGCCACGCTGCGTGACACCGGCGAGCGCCTGCTGCTGGCCAACACCCAGGAACACTGGTCGATGGAGGGTCGCGACATTGTGCGCGAGGCGAACCTGGAGGGAGATGAAGGCTTCCAGAAGAATCCGGCGTTCGTTGATGGCATCGGCATGGAGTCGCACACCCCGGCCGTGCTCGGCAAGGACGCCGGCAAGGATCCGGCGTTCATCGCCACCACGACCCCGCGTGGCAATTCCCTCTACGAGACACCGAACCTCGACGGCATCCACCAGTGGGGCATGTCGATCGATCTGAACACCTGCATTGGCTGCAACGCCTGCGTCGTGGCCTGCCAGGCGGAGAACAACATCCCGATCGTCGGCAAGGACCAGGTGATGCGCGGCCGCGAGATGCACTGGATCCGCCTCGACCGCTACTACTCCGACGGCCAGGCCGACGCGGAGGCCTTTGGCGCCGAGGGCAACAAGGCCCTTCCCGAGGATCCCCAGGTTTCGATGCAGCCCATGACCTGCCAGCACTGCGAACTCGCGCCCTGCGAGACCGTGTGCCCGGTCAATGCCACCGTCCACGACGAGGAAGGCGTCAACGTGATGGCCTACAACCGCTGCATCGGCACGCGCTACTGCGCGAACAACTGCCCCTACAAGGTGCGCCGGTTCAATTTCTTCGACTTCAACAAGCGCGCGACGGACGCCCTCTACTTGGGGCCGCTCGGGCACCAGAGCGACATGCCGGAGCTGGTCAAGATGGTGAAGAATCCCGATGTCACCGTGCGCATGCGCGGCGTCATGGAGAAGTGCACCTATTGCGTCCAGCGTGTGCAGCAGGCCAAGATCGCCCAGAAGCGCAAGGCCGGCGCCAGCGGCAACGTCGAGATCCCTGACGGCACGATCAAGGTCGCCTGCCAGCAGGTGTGCCCGGTGGAGGCCATCGTCTTCGGCAACATCAAGGACGAAAACAGCGCCGTCTCCCGCGCGAAGAAGCAGGAGCGCGACTACGCCGTCCTCGGCTACCTCAACGTCCGCCCACGCACGACCTACCTCGGCAAGCTGCGCAACCCGAATCCCGCCATGCCTGACTACGCGGCGCTCCCGCTCAGCCGCATCGAGTATAACAACAAGAATCACCCGGCGCACGACGCCGGCCATGGCTCCGAAAAGCCCGCGGCCAAGCAGGGAGGGCATGAGTAATGGGCGCGCACGCTTCTGATCAGCCGCCTGGCCTGAGCCTGCCGAACGGCGCTCCCGCCATCCTCGCCGAGGTCAACCCCGTGGTCATCCCGCGGCGCGTGCTGGTGGAACACCACCGGGACTTCCACTGGATCACGGAAAAAATCTGCGGCATCGTCGAGGGCAAGACCCCGGCGTGGTGGTGGTGGTGCTTCGGCCTCGCGGCCCTCATCGCCTCGTTCACCGTCTCCGGCCTCGTCTACCTCGTGGCCACGGGCGTCGGTGTCTGGGGCCACGCCAACCCGGTCAACTGGGCGTGGGACATCGTCAACTTCGTTTTCTGGATCGGTATCGGCCACGCCGGCACGCTCATCTCGGCCATCCTCTGCCTGCTGCGCCAGAAGTGGCGCACGTCCATCAACCGCGCCGCCGAGGCCATGACGATCTTCGCGGTCGTCTGCGCCGCGATCTTCCCGGTCTTCCACGTCGGCCGCATCTGGTTCGCCGTGCTGCCGGGCTGGCTGTTTCCGTTCCCCAACTCGAACGGCATCTGGCAGAACTTCCGCTCGCCGTTGGAGTGGGACGTGTTCGCGGTCTCGACCTACGGCACCGTGTCCGTGCTCTTCTGGTATATCGGCCTCATCCCCGACCTCGGCACGATGCGCGACCGCTTCACGGCGGCTGGCAATCTTTTCAAGGCCCGCATCTACGGTTTCTTCGCCATGGGCTGGCGCGGTTCCAACCGCCAGTGGAGCAACTACGAGATGGCCTACCTCATCCTGGCCGGCATCTCGACCCCGCTGGTGCTCTCCGTGCACACGATCGTGTCGTTCGACTTCGCCGTCTCGCTGATCCCGGGCTGGCACACGACCATCTTCCCGCCGTATTTTGTCGCGGGCGCCATCTTCTCCGGCTTCGGCATGGTGATGACGCTCATGCTGCCGCTGCGCGCGGTCTACCGCCTTGAGGACCTCATCACGCAGTATCACATCGACTGCATGTGCAAGATCACCCTGGCGACCGGCACCATGGTCGGCTACGCCTACTCGATGGAGTTCTTCATCGCGTGGTATAGCGCGAATCCGTATGAAGGCTTCGCGTTCATCAACCGTGCCTTCGGCCACTATGCCTGGGCCTACTGGATCATGATCGGGTGCAATGTCATCACCCCGCAGTTCTTCTGGTTCAAGTCGGTGCGCGAAAACACCACGCTGGTCTGGATCCTCTCCATCTTCGTCAACGTCGGCATGTGGTTCGAACGCTTCGTGATCATCGTCACGTCGCTCGCCCGCGACTTCCTGCCGTCGAGCTGGGGCTATTATTCGCCCTCCGTCGTCGAGATCTTCACGTTCTTCGGCACCTTCGGCGTCTTCTCGTTCCTGTTCCTCCTGTTCATCCGCTTCATCCCCATCATGCCGATGTCGGAAGTGAAGGCGGTCATTCCCGCGGCCGATCCCCACGGATCGACTCACCACTAAGGAACCGCCGCCATGAACAAGACCTACGGAATCATCGCCGCCTTCGACACCACGCCGGATCTCTACCACGCGTGTGAAAAGGTCCGCGACGCCGGCTATTCCCAGTGGGATGCGCTCACGCCGTTCCCGATCCACGGCCTCGACGCCGCCATGGGGGTGCGCCGTTCCCAGGTGCCGCGTTTCTCGCTCGCCGGTGGCATCATCGGTTTCTGCACCGGCATGTCGATGATCTGGTGGACCGGCGCGTTGGATTATCCGCTCATTGTCGGCGGCAAGCCCTACTTCAGTCCGATGTTCGCTTTCCCGATCTCCTACGAACTCACCATCCTCTTCACGGCCTTCGCCACGATCGGCGGCATGTTCTTCCTGAACAAGCTGCCCATGCACTATCACCCGGTGCTGAAGGCCCCGCAGTTCGTCCGCGCCACGGATGACCGCTTCTTTATCGTGATCGAGTCGAACGACCCGAAATTCAATGCCACCGCCACCCGCGACCTGCTCGCGGCGGCCGGCGGCAAGGACATCGTGGAGCTGGAGGCCTGACCCGATGCGCTTCGCCTACTACACCCTCGCTTTCGTGGTTGTCCTCCTCCTGTCCGTCATGGGCTTCCGGGGTTCGTTCTCGACGCGGCCCCCGATCGAGGTCTTCCCGGACATGGACCACCAGGCCAAATACAAGCCGCAGGCCGGATCCAAGTTCTTCGCCGACGGCCGCGCCGACCGCCCGTTGCCCGCCGGCACGGTGCCCTTTGGCCGCGAGGCCCATCAGGCCGACCCGGCCTTCCTGCGGGCCGATGATTTCCATTACGAAGGCAAGGTTGCCGACGGTAGTTTCGGCCGCGGTTTCCCGGCCAAGGTCGAGGTCACCGGCGCCTTCATCGAGCGTGGCCAGAACCGCTACATGATCTACTGCGCGCCCTGCCACGGTGCGCTCGGTGACGGCGTGGGTATCACCAAGTCTTACGGCATGCTGACGACGCCCACCTACCACGACGACCGCCTTCGCGGCATGGCCGAGGGCGAGATCTACCACACGATCACGCATGGCAAAAACACGATGATGGCCTACGCCGACAAACTTTCCCCCGACGACCGCTGGGCCGTGGTCGCCTACGTGCGCGCGCTCCAGCGTGCCGCTCATGGCACCATCAACGATGTCCCTCTCGAGCAGCGCGGAGGGCTGAAGTAACATGAGCGCCCCTGCTGCCACTGTCACTCCCGCTGTCACCGCCGCCTTGGCTGGCAAGTTCCTTCTGGCCGGCATCGCTGGTCTCGCGGTCACGGCCATCGGCCTCTTCGTCGCCGAGCCGCATGGCGTCGCCATGTCCTACCTGGTGGGCGTCGCCTACTGGACAGCCGTCGCCATCGGCATGTTGATGCTGGTGATGATCCACCACATCTTCGACGCCGGCTGGTCCACCGTCATCCGCCGCCAGTTCGAGCACGGTCTCGCGGCCTTCAAGTGGCTTTTCATCCTTTTCCTCCCGCTCCTTATCTCCGCCTGGGTGAAGCCCGGCTTCGTCTGGCCTTGGATGGACCTCGACCATGCGCTGCACGGCGGCCACGGCACGGTGGGGCAAGATGTGCTTTACGTGAAGAAGGCCGGCTTCCTGAACGTGAACATGTTCACGGGCATGACCGTCGCGTTCTTCGCCGGCTGGATCTGGCTCTCGGCCCGCCTCCGCAAGGCCTCGTTCACCCAGGATAGCGATGGTGACGCCAGGTGGACGTTCATGAACCGCAAGACCGCGGCCTTCGGCATCCCGATCAACGCCCTGGCCCTGAGCTTCGCGGCCATCTACTGGATGAAGAGCCTCGAGTATCACTGGTTCTCCACGATGTATGGCGTGTGGTTCTTCGCGAACTGCATTCGGGCCGCGCTCGCGTTCGGCGTTGTCATCACCTGGTGGCTCTACCACCGCGGCGACTACAAGGGCATCTTCAACACCAACCAGCTGCACTGTCTCGTGGCGCTGGCCTACGCGTTCGTGGTGTTCTGGGCCTACGTCACCTTCTCCCAATACTTCCTGATCTGGAACGCCAACGTCCCCGAGGAAACCTTCTGGTATAACATCCGCGAACACGGCGACTGGCTGTGGGTCGGGATGCTGCTGCTCTTCGGTCACTTTTTCGTGCCGTTCCTGTTGTGGCTGTCCTATCGCCGCAAATCCACCCTGAAGCCCGCCCTCGGCGTCAGTATCTGGATCGCCG
The DNA here is from genome assembly GCA_046593155.1 of Lacunisphaera sp. Classification (GTDB taxonomy): domain Bacteria; phylum Verrucomicrobiota; class Verrucomicrobiia; order Opitutales; family Opitutaceae; genus Lacunisphaera. The sequence goes on from JBKJRX010000302.1 coordinate 16,097, forward strand.
CCATCATCCTGGTCGATATCTGCTACAACGTCCTGCCGGCGCTGCGTGACTCCCACGACGATCCCCAGCCGTTCCTTTCGCTCAACCTGCTGTGGGTGCTCACCTCGGTCATCGGCGTCGGTGGGATTTGTGTCTGGTCCTATCTGAAGAGCTTCCCGACCACCAAGCTCATCCCGATCCGCGACCCACGCATCGGCGAGTCGCTCACCCATCACGAGGCCACCGCCCCGGAGCCGGGCCACCAAGCCGCCGCCCATCCGTAAGCCATGAGCGATTCCTCCAATTTCTCCTTCCCGCACCGCACGCCCGTGTTCACCACGGTCATCGTGCTGCTCTGCTTCGCGGTGTTTGGCTGGCTCGCGCGCAAAGTTTATTCGCCGCACGCCGCCGCTGTGGATCCCATCGAGGGCGTCAAGACGCCGGCCGAGCGCAAGGTCCTGCTCACGGAGCACCTCGCCAAGGAACACGCGGCCGCGACCAGCTATGCCTGGATCGACCAGCCGGCCGGCACGGTCCGCCTGCCCATCGCCCGCGCCATCGAACTCACGGTCCGTGACCACGCCAAGAAGTAAGCCCTGTGATGAATTCTTCCGCTAACAACGTCCGCACGGAGCAAATGGAGATCGACGCCTCGGCCAGGTGGCCGGTGCTGATGTTCTTCGGCTCGGCGCTGCTCTGGCTCCTGCTCGGCGGCGTCATGCAGCTGGCCGCCTCGATGCAATTGCACCAGCCGGGCTTCTTGGCCGCCTGCGAATGGACCACCCACGGCCGCCTCGCGCCCGCCGCGCAGAACGCCCTCATCTACGGCTGGGGCATGAACGCCGCCTTCGCCTTCGGCCTCTGGCTGATGGCCCGCCTCTCCGCGACCACCCTCCGTCACGGCGGCTGGTTGTTTGTTGCCGCTAAGTTCTGGAACATCGGCGTCACCCTCGGCGTCGGTGGCATCCTCGCGGGTTATTCGACCTCCTTCGAGCTGCTGGAGATGCCGCGCTTCGTGAGCTTCCTCCTGCTCGCGGCCTATGCGCTCATCGGCGTCTGGGCGGTCACCACCTTCAGCATCCGCAACACCGAGAACGTCTACGCCTCGCAGTGGTATATCTTCGGCGCGGCGTTCTGGTTCCCCTGGCTCTACGCCATCGCCCAGGTGATGCTCTTAAGGTCCCCCGTGCGCGGCGCGCTCCAGCCCGTGGTCAACGCCTGGTATGCCCACGGTCTCTACAACCTCTGGTTCGTGCCGCTGGCCCTGGCCGCCGCGTATTACTTCCTGCCCAAGATCCTCGGCAAGCCCATCTCCAATTACTACCTGGCCTCGCTGGCCTTCTGGTGGCTGGCCGTCACCTCGGCCTTCGCCGGCGGCAGCCGCCTGATCGGCGCTCCGGTGCCGGTCTGGATCCCCACCATGGGCATTGTCGCCAACATGCTGGTCGTCGTCGGCGTGGTCATCGTCGCCATCAACCTCTTCGGCACCCTGTCCGGCCGTTATGCCGCCGCCCGGGGCAGCCTGACGCTCCGCTTCATCGTGATCAGCATCGTGAGCTTCATCCTTGCGGCGGTCCTGAACCTCGCACTCTCCATGCGGGGCTTCGCCGCCACCGTCCAGTTCACCTTGCTCGACGGCCTGCGCGACTGGCTGACCTTCTACGCCTGTTTCTCGACCGCGATGTTCGGGGCCGCTTATTTCATGCTGCCGCGTCTGACGGGCCGCGAGTGGCGCTCGCCCGCGCTCATCAAGCTGCACTTTGGCGCCACCGCCCTCGGCGTGCTGCTCATGATTGTGGGCCTGACCTATGCCGGCTGGACCCAGGGCAAACTGCTCACTGACGCCACCGTGCCGTTCATTGACATCACTAAGGCCATGTCCCTCTGGTTCGCCTTCCGCACGGTCGTGCTGGGCCTGCTGCTCCTCGGCCACGTGGCCTTCTTCCTCAACTTCCTCGGCATGGCCTGCCCGGTTAATTTTGCCAAGGTGCCGGCCGCACAGCTGCGCACCCCGCCCGCCCTGAGCCTGGAGGGCCACGCATGAAAAACGGACTCGCTCTTTTCCTCGGCGTCTTCGCCACCCTGGCGCTCTCGTGGGCCGGCCTTCTGTTGACCGCCCACAAGCAGATCGGTGGTCTCAGCCAGTTCAAGGATCCGGCGGATGAGAACCTTTACCCGCTGCCGCTGTCCGGCCTCGCCGACCAGGGCCGTCTCGTTTACCAGGACCTGGGTTGCGTCACCTGCCACACCCAGCAGGTCCGCCAGCACGGCTTCGGCAACGATCTGGCCGAGGGGCGCAAGTGGGGCGAACGCGGCAGCTATGCCCGCGACTACATCCGCGACCAGACGGTCCTCATCGGCCAGAACCGCATCGGCCCCGACCTGCGCAACGTCGGCGCCCGTTTGGGCGACGCCAAGCCCGAGGAATACGCCGAGTGGTTCTACAAGCTCCTCTACGCCCCGCAATCGGTCGCCGCAGGCACGAACATGCCGGCGCATCCCTTCCTCTTCGACGTTCATCCGGTGGCCGGCCGCCAGCCCTCGACGCAGGCGCTCAAGCTGTCGTCCAAGTTCTCGCCGGGCCCCGGCTTGGAGGTTGTCCCCACGGCCCGCGCGGTCGCCCTGGTCGCCTACCTGCAAAGTTTGAAGGACACCTACGATTATCCCACCGAGCGCAGCCGGAACACGCCGGCGCCCAAGGGGGCCGGTCACTAAGATGAGCGCGAACGATTCCAATTTCCGCGTCGAGCAATCCGGGGCCAGCGATGACAGTATCCAGCAGGTCCACGCCCAGCTGCAGAAGACCAAGCCCGAGAAGGCCGACGGTTACTTGATGCTGCCGCTCGTGTTGCTCGGCCTGATGTGCTCGGCCGTCTTCTTCGGCTCGATCTATCTGGCGCAAAATTCGCTCCGCTTCGACCCGCTGGTTTACAGCGAGCACGCCAACCGCGAGAAACCCGGCGCCGTGAAGATTGTGGCGCTTACCCGGGCCCAGCTGGGCAAACGGGTCTTCGACACCACCTGCATGGCCTGCCATCAGGCGAACGGTTTGGGTGTCCCCGGTCAATATCCCCCGCTGGTGGCCTCCGAGTGGGTCACCGGCAACGAGGAGCGCATGATCCGCATCGTGCTTCATGGCCTGAACGGCCCGATCACGGTCGAGGGCAAAGAATATAACAATGTCATGGCGCCGCTGGGCAGTCTGAAGGACGACCAGATCGCCAACGTGCTTTCCTATGTGCGGGCTACTTGGGGCAATGCCGCCCCCGAGGTGCAGCCCGAAACCGTCGCCAAGGTCCGCGCCGACACCGCCGGCCAGAAAACCTACTGGACGGCCGCCGAATTGCTGAAGATGGGCAACTGAGCCGGTCTTCGGACTACGTTATAAGAAAGGCCGGGCATTCGCCCGGCCTTTTGTTTTTAGGGATTGGATGATGTAGGTGGCGTGCTTGCACGCCACGTTGCGCGCAAGCGCGCAACCTACACAGTCCACAGACACACTTATTCCCCGCCCTTGAACATTCCGCCCATGTCGGGCATCGCGAATTTCTGATAGCCGGCCGGCGGACTGAACAGCGAGTCGGGCAGGGAGCCGGCCTCGATCTTCGTGGCTTCCATCTTGAAGGTTTCCTTGCCCTTGGCATCCCGGGAAATCACGCGCAGCGGGAAACCGCCCTTGCCCTTGAGGGCCTCTTCCCACTTGGCCGCGTTCGCCGGCTTGCCGCCGCCGAACATGCCACCGCCGCCCAAGCCCATGAACGCCCCGAGGCCTTCGGCGACCCACATCTCGGTGACCGTGCCTTTGTCCTTCACGAGGATCTGGCTGCATTTGTAACCGAGGATGGTCTCGGTCTTGCCGGTAACCTCGATGTCCGCGGTGTTGGTGCCCGCTTTTTCCATGGCTTGTTCGACCGGTTTCTTCATCGGCATGACCATATACATCTGCTGCTCGGGCATCAGCATGAGCATTTCCATCTTCGCCATGTCCATGATCGAGGCGACCTGGCTGCCGCCCGCGTCCATGTCCATGCGGACCTTCTGGCCCTTGAGGGAATAGTCCATGTTTGTGGCGCGGCCCTTTTCGGCCGTGAGGGCGAGGGACACTTTGCCCTCAAAGGTGTTGGCGGCGAACGTCTGGACGGCGGTGAGCAGCGCGCCCACGAAGAGACAGCGGAATAGGAGGTTCATGATCCCGCAGCCTGACGGCCCCGCGCTGCGATTCAAGCCACGGTTGAACGACGTTGCCTATCTTCACCGGGCTGTGAAGTTTGACCAAGCCATGGTGCCGCCGAAACCTCAACCCAGCATCAGGCAAGCGGACTCCTCTCTGAGCAGTTCGGGTGGAACGCCGTGGCGCGGGAACTTGGTGCTGGCGGGCGTCGTGGGGATGATCTGGTGGCTGTGCTTTCGTTTCCCGGCCTTTTGGATGGCGTCCGGTATCGGCGAAGCCACCCGGCCGTTTCTGGATCTCTATGCATTGCTGGCGGCTTGTGACGCCGTGAAGCTGGGATTGAATCCCCTGCTGCCCAACATGCTGGATCCGTATAACCGGCCGTTCTGTTTCAGCGAGTGGTGGTTCGAACTGGCCAGGTTGGGCTGGGGACGGAAGGACACTCTTTGGCTGGGAACCGCCCTGCTGGCGGCCACCCTGGTGACAGCCGTTCAGATCGCGCGTCCGGTAACCCGGCGTGAGCAATGGGCCCTGGGTTTGCTGCTGGTTTCCCCGGCTTGGCTGCTGGCCGTCAATCGCGCCAATCAGGACCTGGTGATTTTTCTGGTGAGCAGCCTTGGGCTCGTTTGTTTCCGGAACAGCGGCGGCCCGGCCCGGGCCTTGGGCGTCATTCTGTTCGCCTCCTCGGCCGTCCTTAAATTCTTTCCGCTGGCAACGCTGGTCCTCCTGCTGGATTTCCGCTCCCGCCGCCAGGTGTTGGCGGGATTCGTTCTCTATGCTTTGGTGTTGTTGCTTGCGTGGCCGGGTCTGGCCCCGGCCCTCCGGCTCGTTGGGCGACAGGCCCCCACGCCGGAATGGTTGTATGCCTTTGGTGCCCCCGTGCTGATGCGTGATTTTGGTTTCGTGGGCTGGCTGGGCTGGCTCCTGCCCGCAGGGTTCCTGATCGGGTGGGCGATCAGGGAGGCAGGGAAGCACGCGGGAGCGCCGCGGGCCGTGCAAGCAGACGGTGGGGACGCGGCTGAGCGTGAGTTTGTTTGCGGCGCCGTCTTGATTGTCGGAGCTTTTTTTCTGGGCGCTTCCTACCTCTACAAGCTGGTCTTTGCGGCCTGGCTGTTGCCCTGGTTGTGGCGGCAGTATGACGGCAATGCCTTGGAAGCGCGGTGGGCTCGGGTCACGTGGAGCTTGTTGCTGGCCGTCGTCTGGCTGGAGGGAACGATGGCATTGGTGATCAATCTTCTGGTCGGGCCGTGGTGGTCGCAAACGGTCGCGGTGGGGCTGCTTAAGGCGACCCTGGTGATTTCCCAACTGCTCACCTGGGCACTGGTGGCCTGCCTGTTGCGATTTTTGCTGATCTATGTTGCCCGACGCGGCCGGACCCTGCTGTTGCCGGGTTGACCGGAAGGCCCTGAGCCGGGAGGGGAAACAGATTGCCATGCCGGGTCGGACGGGAATCCTGCGGAGATGCCCAGCGAGTTCAGCCTCACGCGCCAGGTGGAGTTCCACGAGACCGACATGGCCGGCATCATGCACTTCGCTAATTTCTTCCGCTGGATGGAGACTTGTGAAACGGGCTTCTACCGTTCGCTCGGGCTGCCACTGATTTCCTTCGTGCCGGGTCAGGTCGTCGGCTGGCCGCGGGTGAACGTCAGCTGCGCCTACCGCGCGCCGTTGCGATTCAACGATACCGTCATCGTGAAGCTTTTCATAAAAAAAATCACGACCCGCTCGGTGACCTATGTCTTCCACTTCCGAAAGGATGGCACGCTGTGCGCGACCGGCGAGGTGACGGCAGTGTGCGTGACGGCTGATGCCCAAGGCGGCATGGTCGCCCAGCCGATCCCGGCGGACGTGCGGGCGCAGCTGCAGGAAGCGCCTGGGTCGGCGTATTTGTAGGTCGGGCTTTATGCCCGACATCAACGGGCATAAAGTCCGATCTACAGCAGACCGCCTTACGTCGCCAGCGGCGGCTGCGTCGGCGGACGCGCCAGCGGGCGGGTCGGCCAAGGGCGCGGCTGGATGTCCACGGCGAAGACCTTCACGGGCTCGGCCTTGCCTTTCACGGGCACGTTGCCCAGCGACCGCAGTTTGCTCTCCTCGCCCACGGCGCGGGCGGTGGCCTCGCTCACGATAATGTTGGTCCGATGGACCGGATCCTTGGTCATGGCTTCCAGGCGGGAAGCCAGGTTCACGCCGTCGCCAATCACGGTGTAGTTGAGTCGCGTATGGGAGCCCATATTGCCGGCGACGACGCGCGCGGTGTTGATGCCGATGCCAAAAGCCAGGGTCGACTGGCCCTCGGCCGCCAGCTCCCGGTTCATGTCCTGCAGGGAGTCGGCCATGTCCCGGGCGGCCGCCAGGGCGCGCGCGGCGGCATCAGGCAGCGCAACCGGCGCACCGAAAAGCGCCATGATCGCGTCGCCGATGTATTTATCGATTACGCCACCATGTTTCTCGACGATCGTGCTCATCCGGTCGAGGTAGCGGTTGAGCAGCGTCAGCACCTCGGTGGGGGCCATCCGTTCACTCATGCCGGTGAAATCCCGCAGGTCGCAGAACAGGATGGTGACTTCGCGTTCCTCACCGCCGAGCTTCAGGTCGGACTGGAGCAGCTGCGTGGCGATCTCGGGCGAAACAACCTTGCCCAGCAGGTCGCGCACGCGGTCGCGGTCGGCCAGGCCGGCCGTCATGTGGTTGAAGGCGGTGGCCAGCTGGCCGATCTCATCCTCGCGGGGCAGCTCGATGCGGCGGGTGTAGTCGCCGGCGGCCACAAGCATGGTATGATCGGCGAGTTGCTGCAGCGGCTGGCTGACGCCGCGCGCGATCCACAGCGCCGCCACCGTGGCGGCGGCGAGCGCCGCCAGCGAGATCACCAGCACGACGTTTTCCAGTTCCCGGGCGGGCGCCAACTCGGCGGACAGCGAACGCTGCAATGCGATGCGCACCGGTTTCATGTCGAGCAGATCCAGCGGTTCAAACAGGGTGACGTAGGATTCGCCGCCGAGGGAGAGCATCTCGCTGCCGGGGGACTCTTCGCGAGTGGTGCTGGGGTGACGCGCCACCGCCTCCGCCATGGCGGGGTTGAGGGTGGTGGACAACACCCGCAGATCCGGCTCGGTGGGGTTCGAGGTGAAGGTGACGTCGAGCAGCGTCGTGTTCTTGATGGCGTTGGCGAAGGCGGTGTCGATCGGGTAGGCGAGGCCAAACCAGGCGGCCACGCTGGGAAACGGGGCATAGAGGGGCACCACCACGAGCACATGCAGTTTACCACCGAGGTAGGAGTAACCGCTGACCTGCTCCAGGTCGTCCTCGGTGGCCCGGCGGATCAGGTAGCGGAATGGTTCGACGTTTTTCTCACCGAGCACCTCGTCCGTCAGCGCCAGCAGGTCGCCTTCGGGGGAAAACAGGGTGATGATGGGTGCCTTCACCCGGTCGGTGTAGCTGAGCAAGACGGAGCGCAGCGTGCCCTTGTCGACTGGATCCTGCATCAGCAACGGCTTGATGGCGTAGTCGCCGCTCATGACCTTGGCGCTGCCGGCGAGGAAATCGATGCGCTCGCTGAGGTTTTGGCGGAAGATCTTGGCGCCGATCCGCAGGTTCTGGTCGATATGCTCGATGGCATTACTGCGGTTGGCGCGGGTGACGAGCAGGTAAACGGACACCTGCACCAGCGCGATAAGCCCCGCCAGCAGCAGCATCAACTGCCGGCTGAAGTGACGGAAGCGGAAGACGCGGAAAGCCACGGGATCAGCGGTAACCGCCTGATTTGGTGGCGCCACCGCGGCGGATACGCTTGTCCGCCTTCAGCGTGAGGGTGAATTCGCGCTTGGTGCCGGTGTCCGCGGTCAGCGATATTTCCTGGGTGAGGCCCGTCGCCAGCCGCGGATGCCAGAGTTCGAGCCGGTAGCGCCCGGCGGGAGCCGCCACCGTGGCCAGGCCCAGGGCGTTGGTTTTCGCAAAATACGGGGTCGGCACCACGATGAGGTAGGCGATCATCCAGTCGTGGATATTGCAGCCCAGCGTGACCAGGCCCGAGACATCGAATACAAACGACTCGTTCTGGTTGGGATTGTAGAGCGGGAGCTCGAATTTTTTGGCTTTGGAAAGTGAGTAAACGTGGTGCTGCACCGTGTCCTTGTTCGGGAAAAGCACGCGTGCGCCGGCCTGCACCACGGTGACGTAGGGCATGAATTCCTGATTCAGCTGGGCGATTTCACCGGATGGTTCGGCCACGGGCGGTGCCGCCACCTCCAGCGGGATGAGGGACACGACGGCGTCGGCGACGGGTTCGCCCTTGGCGCCTTTGGCCGTGATGGTGAGTTCCGCCGGAGCCGCTCCGGCCAGCGTCGTGGCCGCGAGGGCGAGCAGCGCAGAAAGGAGTCGGGGTTTCATGCCGCGGATTAGAACCGATGAACCACGCTTAGTCCCCAAGAATCGGTGGGGTAGCGGATGCCGATTTTGTTGACCACGAAGGCACTGCTGTAACGGAGTTCGGCAGTGGTGCGGTCGGAGATCACGTAGGTCGCCGCCAGTGACCAGAGATCGACGTCGGCTTCGACGTTGTAGGAGACCCAGCGGGGGCCGTAGAGGTTGGTCACTTCCCAAGGACGGGAGTTATAGTAAGTCGACACCACGGGGCCGAAGCCGCCGTTGATGGCCTGGGCCCACACGGGCCACGAGGCGTTGGCCACGATGTCGCCGGTCAAACGGCCGGCATTGCCGGTGAGGCTCCATTGTTCGGTGAGGTCCCACGTGGCGTCTACCGTAAAGGAACTCTGCTGAAGGTCGAAGGTGGCGCTGCGGGCGTTGTGCTCGATCCACTGAGCGTTAAGGCCGGCCTTGAATCCTGTCGTGAACCGCTTGGCCAGCCGCAGGCTGGCCTCGGCGGTCCAGCCGCGGTCGGCGGCCAGACGGGCGGACTTGTAAGTGAGGGCAGAGTCGAGCTGGAGCACGGGCGCAAGCGGACCAAGACCGAACTTGCGCTGCAATCCGACCCGCGGGCCGAGCTTGAAGTGATTCGTCAGCTCGTAGTCAGGCACGCTCAGCAGGCTGGCGTCAGCGCCGGCGTGCAACAGCCAGGCGGGCGCCAGTTGCTGATGCCGGCTGACGCTCAGGTTTAGCTCGTAAGTGGCGGCCTCCTTGCGGCTGGGCTCGGCGGAGGTGCGGCTGATGTTTTCAACCCAACTGGCGGTGCCGGCAGCAGTCACGGAGAGATTGTCGAGCCAGCTGGCCGTGGACGCCCGGCTTTGAGCCAAGGCTTCGCCTGCGAGGAGAGCGCCGAGGAGGGCCAGTTTGCCGAAAGTGCTCATAGCAACGGCTGCAAGGCGCGCCAGACGGTTTCAGCGACGATTTTGTGACCTTCAGTCGTCGGGTGAATACCGTCGGGCAGGTTCAGGCGGGGCACGCCGCCGACGCCTTCAAGCAGGAAGGGGATGAGGGTGACCTGGTGTTTTTGGGCGAGGTCGGGATACATGGCGGCGAACTTGCGGGTGTAATCGGCACCCATGTTTGTGGGCATCTGCATACCGGCAAGAACCACCTTTACGTCCGGATATCGCTCGTGGATGCGCTTAATCATGGCCTCAAGGTTGGAGCGCGACGTTTCCGGGGCTATTCCGCGTAATCCGTCATTGCCGCCCAGTTCGATGACAAAGAGGTCGACCGGCTGCCGCAGGATCCAGTCCAGCCGACGCAGGCCACCAGCGGTGGTTTCACCACTTAATCCGGCATTGACGACCCGCCAGGCGCGGCCGCTGGCGTCCAGTTTCCGCTGGATCAAAGCCGGGTAGGCTTCATCAGGGTCCACGCCGTAGCCGGAGGTCAGGCTGTCGCCGAAGAAGAGCAGGGTTTTGGTTTCGGCTGCCGCCACCAGTCCGGTGACCAGCCACAGGCAGAGAACGACCGCCCGCCATGTTTGGCATTGGCGCTTTGAGGTAATTTCAATCTTGTTCAGGCCCATTTGGAGAATCCATGAGTGTTCAATCTATCCTAAAAGTCGAGCGCCTGACCAAAACATATCCCACCGCGGCCGGTGCGCTGACCGTCCTGCACGAGGTATCCTTCGCCCTGCCGGCCGGCGGCACCTGTGCCATCGTCGGCCCGTCGGGCAGCGGCAAGACGACCCTGCTCGGCCTGTGTGCCGGCCTGGACCAGCCTTCCACGGGCACGGTTTTGCTTGATGGACGCGAGATCGGGGGGCTTTCCGAGGATCAGCGGGCGCTCGTTCGCAACGAGTGTGTGGGCTTCGTTTTCCAGAACTTCCAGCTTATCCCGACGCTGACGGCGGCGGAGAACGTCCTCGTCCCGCTCGAGCTGCGGGGCAATGGCGCCAGTGAGAAAGAAGCCGCCGACCTGCTGGCCCGCGTCGGCCTCGGCGACCGGCTCGACCATTATCCCTCGCAGCTCTCCGGCGGCGAGCAGCAGCGCGTGGCTCTGGCCCGGGCCTTCATCAACCGCCCGCGCATCCTTTTCTGCGACGAGCCCACCGGCAACCTCGACGGCGACACGGCCCATGCCATGGTGGACCTGATCTTCGGCCTGAACCGCGAGCGCGGCACCACGCTCGTGCTCGTGACCCACGACCTCGAACTGGCCCGCCGCACGCAACGCATCCTCCGCCTGCGGTCGGGCGCCGTTATCTCCGACGAGACCACGGGCGCATGAGCTTCATCCTGAAAATGGCTTGGCGTGACACCCGCGCCTCACGCCGCCGGCTGCTCCTCTTTTCGTTGGCCATCGTGCTGGGGGTGGCGGCGCTCGTGGCCGTGGGCTCGCTGCGCGACAACCTGCGCATGGCCATCGAGGAGCAGACCAAGACGCTCCTCGGCGCCGACCTGACCATCACCGCCCGCGCCAAGCTGGACGGCGAGGCGGAGAAATTCGTCAATAGTCTTGGCGGTGAGCAGGCCCGCGAGACTTCCTTTAATTCCATGCTCATCCTGCCGGACGCGGGTGGTCGCACGCGACTGGTGCAGGTGCGGGCCATCGAGCCGGGCTTTCCTTTCTACGGGGAGTTCAAGACACAACCCGCCGATCTGCGCTCCCGGCTGAGCGGAGGACAGAACATTATCCTTGAGGAGAGCCTGATGGTGCAGTTCGGCCTGAAGCCGGGTGACCGGGTGAAGCTCGGCTCGGCCGAGTTCATCGTGGCGGGAGGCCTGCTCGCCGTGCCCGGTGAGGCCGCCGCCGTGGCCACCATGGCGCCGCGGGTATTCATCCCTTTCGCCACGGTCGGAAACACCGGCCTCCTGCAGGCTGGCAGCCTGGCCCGGCACCGCGTGTATCTGAAATTTGCGAAGGATTTCGATGTCGAGGCACTCGTGCGCGACATGCGCAACCGCTTCCGCGAGCTGCGGCTGGGGTATGACACGGTGGAGGAGCGCAAGCGCGAACTCGGCCAGTCCATCCGCAACGTGAACGCCTTCCTCAGCCTCGTGGGTTTCGCCTCGCTCTTCCTGGGCGCGATCGGGGTGGCTAGCGCGATCCACGCGCACATCCGCCAAAAAGTGCCGACCGTGGCCATCCTGCGCTGCCTCGGTGCGTCGGCGCGCACGGCGTTTTCGATTTATCTGCTCCAAGGGCTCGGCTTGGGCATGGTGGGGGCCGGCTTGGGGGCGTTGTTGGGTATCGGGGTGCAACTGACGCTGCCGGGTCTGTTGCGGGACTTTCTGCCGTTTGCCTTCGAGTTTTCCATCTCATGGGCGGCGCTGGGGCAGGGGCTTGGGGCTGGCTTGGTGGTGAGCGTGCTTTTTGCACTGCTCCCCTTGCTTGAGGTGCGGCGCGTGTCGCCGTTGCTGACCCTGCGCTCGGCCCTGGCGGATACCAACGGCCGCCGGCGCGACTGGTGGCAGGTCGTGCTGTTGGGCGTGATCGTGGTCCTGATTTTTGCTTTCGCGGTCTGGCAGACCGGCCGCTGGCAATGGGGCGCGGGCTTTGGCGGGACGCTGCTGTTTGGTTTCGCCGTGCTGGCCGGCCTGGCCAAGGCGGTGTCGTGGGTGGCCAAGAAGTTCACCTCGCGCGCTCTGCCCTATGCCTGGCGGCAGGGTATCGCCAACCTGCACCGTCCGAACAACCGCACGCTGCTCCTGCTGGTGTCGCTGGGCATGGGCACTTTCCTGATGATGACGCTTTATTTGTCGCGCGACACGCTGCTCAGCCAGTTGCGCGTGGTGGGCGGCCACGACCGGCCCAACCTGATGCTGTTCGACATCCAGGACGACCAGGTGGAGTCGATGAAGAAACTGCTGACGGCGGCCGGCTCACCCGTGAAGCAGCACGCGGCCATCGTGACCATGCGCATTTCGTCGGTGAAGGGCCGGATGGTGGCCGACCTCCTGAAGGACCGGCAGTCGGGCGTGCCGGGCTGGACGCTGCGCCGCGAATACCGCTCCACCTTCCGTGGCGAGCTGACCGACACGGAGAAGCTGACCGGCGGCCAGTTCACGGGCCGGATTGAGACGGGCACGGAACCCGTGCCGATCTCAATTGAAGAAAACCTCGCGCGAGACCTGCAGGTGGCACTCGGCGACGACATCGTGTTCGATGTGCAGGGCGTGTCGGTGAAGGCCAAGGTTGGCAGCCTGCGTCAGGTGGACTGGCGCCGGATGCAGCCGAATTTCTTCCTCGTTTTCCCCGAGGGTGTGCTGGAAAGCGCGCCTAAATTCCACGTGATGGCCCTGCGGGTGGCGGACGCCGAACAGTCGGCCAAGGTCCAGCAGGCGGTCGTGCGCGACCACCCGAACGTGTCGGCCATCGACCTGGCGATCATCATGCAGACAATCGACAGCGTTTACTCGAAGGCATCATTTGTCGTGGAGTTCATCGCCCTGTTCACGGTCATCACCGGGGCCATCGTGCTGGCCGGAGCGGTCCTGATCGGCCGGTCACAGCGGGTGCGCGAAAGTGTCCTGCTACGAACGCTCGGCGCCACCAAGGCGCAGGTAAACCGCATCATGTTCGCCGAATACCTCGCGCTCGGCACGCTCGGCGCGGCCGTGGGCGCCATTCTCGCCATCGGTGCGAACTGGGCGCTGGCGTATTACGTGTTTGAGGTAAAATGGGTCGCGCCGTCGGCGGTGGTGCTGCTCGGAGGCTGGGCGGCGGTGAGCGTCATGACGGTGACGACCGGCTTGCTGTCGAACCGCGGCATTTGCGACCATCCCCCTCTCGCCGTCCTCCGCGAGGAAACCTGAACGTGCGACTCCTCACCTTTCATTACACCCTGCGCGAAGCGGGTGGCCGGGTGCTCGACACCTCCCGCGGTGGCGAGCCGACATCTTTTTTAGAAGGCACCGGCCAGATCATCGAAGGCCTGGAGGAGCCGTTGCGGCAGATGGCCGCAGGGGAAAAGCGCACCGTCGTGGTGCCGCCCGAGCGGGGCTATGGTGTGCGCGAGGCCGAACTGGTTCAAAAGGTGCTCAAGACCAACCTGCCGGTGGACGACGTGAAAGTGGGTGACCAATTCCAAACCGGCCCGGACCGGCAGGCCCCGGTGGTGACCGTGGTGGCGATTGAAGGCGACGAGGTGCTGCTTGATGCCAACCACCCACTGGCGGGGCAGGAGTTACATTTTGAGGTGGAATTGGTGGCGGCGCGCGCCGCCACACCGGCGGAGTTGCAACGGGCACAGAATCCCGCCTAGCTCGGGCACCATGAAAGTCCTTGGCATTGATATCGGTGGCTCCGCCTTCAAAGGCGCCCCCGTTGACACAAAAACCGGCAAGTTGCTTGCGGAGCGGCATCGCGTGGAGATCGACGCGCCTTGTCCGACGGCCCAAGGCCTGGCGGCGGCGCGGGAGATCGCCCGCCATTTCAAATGGAAGGGACCGGTCGGCGTCGGTTTCCCGAGCGTCATCCAGGGCAACCGCATTGGCGCGGTCGGCAATCTCGGTCACAACTGGGAGCAGCAGGACGGGGCGGTCCTGTTCAGCCGGGCCACGGGTGGCCAGGCCCGGCTGTTCAATGATGCCGACGCGGCCGGTCTCGCGGAGATGAAATTCGGCGCAGGCCGTGGCCATCAGGGTTCGGTGTTGATGCTCACCTTTGGCACGGGGATCGGTTCGGCGCTTTTTTTCCAAGGCCGGCTGATGCCGAACATTGAGTTCGGCCATATCCCTTGGAAAGGGAAGCCCATCGAGCGCTTTGCCTCGGCCGCCGTGAAAAAGCGGCGCGGACTGACCTGGCAGGAATGGGCTTTGCGCGTGAATGTCTTTTTCGCGGTCGCGGAGCGCCTCTGTTCGCCGGAATTGATCATCATCGGTGGCGGCGTGAGCAAGAAGCCCGAAAAATGGTTCAAATACCTCAAGGCAAATGCCCGGATCGTGCCGGCCCGGATGAACAATGATGCCGGCATCGTCGGAGCGGCGCTGGCGTGGGAGCAGACGGGCCGCTGATTTGAAGACCATTAGACGTCGCAGTCGCGGCGTCCTGAATTTAAGCCTTCGGTGCATGGTGGCGGCTGCGGGATTGGGATCGAGCCATTCATCCGGGTCGGGCGTCCGCTCATCAAAACTGAGTGCAACTTTGGGCCGAAATCGTGTGTTTTGAGCCCATGCCCAGCACCACTCGTTGCCTGTCGTCATTCGACCCTTTGCGGGGGTGCTTCATCGCTAAAACCTCCCGCTTCATCGCTCTGGCATTTCCCCGCGCCACCCCCTCTGTTTCGCTACGCCCGTTCGTAGTTATCAGTTGTGTTGCAGAGGGGCCCACCGGGGCCCTTCTGTGTTTCCGGGGTGCTCTGAACGGGGAAATCGCGTAAAGCGCTGGCCAATTCCCCGCCTTCCCCCTCACTCTAACCGACCAACTGATTCCCATGTCTGCACCTACGAATCCTTCCGCCCCCGCTCCTGTCGCTCCTCCGAAAAAGAAATCCCGCCGCAAGCTGTTCATCGTGCTTGGCGTGCTGGCCGTCGTCGTCATTGCCGCCGTCGCTTTCGGCGCTTCGCGCAAAAAGGAGGTCGGCATTCCGGTCACCACGGAAAAGGCCGTGGTCAAGACCATCACCCACCTCGTCACGGCGACCGGCAAGGTTCAGCCGGAGGTTGAGGTCAAGATCTCCCCGGAGGTCGCCGGTGAGCTCATCGAGATCCCGGTTATCGAGGGCCAGACCGTGAAGAAAGGCGACCTCCTGGTCCGGATCAAGCCAGACTTCTATCAGGCCCAGCTTGAGCAGCAGGAGGCTTCGCTCGCCTCCGCCAAGGCCACCAGCGTGTTAAGTCAGGCCCGCCTGACCAAGGCCGAACAGGACTTCAAGCAGGCCCAGGAGCTTTATGGCAAGCAGCTGGTGTCTGAGTCCGACTTTACCTCGGCCAAAACCAACATCGACGTCGCCAAGGCCGACTTTGACTCCTCGCTGGCCCAGATCCGCCGCACCGAGGGCTCCCTCAGCCAGGCCCGCGATTCCCTCGCCAAGACCACCATTTATTCGCCGATGGCCGGCAGCATCAGCTCGCTGACCAGCGAGGTCGGCGAACGCGTGGTCGGCACCGGTTCCTTCGCGGGCACCGAGATCATGCGCATCGCCGACTTGGCCAGCATGGAGGTTCGCGTGAAGGTCAACGAAAACGACATCATCAACGTCAAGGTCGGCGACAACACCGTCGTGACCGTGGACGCGTTCCCCGGTCGCAAGTTCACCGGGGTGGTCGGCGAGATCAGCAGCTCGGCCATTACCTCCGGCGCCCAGTCCGCCGCCGCCTCCGCCTCGGATGAGGTCACCAACTTCCTCGTCAAGATCCGCGTCAAGGATCGCGACGTGAAGCTCCGCCCCGGCATGAGCGCCACGGTCGACATCGAGACGGAGACCGTCGAGAACGTGGTCTCCGTGCCCATCCAAAGCGTCACGGTGCGCGCCGCCGGCGGCAAGACCGCCGAGGAACTCCAGGCCGCCAAGGCCAAGGAGGCCAAGGAGCGCTCCGGCAACGACCTTGAGCTCGTCAACGAGAAGCAAGATGCCCGGCGCAACCGTGACAATCTCCAGCGAGTCGTCTTCATCAAGGATGGTGGCACCGTGAAGCAGCGCCTGGTCGAGACCGGCCTGGCCGACAACACTTCCATCGAGGTCAAGAACGGCGTGAAGGCCGGCGAGGAGGTCGTCTCCGGCAGCTATGCCGCCATCAGCCGCCGCCTCAAGGACGGCAGCAAGGTCATGATCGAGAAAGCCAAGAAAGAGGAAGCTGCCAAGTAAAGGGTAGGGCGCGGATCCCGTTCCGCGCCGCCGCCGCTACCGAGCCACCAAAATGAGTTCCTCCACCGCTCCCGCCACTTCCGCCGTGCCGCGCAATTACCGCCCGCCCGGCCCGGTGGTCATCGAGATCGAGAATGTCACCAAGCTCTACAAGATGGGCGAGGAGATCGTGCATGCCCTCCGCGGTGTGACCCTGAACGTCCGGCGTAATGAATACCTGGCCGTCATGGGTCCGTCCGGTTCCGGCAAGTCCACCATGATGAACATGCTGGGTTGCCTCGACACGCCGACCACCGGCAAATACCACTTCACGGGCAAGGACGTCTCGACCATGAGTGACGACGAGCTCGCCGACATCCGCAACCGCGAGATCGGCTTCGTCTTCCAGACCTTCAACCTGCTCCCGCGTTCGACCACCCTGGCCAACGTCGAGCTGCCCCTGATCTACGCGGGCTACTCGCCGTCCCAACGCCGCGAGAAGGCCGTGCAGGTCCTGCAGAACGTCGGCCTCGGCGACCGCATGGGCCACAAGCCCAACGAGCTTTCCGGCGGCCAGCGTCAGCGCGTGGCCATCGCCCGCGCCCTCGTCAACAATCCCTCCATCATCCTCGCGGACGAGCCGACGGGCAACCTCGACTCCCGCACCGGCGAGGAGATCATGCAGTTGCTCGAGGATCTCTATGACCAGGGCAACACCATCATCGTCGTCACCCACGAGGAGGACATCGCCCGCCACGCCCGTCGCATCGTCCGCCTGCGCGACGGCCTCATCGAATCAGACCTGCGACAGGTATGATTCATTTTCGATTTTGGATTCTCGATTTTCGATTCCTCATGACCGAGCAGGAACTCAAGAAACGCACAAAGGCTTTTGCCCTGCGGGCGCTGAAGCTGATTGATTCGTTGCCCGACACCCGCTCCGGGCGAATTCTGGCGAATCAATTGGGACGCTCCGGCACCGCGGTCGGGGCAAATTACCGCGCGGTTTGTCGCTCACGCTCAGCCGCGGAGATGATCTCCAAATTGCCGGTGGTGGAGGAAGAGGCTGACGAGTCCTGTTTCTGGATGGAACTGGTGGCCGACCACGGCTTGATGCCGGTGGACAAGCTGGTGCCGTTGCGGCGGGAAGCGGATGAACTGACCGCCATCATGGTCGCATCACGCAAAACGCTTCTGGCCAGAAATCCAAAATCGAGAATCCAAAATCCAAAATGAAAAGGTTTCTCTACGAGTTCACTGAATCCTTCCGTATCGCGCTGACCCAGATCCGGGCCAACAAGATGCGTTCGGTGCTCACCGCCCTCGGCGTGATCATCGGCATCGTGGCCGTCACCCTCATGGGCACGGCCATCCGCGGCATCGACACCGGCTTCCAGAACAGCCTCGCCATGCTCGGCGACGACGTCGTCTACGTCCAGAAGTGGCCCTGGGGCGGGGTGGAGGACTGGTGGAACTACGCCAACCGGCCCAATGTGAAGCCCCGTGACGCCGACATTCTGAACCGGATCATCGCCGACACGCCGAACAGCATGCTGGAGGTGGCCGTCCCGGTCGTCGCCCGCGGGGTCGCCATCAAGAAGGACGACGCCAAGGTGAGCTCCGTCTTCACCATTGGCACCACGGCCGACTATGCCCGCATCAGCGGCGCCGAATACAAGGAGGGGCGGCTCTTCAACGACACCGAGGCCAGTGCCGGCCGCCAGGTTGTCGTGCTCGGCTACGATGTGGCCGAGGCGCTTTTCCCCAACAACTCGCCGCTGGAGCAGACGGTGCTCGTGGCCGGTCAGCCCTACACGGTCATCGGCGTGTTCGCCAAGCAGGGCGAGTTCCTGGGCCTGTTTAGCTTCGACAACCAGGCGGTCGTGCCGCTCAACGCCTTCCAGAAATACTTCGGCACGCGCCGCGGGGCCGAGCTGCGCGTCAAGATTCGGGACAAGAACCAGCTGACGGCGGCCAAGGAGGAGCTGACCGGCGCCATGCGTCGCGTGCGCGGACAACTGCCGGGCGAGCGCGACAATTTCTCCCTCAACGAGCAGCAGGCGTTCAAGGCCCAGCTCGATCCGATCAAGTCGGGCATTGCGATGGCGGGCCTCTTCATCACCGGCCTGTCTCTCTTCGTCGGGGCCATCGGCATCATGAACATCACCTTCGTCAGCGTGAAAGAGCGCACCAAGGAGATCGGCACCCGCAAGGCGCTCGGCGCCCGCCGCCGCAGCATCCTCATGCAGTTCCTGATCGAGGCCGTTTCCATCTGCCTCATCGGTGGCGTGGCTGGCATGGTGGTGGCGTTCACCATGTTCCTCGGGATCCGCTCGGCGGCGCCGAACTTCCCGGTCGAGTTCTCGCCCGACCTCGTCGTAGTCAGCATGATGGTGTCCGTCATCACCGGCATCGTCTCCGGTTTCGCCCCGGCGTGGGGCGCCTCCCGTCTCGATCCCGTCGTCGCCCTCCGTTACGAATGATGGCATTTTCGATTTTGGATTCTCGATTTCACCATGACCGAAAGACAACTCAAGGACCGAAGCAAATCGTTTGCCCTGCGCGAAGCCGGTGAGCTGACGACCATCACGGTCGCCTCCCGCAAGACGCTCCGGTTCGGCAATCCAAAATCGAGAATCGAAAATCCAAAATGAATTTCGTCGAAATCCTCCGCATGGCGCTGGGCTCACTCGGCGTGAACAAGCTGCGCTCGTTCCTGACGATGTCCGGCATCACGATCGGCGTGTTCTCGGTCATCGGCGTCATGACTGCCGTGTCCGCGCTGCGTAACTCCATCGAGACGGGCCTCAGTTTCCTCGGCGCGAACATGTTCCAATTCGCCAAGTTTCCGGTCAATGGCGGAGGCGAAGGCCCGCAACGCCGGCGCCTGGAGCTGCGGCGTGACATCACTCTCACCCAGGCCATTCGCTACCAGCGCCTGATGGAGGGTAAGGCGGACGTGGTTTGCCTGAAAGTTTTCAACCGTGACGGCATCGTTCAGGCCGTCTACGGCGGCCGCAAGAGCACCCCCGGCCTCACCTTTGCCGGCAGCAACGAGCATTTTCTGGCGGCCAACCAATATACCGTGGACGTCGGGCGCAACTTCACCGCGGACGACATCGAACTGGCCCGGCCGGTCATCATCATCGGCAAGACCATCGTCGAGAAACTTTTCCCCGCGGAAAATCCGCTCGGCAAAGTCATCAAAATCAAGGAACGCACCTACACCGTCATCGGCCTGTTTGGGGCGAAGGGCAGTCAGTTCGGACAGAGCCAGGACGACATCGCGGTTGTGCCGATCACCCGTTACCTGAATGACTATGGCAGCGAGCGTGTGACCATTAACATCGCCACGCAGGCCGTCAGTCAGCTGGTTTACAACGAGACCATCGAGCAGGCCATCACGGCCATGCGCATCGCCCGCGAGTTGAAGCCGGAGGACGAAAATGACTTTGAACTCTACTCCAACGACTCCCTCATCACGGCCTTCGCCAAGGTGGCCGACGTGATCGCGGCCGGCTCGTTTGTCATCAGCGGCATCGCGCTGCTGGCCGCCGGGGTCGGCATCATGAACATCATGCTCGTCAGCGTGACCGAGCGCACCAAGGAGATCGGCATCCGCAAGTCCATTGGCGCGCGGAAAAAGAGCATCCTGACGCAGTTCCTCATCGAGGCCGTCGCCATCTCGGTGGCGGGAGGCATCATGGGTATCATCTTTGGCATCGGGGTTGGCAACCTGGTGGCGGTCATGCTCAAGGCCGCCCTGGTCTTCCCGTGGGACTGGGCCGCCATCGGCCTGCTCGTCTGCTCCGGCATTGGCGTGGGCTTCGGCTTTTACCCGGCCTGGAAAGCCGCGGCACTCGACCCGATCGAGGCGCTCCGCTACGAATAATGACCGGGTGGGGGATTCCCCGGGCAATTGCGGATTGCCCGCGGCGGTCCGGTCCGGCTACATGACCGGTTCTTGCAGCTGCAATTCAAGTTCAACCCCGCGCTGAAGCGCGTGCTGGCACCGGGCGACCGCCGGCTCTGGCTGCTGCGTTCGGTGGCTTTGCGCATCGAGCGCCAGGCCAATCCTCTCTGGCGATTTGAGATTTATCATCGCCGGCTGTTCATCGGTTTGGGCTCGCTCGTTCTGGCCGGCTGGCTGGTGGCGGTGTCCGCACTGTTTTTCTGGCTCGACCGGCAGCCGCACAACCAGGTCGGCTGGTTTGATCTCGCCGCGCCTTGGCGCTGGTCCGGCCTGCGCGCCAAGCGCGGCGACACCGCCATCTTGGTCGCGTTCGACGACCTCAAGGCCCGGGATTATACGACCGCTTTTTATAACCTGCGGGTCGGTCTCACCCGTTCCCCCGGGAACGTCGAGGGCCGCCTGACCCTCGCCCGGCTGATGGCCGGTTACGAACCGGCGCGAGCCGTGGCCTTGATGGAGGAGGGAATTCCGTATGCAGCCGGCGAGGCCAAGTTTATCGCCACCCTGCTTGGTTTCTATGCGGCTTTTCAGATCCAATCGCACGGTTTGGAGATAGTGGAGAGCCAGTTGCGGGCTGGCCGGTCCGAACCATTGCAGCCGGACACGCGCTTGCTGCTGGAGCGCGCGCGCGTGGGCTTTCTATTGCAACTCAGGCGGTTTGCCGAGGCCGAGGCGGCGTTTGCAGCGATTACTGCGCCCGGGACTTCCGCCGAACAGGCCGCCCTCGCCGGCCTGCAGGTGGAGGTGTTGTTGCGGGCCGGACGTCCGGCCGAGGCCAAGGTGGTTTCCGACCGGATGCTCGCGACTCCGACCGTCGAGCCGGGTGCTTGGCGGCAGGCGGTCGACGTGGCCGTGGCGTTGGGCGATGCCGAAGCGTTGCTCAGTGCCTTGCGGCATCTCAAGGCCGCGTCTCCCGAATCACCGGGCGTCTACTTGCTCGCTTTCCAGGCCTGGCACCGGATGAAGCGACCCAGCTACCGGGATGCGGCTGAGCAGGAGTATGTCCGTCTGTTCCGCAACAATGACGGTGCCTTGCAGGCTTTGGCGGCGCTGGCAGTCAGCCTGGATCTTTCCGAAGTGGTGGCCCGGGTTCAGCGGGTGGCCGCGGGGGCCCGGCTGAGTGCGTTTGCCTTTCAAGTGCACCGGACGGAGCTGGCGCTGCGGCAGGGCGAGGTCGAGACGGCCACCCGACACTTGCGCGACTGGGAAAACAACATCGACACGCTCAAGACCCCGCAGCGTTTCCATCCCGAGTTCATCAAGCGGCTGACACGGGCGGCTTTTGCCGGAACGCCGGACCAGGTCACCTTTCTGGTGGCGCATCTCACGGCCGCCCGCGGCCAGGCGCAGGTGCCGGTCTATCAGCTGGCGATCACCGTGTTGGAGCAGGCTGGCAACCCGGCCGGGGCCGCCGAGGTGGTGCGAGCCGG
This sequence comes from Lacunisphaera sp., assembly GCA_046593155.1. Taxonomy (GTDB): domain Bacteria; phylum Verrucomicrobiota; class Verrucomicrobiia; order Opitutales; family Opitutaceae; genus Lacunisphaera. Next base: position 37,810 of record JBKJRX010000302.1, read on the forward strand.
CCTTCAATTTTACCCTCTGAGTGATCCGCTGCTGGTCGCCCAGCAACGCCTGACAGAAACGCAGGCCGTCGCGGCGTCCAATTCAGCCGTGGCCCGGTCGCCTGCTTTGACCCTGATCCTTCTGCCGGCGAGTGCCAGCGAGGCACGTCAGCAGCTCGACGGGCTGTTGCAGAAGGATTCGCTCGTCGCGGCCCGGGATCTGGCCAGGGCCATTCGTGCGCAGAAGCCCGCCTGGCTCCCGCTCATTGAGGCCGAGCTCGCCGCCCGCGAGGTCGAACTGGCTTATCTGGCGCTCGACCAGATCGCCAGCCGCGCGGCCGTGCGGAGCTACCTGGACCGTCACCGCAACGAAGCCGATGGATTGCAGCTGGTTCAAGTCGTGCAGAGTCTGGCGACGCGGGGTCGACTCACCGAGGCCCGGTTGCTGGGGGAGGAGATTTCCACGGCGTCAATCGCCACCGGCAGGGTGCAACAGGCTTTGCGGGCCCTCAACCTCGGGGACGAAGCGGGCCCCGCAGTGGCCAACCAGGCCGCGGCCTTGGCGGCCCTGGACCGGAACATTCTGGCCCAGGAATGGGCGCAGGCAGAGCGTTTGCTGAAATCCCTTCGCGACAAACCGCCGGCCTGGCTGGCCGCCGGCACGCTGGAGGTCAAGGTGCGCGAGGTGCAGATCAGGCTTGGGCTCGACCAGCGTCCGCTGGCCTTGTCTGCGCTCAAGGAATTGGTCATCAAAGGCGGGGCCGCCCGCAGCGCGGCCTTCAAATTGGTGCGTGACCTCCTCGCGCGCGGTGAAAATGAGTCTGCTTTGCTGCTCGCCCGCGAGATTGGCCGGTTGCTGCCCGATGACTCCGCCGCGGCGCGCCTGCTACGGGAGGCCGAGACGCCGCGGCTCGCGGGGCCCTGATTATTCCGCCGTTGGCGTGAACAACAAGCTGTCCGTCTTGTAAGCCGGCAATTTGAGAGTCTTCTCGTAACGCAGGCCGATTTTTCGGAGCACGCTCATCGAGCCCTCGTTATCCGGCGCGGTTATCGCCACGATCCGTTTCAAGCCGAGCACCGTCAAACCATAGTGCAGGGTGGCGCGGGCCGCCTCGGTGGCGTAGCCCCGGCCGCCAAACTCGGGCCGATACGCAAAACCCACATCCACATCCTCCAGCACCTCGCGTTTGAGCAGTCCGCACATGCCGATGGGCGCACCGCCATCCTTCAGGGTGACGAGAAACAGCCCGAACCCATGCTGCGCATAGCTGGCCAGCGGGCCTTCTTCGAGGTAGCGGCGGGCCTCGGCGAGCGTGCGCACACCCTTGTCGCCGACGAACCGCAAAAACAGCGGATCGTTCAATAGCTCGAGGATGAAGGGCGCGTCCTCGGGCGTCAGCCGGCGCAGTGCCAGACGCTCGCTCTCCAGGACATTCATGGCGACAGATCCTCGCGGAACATCAGCCGCGGCGGATCTCAGAACCCTTGAAGCGGATGATGCAACGATAGACTTTCTTCAAGCGGCAGGAGATTTTCCCCGTTTTGAGGTCCACCGCCTCGGGGATTTCGATGCGGTGCACATCCACCACGGCATGGTAGCCGCGTTCCGAGAAGATATCGATCAGCATGGCCAGCGCGAGCGGCTCATCGAAGACCGGATCCTCGCTGTTGATGTTGGCGTGGCCCGACAGCGCATGCCGCGTGATGATGGGCATCATCTTTTTTTCCACGAGGGTCACGACCCTTTCAAAAACCTCCGGATGCCCCAATTCATAGCCATCGAGCCGCTTCACAAGCTCCTGCCGGGCATGCACGATGATTTCGCTGGCGAGGGGCAGCAGCCGCAGCCGGTCGTAGGTCCGGGGGTCCAGCTCAAGCGAACTTTGGTATTCAAGTTCCTCGAGGATGTTCTGCTCGACCGCCGCGAAGGTGCCCTCGGCGTTGATGAGGTGGTAATGGAAGACATCCTTCAGCGAGAGCAGCGCGTCCCACGTCTGCTCCTTAAACACCCGGTAGCGGCGGCGCGCGAGCTTCTCATCGAAGTCGGTGACCCGTTCCTCATGCAGCACGCCCAGGCCGGAGAGGCGGACCTCGTCATTGTGGATCTTGACCCCCCGCCCGCGTTTGAGCTGGCGGGCGACGCTCTCTTTTTCGTCAACAAAGAGCACGACAATCTGCATGACCGGCTGGCGGAAATGGATGGCGAGGGGTGTGCCGTAGAACTCGCGCCAGAGCTGGGTCATCTTCTCGTAAAGCAGCTTCAGGCACTCGACCTGCACCTTGGTGCGGGGGAAGCCGTCAAGGATGACGCCATCGCGGTATTCGGGTTTGAGCAGGCGGCGCAGCAGCACGGCGAGCACCTCGCGGTCACCGATCATATTGCCCACATCCTTGATTTTCTTCATTTCCGGCGTGTCGAGCAGGGAGCTCATCACGATGGGTGAACAGGTCAGGCCGCGGGTCTTGGCGATGAAGGCGGTGTTGGTGCCCTTGCCGGCACCGGGGGCGCCGCCCAGCAGGATGATTTCCTTGGGGAAGCGCAGGTGCTGGCGGCCGAAGTGGGCTTCCAAATCGTCCCAGATGGGATCGAAAATAATCCGGGCATCCTTGATTTCTAAATCTCCATTCGCGGGAGGCACGGCAGGCAGGGCGGGGACGGAGGTTTTCGGGGCTTCGCTCATGTCAGGGTGCGCAAAGCCTACGGGGCGGCTTTCATCCGAGGCGACAAAATTTGGCTTTGCCGGTCAGGAATTACACTTTTCGGAGTAGCGCGGGCTCCCCCTCGGGTTTCAACTGCCCTTGCGGGGCAGGACACGAGCCGGGCTCTCCATCTGACCGCGGGTGACCCCGAGCTGATTGATGAGCTTGAGTTCGCGCCACAGTTCCGCGCCGCTGACCTGACCGTCGAGCAACTGCCGGTAGCGTGCGACCGTGCGCGTCACTTCGTCGGCCGGCTCGGTCAGGAACTCCACGCGAAAGCTCCGGGCGCCGAGGGCCATCAGCCGCGCGGCGTATTCCGCGCCGGTCTGAGCCCGGCTGTTGTAGACGGTGTTGCGGCAACCGGCGTCGGCCTTGAGCGGATGCTCGGCACCGACGCGGTCGCGCAAGGCCACGCGGTGGGTGTCGCACGGGCGGCCGCAGTCGCGGTAATCCTTGCCCGTCGAGAGGAACGCGCAGAACACGCAGTGCTCCATGTGAAACATGGGCATGTGCTGGTGCAGGGTGATGTCGAACCACGTGCCTGGCGCGTTCTGCAGCAGCGCCTCGAGCTGGCCTATGTTGAGATCGTAGGAAGCGGTCACGCGTTCCAGCCGGTGGTGATTGATGAAATAATCCGCGGTGAGCGGATTGGCCACGTTGAGCGAGAAATCCCCGCGGATCCGCCGGCCGGCAAAAACCTTGAGATGATCGTAATTGCGGACCAGGTAACCGTCGGCCCCGCAGGACAGCACCTGCTTGATGATCCACTCCTCGCCGGGCTTGAACACGCGCGGCGCGGCGACCCAGATGGTGGAATTCTCGATTTTCGATTCTCGATTTTCGATTTGTAAGTCACGGAAGCGGACGACGGTGTCGCGATAGTGTTTCGGGTTTTCGAATTCGCAGTAGAAGGTGCGCGCGCCGGCGGACCAGGCGGCGTCCAGTTGGTGCGGTTCGCGGATGACGACGATCAGTTCGGCATCAGCGGTAGGGGCCGTTGGCCCCAAAGGCCCTTGGGTTGTCGCGGGTGATGCCGGGCGGTTGAGGGCAACCGCCGCTACCGGGCCGGTATTCATCGTCCAGCGCGGCGGCGCGGCCCGCTGGGTCTCCAGTTCGGTCGCAACCTGCCGGCGCAGTTCGTTAAGTTCCTTGACGGGCAGGATGACGTCGCCCTCAAGAAGGTTCTGCAGCGTGCCAAGCTTGAACGGCGTGCCGCCGAGCCGGCCGAGCTGGTCGGTCAGGCGCTCGGTGGTGAGCGGCTGCTTCTCGGCGCGGGCGAGTGGCAGGGTGGACTCGGCCTTCGCCACATGGCCTTCCTCGTCACGGGCGAAGAGGGTCAGTGGTGTGCCGGTGGCGCCGTGCACTTCGAGGTGAATTTCGCGGCGAAAACGGATCTGGTCGCCAGCAAAAGTCTGGCGCACGCGCCGGTCGAGCTCGGGGTCGTTGGTTTTCCACACGCGGTCGCCCACCTGCACGCGGGCAAAGTCGATGTCGCCGCGGCCGAAACGCAGCCCGGTGTCGGCTCCCCGCTGATCGACGTAGTAAATGCGCCCGCCTTGCTCTTTCTCATCGGGTCGGCCCGCGTCGAAAACGATACCGTCACCGGGTTTTGCGGGGCCGACCAGCTGGAGAGTGACACTGTCCGGGCCGACCCATTTGACCTGACCGAGGTAAACACCGCGCTTGGTGCCGAAGCGCGCGTGGGCGAGTTCCTGGTTCTGGATGCCACGGAACCAGCCGGTGTAGAGGCCGCGGGAAAAGCCCATCTCCAAGTCGTAAAGGGACTCGTGGCGCACAGCGTCCATCACGCCGGTCTCGGGCGCGGGCGCCGGGCCGAAGATCTCGGTCATCACCCGGTCCAACGCCTGCCGGTAAACCCGGGTGATGCTGGCGACGTATTCGGGACTCTTCAGGCGGCCCTCGATTTTAAGCGAGGCGACGCCGGAGCGCACGAGGTCGGGGAGGACGTCGAGGCCGGAGAGATCCTGCGGACTGAGCAGATAGCGGCGGTCGCCGAGATCCACCGTTTTGCCGTCCGACACGAGTTCGTAGGGCATGCGACAGGCCTGGGCGCATTCGCCGCGGTTGGCCGAGCGGCCACCGAGCGACTCGCTGGTCAGGCACTGGCCCGAATAGGCCACGCACAGTGCGCCGTGCACAAAAACCTCCAGCGGCAGGGAGGTGCCGGCAGCGAGCTGGGCTTCGCGGATGGCGGCGATATCCTTGAGGGAATTTTCACGGGCGAGCACGACCAGGTTGGCGCCGAGTTCGCGGGCGAATTCCACGCCGGCCGCGCTGGTCACGGTCATCTGCGTGGAGGTGTGGATGGGGAAATCCCGTGAAAGCGAGCGGATGAGGCGGCAGATGCCGATATCCTGGACAATGGCGGCGTCCGCGCCGGCGGTAATGATGGCCTTCAAATAATCGGTGGCTGCGGCAATTTCGTCCGCGAAGACCAGCGTGTTGAACGTGACATAGCCCCGCACGCCACGCCGGTGGAGGAACTCCATGAGCTTCGGCAGGTCGGCGACCGTGAAGTTCTTGGCGCGCATCCGGGCGTTGAAGCGCTCGAGGCCGAAGTAGATGGCGTCGGCGCCGTTTTCCACGGCGGCCTTGGCACATTCCCAGTCACCGGCTGGAGCGAGCAACTCGGGTCGCGCCGGCGCAGGGTGCGGCGGGGCGGCGGTCTCGGGATTTGGCGCG
>JBKJRX010000336.1:0-23118 GCA_046593155.1 Lacunisphaera sp.
TTGCTCGCGCACGGGCACTCAGCGCGAGCAAGCTCGCGGCCCACAAAGAGGACTGTGCCGGAGTCGCTCACAGTTTGTTGAGGCCGGCGCGGGCGTTGCGCTGCCGGAGTTCGTAAAGTTCCTTCAGGCCGGGACGGTCGAGGATCGGCCGGGTGGCCGGGTTGGCCGCAATGACGTCGAAATCGATGTTTTCCGGCCAGACGATCGCGCCGTCATGGCGTTCATAGCCCTGCTGCAGCCAGTGCGCCGCTTGCTTTGATTCGCCGAGCAGCAAATAGAGATAGCCGAGGTAGGCGGGGGTGGAATCGCCACTCTCCGCCAGCGGCACCACCTTGGTCAAAATGCGCAGCGCTTCCGCGCGTTTGTTTTCTGCGATCGCGCCGCGCGCCTCGAGCAGGAGCAACATGCCCTCGTTTTCATGCACCTCCCGCCGGGCGGCCGCGAGCAGTGTCCGCATCTTTTCCAAGCGGCCGGTCTGCGCGGCAATCAGGATGGCGGGTATGTAGGAATCCAGATTATGCGGCGCCAGGCGGATCGCCAATTCGGCCCAGTGGATGGTCTGGTCATAGTCCCCCGCCACTTGATAGGTGTAGGCGAGGTCCCAATGGCTGACGAAGCTGAGCGGATCGAGCTCCCACTCGCGTCGTTTGGCCGCGAGGCTTTGGCGAAGATCGCCCACAAAGCGATAGTAGTCGCCCAGGCTGTTCCAGATCCACGCGTCATTGGGCGCCAGCTCCCGGGCCCGGAGCATCTGCTCCAGCCCTTCGCTCCACCGCCAGTCCACCTGGACCATCGCCCAGCCCAGCACCACGTGCGCCGTGGCGTTCCGCGGGTCGAGTGCGAGCACGCGCTGGGCGGCTTTCCTCCCGGCCGCGACCATGCCCGCCGCCTTGGCGCCGCTCAGGTTGGCATAGATGGGGACCAGCACGCGGGCCTGCGCGAGCCCGGCCAACGCCGGCACATAATCCGGGTCGATCGCCAGCGCCGCCTCGAACAAACGGATGGCTTCCTCCAGACCGGCCACGCCGCGCCGGGCAAAAGCTCCCTGCCCCTGTAGAAAAAGCGTGTAAGCCTCGATCTTGGTCGTCGTGGTGTGGGGCAGCTCCGCCTCGCCCATTAGGCTCCCCTTCACCGCCCCGAGGATGTTCTTCGCGATCTCATCCTGCACCGCGAAAATGTCCGACAGGTCGCGGTCGTAGGTCTCGGACCAGACATGGAAGCCGTCGGCCGCCTTGATCAACTGCGCGGTGATGCGGACCTTGTTGCCGGCCTTGCGCACGCTGCCCTCGACGACGTAGGCCACGCCAAGTTTTTGCGCAATCTCCGGAATCGGCACGTTCTGGCCCTTGAAATAAAACGACGAGGTCCGCGCCGCCACCTTCAGTTTGGGCACCTTCGCCAGCACGTTGAGCAACTCCTCGCTGATGCCGTCCGAGAAATACTCGTTGGCCTTGTCGTCGGAGAGATTCGCGAAGGCCAGCACGGCCACGGATTTTTCGTCGGCTTTCGGTGCGGCGGTTTCGGGTCCAGGCTTCGCATCCGCAAGCAGCGCCTTGATCTCGGGGTCGTCCCGGAAAGGAGCCATGCGGCGGTCGAGCGCGAGGCGGCTGCGCAGGGCGTCGCGGCCCTCGCCGGATCCGGCGGCGGCCTCGCGCATCAGCGCCAAGGCCGTGGCGCGTTCACCCATGAGCAGGCTGGCCGCGATGGGTTGGAACCACCAGGTGCTGATCGGCGTCAGGACGTAGGGCCGGGGCACCGATTCGATGTAGATGCGCAAGGCCGTTCGGGCCCCGTCGCCCCGCCCGAGGCCATGCAGGATCCACGCCTCGACCAGATAGGTCTGCACGTCCGAGGGGTTGGCATCCCGGGAGCGCTGCAGTTCCGCCAGCGCCGCCTCGTATTGCAGCCGGGCCAGCTCCTTCTTGCCACCGAGTTCAAGCAGGATGGCCGTCGGCAGCGCCTTCGGGCCCCGGTAGTCGAAATCGATCATCCACGTCTCGGGCATCCCGTTCAGCGCGTCGAGCCCCTCGCGCGTGTTGCCGGTGAAGGCCGAATAGAGGAAATAGCTGAAGACCGTGCGCTCGACGCCGCGCACGCGGGCTGGCACCTGGTCGAGCAGGGCCTTCATTCCGGCCAGGTCGCCGTGCAGGCCGAAGCGGGCCCGGGCCTTCCAGACGATGACGTTGGCGACCGGCGCCAGCGCGAGCGCGGCATCCATCTCTTCCTCGAATTCCTTCCAGCGCCCCAGGTCGCGGTAATGGCGGGCGAGGTCATAACGCGCCAAGGCATCCTGCGGGAAGCGCTCCGCCGTGCGGCGGGACGAGGCGAGGGCCCGTTCCAAGGCCGGGCTCGTGCGTTCCACGCCCGTGTCCGTGTCTCCCTCCGAGAGACTGGAGCTGACCACCCACAGGCAGCTGTCGCGCAACCGGTGGAAGCGCGGCTCCCCGGGCGCCAGGTCGACCGCCCGCTGGGCGAGATCGAGCGCCCGCTGGCTATCGCTGCCCCGCATGAAGAGGTAGGCGGCCACCGCCGCGTGCGCCTCCGGCTCTTCGGGCGCAAGCTGAAGCGCGCGCTCCGTCACCGACTTGGCTTTCTGATACCGGTTTGTGCTCCGATCCCAACCGCGCATGAGCCACATGCTCTGCACGCGGGCCATGGCCGTCAGGGACTCGGCGTCGGTCGGGGATTTGTCCAGCACGCGCTGCGTGATTTCCTCCGCGAGGCGGAAGTCCTCGGGGATGGCATCGTTGCGGTCGAGCAAACCGATGGCGCGCTTCAGCTCCGGATCTTTCGGCCAGTCGCGCGCCGCCGCGGCCGCCGTTTTCACCGCGGCCTGCGCCGCCGGTGTGGCCGGTGCCCCGTCCTTGTAGCGCTTGATCATCACCCCGGCGCCGGCCAACAGAAGCATCGCGACCGGAATCAACACGAACCGCCAAGCGCGGCGTGGAGGCGGGGTGCCCTCACCCCGCAGCACCGCGGGACGAGGGCGTCCCACCTCCATTTCCGAACCGCCAAGCAACTTTTGCACTCGGGTGACAAAGGCCGGCGTCGTCTCGCCGCCTTTCAGCCGCGTCCATTGCACCGCCGTGAACGAATCAGGCACGTCGGCTTCGTGGTCGCGAGTGTTGTCAATGCACACTGGCAGCAGGAAGGCTTTCGCCTTGCCCATCAGTTCCGTGCGTTTGTCCGCCAGCCGCCACTCCAGCCGGAAATACCCCTCCGCCCGTGCCTGCGTGCCGGCCGAGATGATCGGGATGAACAGGGCGCAGCTCCCGATCTGCTTGCGAATCTTCGCATCCCACGCGTCCCCGCCGACCAGTTCGTTCTGGTCGAACCAGACCTCAATCCCGGCGCCGCGCAACGCGTCGCAGATACGCTTGGCCGCTTCCGCGTCTTGGGAGGCGTAGCTCAAGAAAACGGCTTTGGCGGGCTCGCTCATGCGATTTCCTTGGTGAGGAGTTCGAGCAGGCCAGGCAACGAAGCGATGCCGCTTTGGCCGTTAAAGACCGTCTCAGCCACCTGCGCCACGAGCACCCGGCGGTCGGCCTTGATCAAATCCGCCGCGGCATTGAAGCGGGCGTAATCATCCTGCGCCGGACTCGAGGAGAGTTTCACCTCCACGGCCCACAAGCGCCGACCCAGTTTGAAAACCAAATCCACTTCGTAGCCGTCGGCCGTGCGAAAATAGTGCGGCGCCACCGTGACGCCGCGCGCCGCGAGCCATTCGACCACCTGCCCGATCACGAAACCTTCCCAACTCGCACCCACCCAGGGTTGGTGCAGCAGGTCAGCCGCGTCGCGCACACCGAGCAACGCATGCAGCAGTCCGCTGTCACGCCAATAAACCCGGGGCGCACGGACGAGACGTTTCTTCAGATTGGGCAACCAAGGTGGGAGCCGACGCAGGAGGAAAGCGCCTTCGAGAAAATCCACGTAGCTGTTCACCGTGTGGTAACTCACCCCGAGGCTTTGCCCGACCTGACTGGCGTTCCAAATCTGTCCGTGCACCGCCGCAGTCATGCGCAGCAGGCGGTCGGTCACCGCCGGCTTGGCCGGCAGGCCCCAGACCGGCAGGTCGCGCTGGGCCAACAGGGTGAGATAGTCCAACTGCCATTGCGGGAACCGCCGGCCGCCGGTCACCCCGCCCTCGGGAAAGCCGCCCCGCAGCCACCGTTCCGCCAACGGCACGGCGGGCAACTCCGAGCAAAGCAAGGGCGCCAGCTCGACCAGCCCCAGCCGGCCGGCCAGCGATTCGGAGACGTGCTGCATCAACGACGGCGACACCGAGCCCAGCAGCAAAAACCGGCCAACCCGCTTGCGGTCGGCATCGATGGCGCCGCGCAGCCGGGGGAACACCTCCGGCCAGGCCTGCGCCTCGTCGAGCACCACGGGTTTTTTCTGCTTCATCAGGGCATCCCACTGCAAATCAAGGCGGATGCGCTCGGCCGGTTGCTCCAGATCGAAATACATGGAGGAAAGCGCCCGGGCCAAAGTGGTCTTGCCCGTCTGCCGGGGCCCGACGAGCCCCACCGCCGGATAATCCTTCAGCCGGGCCCGGACCAGGGCAGTCATGTCGCGCGCGATCATTTGCAGATTAGAAATCGATTTCTATCTTGCAAGCAAGCGGGTTTTCCCCGGGCGCGCCTAGGCCTATGCCTTCGACTGGGTTGGCGGACAATCTCCCTCTGTCCGCCGCCGCGCCTGCTCCATCTGCTCCAGCCAGAAAGGACGATTTACCATGCCAGCGTAGTTGGCTTATAGTCTGACCATATGTAAAGTATGATAGCACATCAGCCCACCCGCCCCGGCCGGGGGACAACTCCGGCAGCGCCGGAACGCCCACGTTTAACGCTGAACTCTCAACGCTCAAGGTCTCGGCCTCCGGTGTTTGGTTTCGGCCGTATTGAAATGTAGGAGCCTGCTTGCAGGCGATTCAACGTCCGCATCGCCTGCAAGCAGGCTCCTACAATGATACGCCGTGTCGGTTTCATTGAACGTTAAAAGTTAAACGTTGAGCGTTCACTTCCTCCCCGCCTCCCTGTCCTCCATACCCTTGGCGGAGGAGGACGGCCCCGCGAGCAGGGCCTTGATCTCCGGGTCGTCGCGGAACGGCGCCATGCGGGGGTCCACCTTGAACTGGTTGCGGATGATCAGCCGGACGGCGGGCTCGGCCACCACTTCCTTGAGCAGGGCCAGCGCGGAGTCGCGTTCACCCAGCAGGAGGCACGAGCGGATGGGACCGCTCCACCAGGAATTGTTCATTGAGATGCGGTAGGGTCCGGTTTGCGCATCCAGCAGGATCCGCAGCACGGCGTGCGCCTCGTCGCGCAGGCCCAGGCCCAGCAGCGTCCAGAACTCGGCGCGGCGCACGCGCAGCTCGGTGGGACTGCGCGTTTTCTCGAGCTTGATCTCGGCGAGGGCCGCCTCGTATTGCAGCCGGGCGAGATCCTTGCGGCCGGCGATGGTGTGGAGATCGCCCAGCAGCAGCGCCTTCGGACCGGTGAAGTCGAAATCGGTCAGCCACGTGTCCGGGAGATCATTGAGCAGGTCAATCGCCGGCCCTGTCTCGCCGCTGAGGCCGGCGCAGGTGCTCAGCGCGCTGGCAAAACGGGTGCCTTGGCGCAGGCGCTCGGGCACGCGATCGAGCCAGGCCCGCATGCCCGCCACGTCACCGTGAACGTAAAGCATCACCCAGCTCTTCCACACCAGCGCGGTCGCAAGCGGCGAGATCGCCAGCGTCGCATCCAGCTCCCGTTCGAACGCGACGAGGTCGTTCCGGTCCTTGGCGCCCCGCGCCAGGTCGTAGCGGACCAGCACGTTGGTCGGGAACAATGCGGCCATCCGCGCGCCGAACGCCTCCGTCTCGGGGCCGGGCCGCAGCTGGCCCAGGATGCCGTAAAGCATCCGGTGATAGCGGGGTTCATCAGGCCGGAGCGCGATGGCCCGCCGCACCAGTTCCTCGGCCCGCGGCAGCTGCGCCCCGATGTAAAGCAGGCAGTGGCCCAGGGCCGCGAGGGCATCCGGGTTGTCGGGCGCGAGCTGCACCGCCCGCTCCGCGAGTTTCTGCGCCTGCGCGCGACGGGTCTGCGTCGTGTCGAAACCGCGCGTGAGGTGTTCCTGCGCCACGACCGCGGCGACGGTCACGGCCTCGGGATCATTGGGCCGCGCGGCGAGCTCCGGCTTGACGAGGTCCTCGGCCAGGGCGAAGTCCTGCGCGATGCTGTCGAGCCCGAAGATGAGGGTCATGGTCTTCTTCAGCTCCGGGTCCTTCGGCCAGTCGCGCGGCGGCTGGCTGGCGGCTGCCGCCGCCTGCTCGATGGCCTCGGCCTCGGCGATGACCCGGGCAAATTCCGGCTTGGCGCGCACGGGGTCGAACTTCGGGTCGAGCCGGAGCGTCGCGGCGGTGTATTCCACCGCGCGGCGCTCGCGTCGGAGCGCTCGCGAGATCTGGGTGTTCGCCTCCTCGTGCCGGCCCAGCAGGATCAGCATTTCCGTCGCCCAAGGCGGCACGGGCGCGTCACCCGCGAGGCTGACGCCGGCCCGCTCGACGAGCGCCTTGAACTGGGTCTCCGCCTGCTCCCGCTCCCCGAGCTTCGCCAGGAGCTGCGCGCGGCGAACGAGGGCAATATGGTAATTCGGCCTCTCCTGCAGGATCTCCTCGATCTGCCGGAGGGCGCTCCGCCATTCAATCGCCGCCGCGGCCGGCCGGCCGCCGGCCTGCAGCGCATCGCCGACCAGCGCAGCCTTCGGGCCGCGATACCAGTTGTCCTCGATCCAGGCGCGGGGCACCGCCTGCAGCCGGGCGATGGCCGCATCGGGCCGGCGGGCCAGCAGCTCGATGAAGTAGGCGAAATACGCAGGCCGGTCCTCGCGCATCTCGCCAGCCGGCATGCGGCCGATGGTCGCGCGCGCCCGCTCAAGATCGCCGTGGAGGTTGGCCGCATACCAGGCGGTAAAGATCAGCGCGCCGGTGAAGGCTGGCGCCTGCTCGAGCGTGGCGGCCATGGCCGCTTCCGCCCGATCGGTGTTGCCGGCGAACCAGTGCCGGAGGCTCTTGTTGTAAAGCGAGAGCGGGTCGCCGCCGGGCAGCGCCGCAGCCTCGTCGCTGAGGGCATCGGCCTCCGCCAGCTCGCCCCGACGGTCCAGCACCGAGGCCAGGGCCCGCAGCAACCGCTTCTCCGCCGGCCGCTCCGTGCGCAACGCGCGCAGCAATCGTTCCTTCTCGAGTGACTCCGGTCCTGTGTCAGCCAATAGAAATGCCTCGGCCAGCCGGCCCTCGAAGGAGGCCGGATCGAGCCGCATCGCACGTTGCGCGGCCACCCGGGCCGCTTCCCGGCGCTGAATGTTCAGGTCCCAACCCCGCATGAACACGTAACTGTGCAGGTGCGACAGCGAGGCCCACACCTCCGCGTCGTTCGCCTCCTTGCCCTGCGCCTGCTTGAGGAGGTCCTCCGCGAGCACACAGTCATCCCGTGACGTGTCGAGCCGATTGATGTAAAGCGCCCGGGCCTTCTCCATCAGCTGCCGGGCTTCGGAAGCCGGCGGAGCGGGCAACGGACCGGCCACGGCCGGAGCCTCTCGCCGGAGCAGCCACCAACCCGCGACCGCCACCAAAGCGAAAATCGCCACGGCCAGCCCGGCATAGATCTTCCAGCCCGGGGACGAAATCCTCGCCGAAACCTGCCGTCCTCCGACCTCAGTCATCTGTCCTTGGGAAACGGCCTCGTGTTTCAACGCCCCCGTCCGGTGCGACCAGAGTTTGAGGAAACGCGCCTTGACCTCGGGCGACAGCTCGCCGCCGCGGAGCCGGGTCCATTGCACGGCCCGGAAACGGTCGGGCACGAGCGCGTCGGGTTCGCGCGTGTCGTCGATCACGATGGGGAGGATGAAGGCCACGCCCGACGCGATGCCGAGCGCACGCTGGGCCGCCAGCTCCCACTCGATGCGGAAATAGCCCTCCTCCCTCGCCTGGGTGTTCGCCGAGATGATCGGGAGGAAAAGCACGCACTCCTTGATCTGGCGGCGGATCTTCTGGTCCCATTCATCGCCGTGCTCGAGTCCGCCCTCGGCGTCGAACCAGACTTCCACACCGGCGGCGCGGAGCGCCTCGCAGATGCGCTTGGCGGCTTCCGCATCCTGCGAAGCATAGCTCAAGAAAACAGCTTTGCCGGGTTCGCTCATGATTGAAAGTGGGCGGCGAGCTTGCTCGCGCCACGCGCATCTGCGCGAGCAAGCTCGCTGCCCACAAAACCATCACCGGATTTCGTCTGCGTTCTCCATGCTAGAAACTGTATCTCCCGTCCGGTCATTGGGCGTTCCGCGTTAAAGGTTGGGCGTTGAGCGTTCATTCCTTCTTCGCCTCCCTGTCCTCCGTAGCCTTGGCGGAGGAGGACGGTTCCTTGAGCAGCGCGTCAAACCGCGGGTTGCCGCGCAGGGGAGCGTAGCGTTGGTCGGTTCGCAACTGTTCGCGGAGGCCGGGCATCTCGCCGCTCTTGAGCATCATCTCGGCGAGATCGATCATGATATCCTGCCGGCCCAGGAGCGTGAAAATCTTTGCCGGGTCCCAGGCGGGATCCATATCCACCGTCACGCCGATCTGCACGTAGAGGCGCAGCATCTGCTCCGCCTCGGCCTTCCGGTTGGGATCGCCGATGAGGAAATCCAGGAACATCTTCGTGCCGAGATAAAGCGGATTGATCGCCATCGACGGGTCGGCCGCCACCCGCGCCTCCAGATTTTTCGACGCAATCCGCCATTGCACCTTCGCCACTGCCTCCCGACCGGCCAGCTGGTGGGCAAAGCCGAGCATCAGGGACTTCGGTCCGTAGAAGAATGCGTTGTAAAGGTCGTCGCCGGGGATGACCTCGAGCGCGGCGATGACCTTCTCCGGCTCGCGGCTCCACAACCACACGTTGGCCGCCACCGACGCCCCGCGGTCATCCAGGAGGACCGCCGGCGGGACCTTGGCCAGCTCCGCGCGGGCGCGGGCGAGATCGCCCCGCAGGCGCGCCAGATTCACTTTGAACAGCCAGGTCGTGCCGGTCGGTTGCACGGCGAGCGACCGCTCGGCGGCGGCCTCCGCCTCGTCGTGACGGTTCATCTTAAGGAGCATCTCCGCGCAATACAGCTCGGCCCGGGCATCTCCGCCCGGCAGCGCCGCCGCCTGTCGGTAGGCCATCAGCGCATCCCCGTAAGCCTGCCGATTCTGCAGGACATTTCCAAGCATGCGGATCATCCGCCGGTCCGCGGGATTGCGCGCCAACAACTCGCGCAGCAATCGCTCGGCCTCCGTCCTCGTCGTGCTTTGCAGCCGATAGGCGACGGCCCGCGCATAAAGCGCCTCGTCCGACTTCGGCGCCAGCTGCATGGCCTTCTCCGCGGCGGAATTCATCGCGGCGTAACGCGCGGGGAGCCGGTCGCGACCCGACACGATGTAGCTGCTGGCCACCTGGGCAGTGAGCGACCACGCATCGGCATCGGTGACGTCGGCCTGCACCGCCCGCTTGACCAGTTCCTCCGCCAGGCTGAGGGTTTCCCGCTGGGTATCATCGGTGATATATTTCTCCAACATCTCCCGTCCCTGGCGCACGAGCGCAGACACCTCGCGGGTCGGCGACAACGCGACGGCGGATTTTCCCGGTCGTTCCTCGCAGAGCTTCTGGAAGCGGGGATCGCTGCGAAGCGCGTCCCACCGCGCATCCACCCGCAGCAACGCGGGGGTGAGCGGCCAGCCGATATTTTTCTTTCCATCCCACGCCAGCGCTTGTTCCAGCTGCGGCACCACGGCGGCGGCGTCACCCAGCGCAGCGTGGACCATCATGGGCGCGAAGATCCAATCCGCCGCGGCCGGTGCGCGATTCATCTCCTCAAGGGTCCGCGCCTCCCGCCGGGCTTCGTCCGTCCGACCCAACCATGCCAGCAATTGGCCGCGCGCCAGATGCAGTGCCCGGCTGTCGGGTGCGGTTTTCATCCGCGCATCCACCACGGCCAGCGCCGATTCCCAAGCCACCCGCGCCGCCTCATGGCGTCCGGCCTGGCGGTGCGCCAAGCCGGCGAAGAGGGCCTTGGGTCCCGCGAACCAATTGTCCTGGAGGTAGTCGGTCTCGGTCCGGGAGAGCGTGCGCAGCACCTCCGCCGGATCATGCCGCGCCAGGTGCACGATCGCGCCGATCCAGATCAGCCGGGTCTGGGATTGGAGTTCCGCGGGCGCGGCCGCGAGCGCCCTCGCCGCCGCCTCGGCATCGCCCCGCCAGGTGAGCGCCACCATCGCCTGGCCGGTGATCGAATTCGCGGACGGTTGGAGCGCAACCGACCGCCGGATCTCGGCCTCAGCCTCCGCAAAACGGCCGTAATGGAAGAACAGGAGATAACGGAGGTAGTGGGTCAGCGGGGCGTCCTGCGGATCCAGCTCGAGGACCCGGTCGTAAAACGCCAGGGCTTCGTCGAAGCGATCGGTCAGGTCGCACATCCAGCCCAGTTGCGACATCGCGTCCGCATGGTTCGGGTCGAGCGCGAGGATCCGCTTGAAGGTAAGCTCCGCCGCGGCCCCATCCGAGTCACGCTGCGTGCGGCCGAGAGCGAACAGCGCGTTGACTGAATCCGGGGCGAGCTTGATGGCCCGTTCCGCGGCCGACCGCGCCTGCTCGCGCCGGCCCGACGTTTGATCGAAGCCGCGGGTCCGGATGGACGTGTGGAAAAGCGACGCGATGGCCCAGATCTCGGTGTCGTTCGGATCCATCTCGACGGCCTTTTGGATCAGACCTTCCGCGGTCGCGTAGTCGGACACCGTGGAATTGTATTGGTCGAGGCTCAGCGCCCTCGCCCGCTCAGCCAGCTGCCGGGCCGGGGAAAGGGTTGGGGTCTGGGGTTTGGGATCCGGGGTCTGGAGCTGGGGTGGCCGTTTCGGCGGCGGACCTTGGATCATCTTCCACAGCGGGATGGCGGCGAACATCAGGCCCATGATCGTGCCGATGATCGGAAAAATCATCCACCACTGCCAGCGGGCGACTCTGTGATTCGCTGGAGCCGCGGCGCCCTCGCCGCGACTTCCGGGGCGGGGGCGCCCCGGCTCCAAGGAATTTCCCGCCAGCAGTCGCGCCACCCGCCCCGCCAGCTCGCCCGGCGTCTCGTCGAGGCGAAGGCGCGTCCACTGCACGTCGCGAAACTTGTCCGGCACGCGGGCCGTGGTGTCGGTGACGTCGCCCACGACGATCGGAAACAAAAACGGCGCGTCGTCTGCCATCAAGTGCGACCGGTCGACCGCCAGCTTCCACTCCAGCCGGAAATAGCCCTCGGGCCGGGCGTTGGTGTTGGGGGTGATCACCGGCACGAACAGCGCGCATTCCTTGATGCGCTTCCGGATCATCGCGTCCCACGCATCCCCACCCCTCAGCTCGCTCTGGTCGAACCACACCTCGACGCCAGCGGCCCGCAAAGCATCGCAGATGCGCTTCGCCGCTTCCGCATCCTGGGACGCGTAGCTGAGAAAGACCGCTTTGCCCCTGTCGGTCATGGCGCGGCGGGCGGGGGCGTCCCGAGCTTCGCCAGCAGGGCCGCACGCTCATCCTGGATTTTCCAGAAGCTATTCGCGACCTTGCTGTAGGCAGGGACCGCGGACACGGCCAGCAACCGGCCGCCAAGATTCTTGAACCGCGGTCGCGCGTCGTATTCCAGGAACCGCCGCGCCCGGTCGTCATACTCCTTGAGACTGCGGCGGCCTACGAGATCCTCGGCCTCAACAAGGAAATCACCCAGCAAGTTGGCCGTGGCGCGCCGGTTGTAGATGAACAATTCGAGCGTGCCCAGCATCCATCGCAGCGAGCCGCTGTCGGTTTCCAGGTCCACCGCCTCGTGCAAACGGGAATTCAGAATAGTATTTTGTCCGATGATCCGCTCGACGGCGACCAGTCGCCGGGCGCCGGTCTCGCCTCCGCCCGACCGGGACAACGCGGCGACGAGTCGCGCGCGGAGTGCCGGCGAGACGGGCGCGCGCTCGAGCGTGAAACCCGCGGTCTGCATTGCCATCCGCTCTACGATGATGGCGATCATCTGGATCAGTAGCGAGCGACCCGTTTCCTGCAGCTTGCGGCTGACCTCCAGCAGCGGAAGCACAGTCGCCATCGCGGCGTCGCCTTGGCCGTCAAGCGCCTGCAAGGTGGCGATGGCGCAGCCACGCTGGGCCAGCGCCCTGACTGGCGCGAAGGCCAGCAGCTCGCCATCGAGCCGCGGCGGCATCAGGTCGGCGATTTGCTCGAAACCGTTGAGCTCGGCCCACCACTGCCGCACCGGCGCTAGTTCCTCCCACTCCGCCTCCACCTCGGGCCGATGCTGGAGGATGAATTTCACCCAGTCCTCCGGCTTTTCCGGGCTCGCTTTCCAGCTGAGCTTTGAGAGCTTGAAATCGCGGCTGGCCGGGTGGCGCTTGCCATAGCGCATCAACACCGCGTAGCTCGCCTCGTCGTCCGGGTGCAACGGGATGATTTCTTCGATGGTTTGCAGACGGTGCACGGTGGCGTCGTCCTTGGCCATATAACCAAGCACTGCGGCGACCATCGCACCGACACCCAGCAGAGCCCGCCAGGAGAACCGCCGGGACAGCCGGATGAGCCCGCCCCCCAGCACGATCTGGCCGATGATCACCGCTAGCAAAACCGGCGGATTTGCCCTCGCAGGGTCGCCGACGCCCAACGTCGCGACCATGATGTCCCTCAGTCTCTCCGAGAGCACACACAGCACGAGCGCTAAGAAAAATGTGATGAACAGTGCCAGTATCACGCGGACAAACAGGTGAACAACACGAAGGGCCGGTGGTTCGATCCTGGGAGGGGCGGAAGGCTTCATGGATGGAAACGGGGGCGGGACCGGCTCATCGTTGCGCGATGCGCGCCCGGAGTTCGCCGGCGATCTCGGAAGCAAGCTCCGTCTGAGTGGTGAAGATGTCGCTGGGATCGCGGTCGTAGGTCTGCGCCCAGGTGTGCCCGTCGGTGCGGGCGTCGATGAGCTGCACCGTCACGCGCACCTTGCTGCCGCGGCCGCGCACGCTGCCCTCGAGGATATAGGCGGCGTTGAGGTTCCCGGCAATCTCCCGCACCGTGAGCTTGGAGTCGCGGTATTGCATGACGGAGGTTCGCGAGACGACGCGCAGCCGGCGCTCCCCTGCGAGGTTGGTCAGGATGTCCTCATGCACGCCGTCGGCGAAGTGCGTGTTTTCGCGGTCGTCGCTGAGGTTGATGAAGGGCAGCACGGCGATCGCGCGATCGTTGACCTGCAATTCGCCCGCGCCGCGACGGGCGGACCACAGGCCGATGCCCCCGCCGGCCACGGCCAGCGCCGCAACCGCCCAGATCCAGCGTGGCCCACGCCGGCCGGACGCCGCCGCCGCGCGCGACCTTAAGGCCGTTTCGGGCTCCGCGGCAGGTGCGAGCAGCCGCTTCACCTGGCCGACGAACTTCTCATCGGCCACACCTCGCGGCAGGCGCGTCCACTGGACGCGCAGGAATTGTTCCGGGACGAGCGCGCGGGCCTCCGACGTGTCGTCCACCACCACCGGCACGAGGAAGGGCGTGCCGTGCGCCATGTCGAGGATGCGCTCGACCGCGAGGTTCCATTCGCGGCGGAAGTAACCCTCGCGCCGCCCCTGCGTGTTGGCGGAGATGATCGGGACAAACAGCGTGCACTCGCGAATCTGGCGGCGGATACTCGCGTCCCAGGCATCGCCACCGCGCAACTCCGCCTGGTCGAGCCAGACCTCGATCCCGAAGGCCCGCAGCGCGTCGGCAATGCGCTTCGCCGCCTCCGCGTCCTGGGACGCGTAGGAAAGGAAGACCGCTTTGCCGGGCTCGCTCATGATTGAAAGTGGGCGGCGAGCTCGCTCGCGCACCGGCCGGTGGCGCGAGCGAGCTCGCCGCCCACAAAGACGACCGGCGCGAAGACCGTTGGAAATCCGCCGGTCCGGCGACAAGCGCCGACCCTACAGTGCCCGATAGTGCCTGATTCAGTCATTAAACGTTCCGCGTTAAAAGTTGGGCGTTCAACGTTCAGCACTCCTCCTACTCGCCCATCCTGTCCCGCGCCTCGCGGCGCGCATCCGTCACCCACTTGATCAGTTCTTTGCTGTTGCGCAGCTGCTGGGCCTCAAGCGTGAGTCCGCCCAGCACGGTCATGGCCTCGTCGAGCAGCGCCAGGGCCTGGATGCGGCTCGCCGCGTCGCCGGACTGCGCCCGGGCCGCAAAGTAGAGGCTCCGCGCGAAATCCTGCCGGAAATTTGTTCCGGCTGCGCCCTTGGTTTGCCGACCACGGTAATAGGTCAGCGCCTCCGCGAGCGGGCCCTGGGCTTCCGCCTGCTTGCCGGCGCCGAGCAAAGCCTGCCCGAGGCGGAGCTTGGCGCGGGCTTCGATTTCCTCCTTGGCCAGCTGGTCCACCCGGCCGATGATCGGTTTCTCGACCGCCTGGCGGGCGAGGGTCACCGCCTCTTCAAAGTTGCCCAGCCGCAAGGCCGCCTCGGTG
Organism: Lacunisphaera sp.; assembly: GCA_046593155.1. Lineage (GTDB taxonomy): Bacteria > Verrucomicrobiota > Verrucomicrobiia > Opitutales > Opitutaceae > Lacunisphaera. The sequence goes on from JBKJRX010000336.1 coordinate 14,506, forward strand.
AGCGCCGCCCGGTTGCGACGCAGGTTTTCATTGCGGAAACCGACGTTACGGTCGTTCTCGCCTTTCAGCTTTTCCAGCCGCGCGATGAGGTCGGCCGCCCGGGTGCGGATGGTGGCGTAGTCCCCCTCCGCGGCCAGGATGTCGAATTCCGCGCTCTCGGTGATCATGCTGGTGATCTCGGCCAGCTCCTTGCCGAGATTGCGATCCTTGACGACCATGGGGCCGACCTCCCGCATCTCCGCCAAGGCCGACCGGGCCGACCGCAAATTTCCCTGCTGCGCCGCCAGCCCCTCCAGCGTGCGCCAGGCCCAGAAAATGCCGCCATCCGCCCCGGTCTTGTTGCGCGGATCATGCTCGAGGGCCACCGTCTGGTGCAGGATGCGCTCGGCATCGGAAATCCGTCCCTGTTCGATGTAGGCCGCCGCCAGGTCCTGGCCGCTGGTGATGAGCAGATTCCAGCTCACGCTGTCGGCGGGATTGAAGAGCGTGTAGGTGCGGGCGGCATCCGCTGATCGGGCAAAGCTGGCCTCGGCCTTGATGCAGTCGTCCCGGTCCATCGCCACGGTGCCGAGCATGTTGGCGGCGTAATAGCGGTTTTGCATGGCGCGCAGGTCGCCCGGCCGCTGCTCCAGCACCTTCTCCGCCACGTCGACGACGATCAGGGACAGCTGTTCGGCCTCGTCCGTCCGGCCGAGGCGTTGCGCCATGCGGGACTGCGAATCGGTCACGTCACCGTAAATCGAGGCGGCCGTGAGATCCGAGAAATCCAACGCCCCCATGTCGGCGAGGATCTTGCGCGACTCCTCACACAGGATGATGCCATCGGCCGCGTTCTGCTGGGCATGCGCGAGGTATTGCAGGAGATCGGCCTGGGTCAGGCGGGCGGCGCGGCTGGCCCGGCCCGAGGCCACCAAGGGCCGCAGCAATTTGACCGCCTGCTCGACCTCGGCCCGGTCGAACGAGGCGATGCCCATGGCCACCGTGGAGTAAGCCGTGAGGCCGAACCCGACGGTGACCTCATCGCTCTGGTCGCCCGCGGCCCGCAGCTCCTCGAAGATTTTCCGCGCCTGGGCGGCCACCGCCTTGGCCTCCGCCAGCTTGCCGCCGACGGTGAGGGCGCTCGCCTTGCGCGTCAGCGCGAGACCGCGGTAGAGCTTCGTCTGGGTGTTGATCAGCTCCGGCGGCAGGCCGTCGTAATAGGCCACGGCCTTGTCGGCCAGCTTGCTCACGATCTCGACGCGGCCGGTGGGCTTCAACTCCTCGTAGAAATCCTCGAGCAGGAAGCCGACGAGTTTCTCAGCCTCGCCGCGCGCCCGCTCGGTGAGCAGGCGCGCCGTCTGGGCCTCCATGTCGGCCGCCTCGGCCCGCCTCATGTTGATCCAGCCGAAGACCGCACTGCCGATGGCGGCGAGCATGATGACGACCGCGACGGCCGCGATGCGCCGGGCGCGGGTGAGGGCCTGCCGGGTCGCGAGCTCGCGCTCGCGCTGGGCGGCGAGCTGGCGCTTGGACTCGGCCAGCGCCTCGCGCTCGCGACGCACGCCGCGGCTGGCGCCGATGACGCTGCACAACACGTCGTGCGTGATCTCCACGCGCCGCAGGTCGAGGCGATCCTCGACGCGCAGCAGGCGGCGGTCGACGAGCACGGCGAGCGCGCCCTCCGCGGCGCCGGCGGCGGCGAAACCCTTGCGCACGCGTTCCTCGGCCACGCTTTCGCGGAAGCCTGAGTCGGTCAGCAGCACGTCCTCGATGAAGATCTGCACGCCGGGCGGCTGGTCCTTCAGGGCGCGCTTGTAGAATTCGGACAGGATGGTGTCGCGCGAACCCTCCAGCAGGTGGGCGGAGATCTCGGCCTCGCCCTTGGCCAGGCGGGTGTTATTCAACTCGCGACAGATCAAACTGAGCAATGACGGCTCGACCTCGGCGCGGGCCAGGTCGGCGCCGCCGGCGACGAAACGCACGACGGCCTCGGCCACCGTCTCACTGACGAGATGCGGCGCGGGCGCGCGCACCGCGGCCACGGCCTGCGGGCCCGTCATGCGCGCGAGGCGCATGCGATTCTGCGTGACCGAGGGCATCTGGCCCTTCAGCCCCTCGAGATGGGCGAGGTAATCCTCGCGCAACGAGATGAGGATGCGGTAGTCCGCCCGGGCGAAGTCGAACTTGGCGGCGTCGGCCTCGTCGCGGTCGATCCGCTCCTCGAGCGCCACCGGCGGGCGGTTCTCCACCAGGTCGGCCAGATCGGCCAGAAATTCCTGGGCGCGCTTCCGCCCGGCGTCGTCGGATTGGGCGAGCGTGAAAATCTCCTCGAACTGGTCGAAGATCAGGATGGGCGTCAACGTGCGGCCGCTGGCGTCCTTGAGTAGGTCGTCCCGGTGGTGGAGGAATTCCCACAACGTCTCGCCGGTGACGGCGGTGCCGCTCTGGGTCCAGGTGCCGGCGGCCTCCGTGGCGCGGAAGACCGCGCGCTTGATCTGCTCGGCCGGCGGCGGCGAATGCGGATCGTAATCGAGCCGCACATAAACGGGGCAGAAGCCCTCGGGCCGGAGGCGCGGCACGAGGCCGGCCTGCAGAATGGAGGTTTTGCCGAGACCGGACTGGCCGAAAAGAATCGTGAGGAGCTTGCGCTGCACGCGGCGGCCGAGCTCGGCGCCCTCCTCCTCGCGGCCGTGGAAGTAGCTACGGGTTTCCTCGGTGAAAGAGACCAGCCCGAGCCAGGGATTGGCCGCGTCCACGGTGGCCACCGGCGCGGCCGGCGCGGCGCCGGAACGCTCAACTTTTAACGTTGAACTTTTAACGCTCAAATTGGGCTCCGGGGTATGGGGATTATTTTTGGTCATTGGGCGTGTAGATTAAGCGTTGAGCGTTTCGCCCAAATGTAGGGTCGCCGCTAGTCGGCGGACCGCAGGACTGGCGCAAACCGGCCCGGCGACACTTGTCAGCCATAGGCCGCGCGAAGGCTGAAGCGACGGGAGGTGTTGAACAGCCATTGGGCGTTAAAAGTTAAACGTTAAAAGTTGAGCGTTGCTGCGCAGCGCTCTCATACGCGGCGGGCGTTGAAGAACTGTTGGACGCGTTGGACGAATTCCGGCGGCGGCTCGCCCCCGGGCAGGCGGCTGAAGTGAACGGCCTTGAACTTCTCGGGCACGACGGCGTCGGCCTCGGTCGTGGCGTCGAGGCAGACCGGCAGGAGGAACACCGCTCCGTCGGCCATGCCGCGCGTGCGGTCCACGGCGTAGTTCCACTCACGGCGGAAATACCCCTCGTGCCGCCGTTGGGTGGTGGTCGAGACGACCGGGATGAAGAAGGAGCAGCGCGCGATGTTGCTGCGGATCTTGTGGTCGTAGTCGTCGCCGCTCTCCAGCCGGTCCATGTCGAACCAGGTCGTGATGCCGGCGGCGTCGAGCGCGGCCTTGAGCTTCTGCACGGCGGGCAGGTCCTCGCGGGCGTAGCTGATGAACACGGCGTTCTCCGGCATCTCCCGGGCCGGCGGCAGGAAGCGCGACGGCTCGGTCGCGCCCGCGGGGGCGCCGCGGCGGCGCGCGGTCCAGCGGCGGTGCAGCTCGGCGACGAATTCCTCGGCACCGGAGAACATCCGCGTGCGGACACTCACCTGCTGCAGAAACGACACGAGGCGCACGTCCTTCAGGCTGTGGCTGTCGGCGAGGATCTCGCCCACGTCGCGCGGGTCGGAGAGGCGGCGACGTTTGGTCATGCGCAGGAAGAGCCGGGCGAGCCAGTTGGAGAAATCGCTGCCGATGACGAGCAGGTGGTTGTGCTCGAGGGCGTGGAAAAGTTTCTCCGGCGTCAGGTGCTCGCTTTGCAGTGCGCACACGAATTCCAGCATGTCCTCGTCGGAGATGACGTAGGTCGGCGAGGCGGAGAGACGGCCGAGGAGGTGGTAGACGACAGGGCGCTGCAGGTCGTCGCGCTCGACCGGCAGGTCGGCGACGCGGTTGGGCGCGTAGGCGATGACCTCGGTGTTGGCCGAGCCGCCGAAGCGGACGGCGTTGACCGCCTGCTCCAGCAGCGGGTCGAAGGTCATCGAGACGTAGAGGTTGAAATCCGTGATCTCGGCGAGCTGCCGCAGCGGCAGCGGCGGGGCGAACGCCGCCTCGCGCATGATGGTGCGGAGCCGGGTGTAGGCCTCCTCGCGCCGGCCGTGGTTGGTCAGGTAACTGCAGACGACGTCGTTCAGCGTGAGCGGCTTCGCCAGCGGGGCGGGATCGACGTTGAGGCGGGCGGCGAGCCTCTCGGCGAGCCACTCGAGCAGGAGCCGCGGACCGGACTCGGTCTCCACCTTGAGTAGCTCGGGCCCGACGATGGGGATCACGCGCTTTTCCTCGATGTAGTTGAGCAAGTCCTCCCACACATCGTCATGGAAGGCCGCCCCTTCCGGGGCGGAACGCTCAACGTTTAACGCTGAACTTTTAACACTCAAGTTGGGTTCCGCTGGACTGGAGTTTGGTGTGGTCATGGGACGATTGGCGTTAGGCGTTAAAAGTTAAACGTTGGGCGTTGAGCGTTCCGCGGTTCGTCAGAACAGCGGCGCGTTGTTCTTCGGGTCGTTGATCAGCGCTTCGAACGCGGGATAGCCCTTGAGCGGTGCGAACCACGGGCCGTTTTTAAACCAGTGGACGCTGTGCTGCCCGCCCGTCGCGACCAGCTGCCGGATCTCAGCGCAGGCCGCCTCCTTGTCGCCGTTCCAGGCGAGCACGAAGGCCAGCGCGAGATGCGGGTTGCGCGCCGTGAGTGCATCCAGGCTGTAGGGCATGAGGGTCCGCGCCTGCTGGGCTGCCGCCAGCGCTTCCTTCTTGCGCCCCATCAGCGCCTCGATCTGGGCCAGCGCGATCAGGACCGACGCATTCTGCGGCTCGTTCACCAGCCGCGCCCGCAGCTCGCGGGGGTATTGGGCCACGCGCTTCCGGGCGCCGGCCAGGTCGCCCTGGACCGCCATGACCACGGCGTTATTCCACGCATAATCCGCGGACGACCCGCTGCCGGAGCCCAGCGCAGGACCCCACGCATCCGGCTGCTCCCGGTCAAGGCGGGCCACCGTCGCGAGATCGCCCTTCATCGCCGCCCAAAGCTTGCCGTAGCCGGCCGCGACCAAGGGGGTGGAGCGCCCGGCGATCGGGCCGGCCATCAATTCGTCGCCTTCCTTGGTCGAGCCGCTCAGGAAATACTTCAGTCGCGCCACCTCGAACGACTCACGCAGCGATTCCGGCAGCAGGCGCACCCGGCGCTCCTGCTCGATGATCGCTTCCGGGTAACGGCGCATCGCGACCAGCGAGATGACCAGGTTGCGGGCCTGCTCCGCCGAACCGGAGTCGAGCTCCGCCGCGCGACGCAGGTTGGCCAGCGACTCCACCCATTGGCCCTGCCGCCGCTGGATCAGGCCCATCATGAAGGGACCGATGTAATGGTTGGGCCATTGCCGGACCATCCGGCTTATCTCCTCCAAGGCGCGCGGATAATCCCGTCGGCCGTAATAATAAAAAAGGGCGGTGCCGGCGATCACCTCCGGATTGTCCGGATCCAACCGCCGGGCGGTGTCGATCGCCGCCTGGGCCTTGGCCAGCCGGGCCTCCGAGGTATCGAGGGCGTTGAAGCACATCTGGGCATGCACCGCCGCCAGAGCCGCCCAAGCTGCCGCGTAACCGGGCTCCAGCGTGACGGCCTGTTGCAGCATGGATTCCTGCATATCCAATTCCTGGCGGGTGTCGTTGCCATTGCGGTCGATCTCCCGCGCCCGGAGCACGAGATCGTAGGCCGCGGGGTTCGCGACCGCCGGATGCTCCAGCCGGGCCTTCTCCTGCGGGGACAGCGTGGCGGAAAGGGCCTTGGCAATCTGCTGGGCCAGTTCGGCCTGGATGGCGAAGATGTCCGTCAGGTCGCGGTCGTAGCTTTGCGCCCAGATATGCTCGTCGGTGGCGGCATGGATGAGCTGGCCGGTGACGCGCACCTTGTTACCGGCGCGGCGCACGCTGCCTTCCAGCACATAGCTCACCCCGAGCTTCTGCGCGATCGAGCGGATGTTCTCCGACTTGCCGCGATATTCCATGACCGAGGTGCGCGAGACGACGCGCAACGCGGCGATGTGCGCAAGATTCGTGAGGATGTCCTCATGGATGCCATCGGCGAAAAATCCGCTGTCCTTTTCCTCGCTCATGTTGGTGAACGGGAGAACGGCGATGGACTTCTCGATCACGACCGGGGCCACCGGAGCCGCGACGGGAACTGGGGCGGGTTTCTTGACGGCCACGGGCCGCGGCGGCGGGGCGGCCGGCTCCGGTTCACGCAGAAATACAAAGGCACCGGCGGCGATGATGACGACGAGCACCAGCACGACCCAGATCCAGACACCCCGGCCGGATTTCTTGGGCGGAGGCGCGACCGCCACCACGGGAGCCACCGGCTTGGGCGCAAGCGGCGGCAGCGGCGTCAAGGGCGGCCGGGGCCGCATCGGGACGGCGGTCTGGTCCGTGGCCATCGGCGCGATGGTCGGCCGGCGCCGGCCGCCGCCACCAAGCAAATTTTTAACCTGCGCTACAAAGTCCGGCGTGGGCAGCGCCCCGGGCAGGCGGGTCCACTGCACCCGCATGAATTCCTCCGGCACGAGCGCCTCCGGCCCCAGCGTGTCGTCGATGGTCACGGGCACCAGGAAGGGAACGCCCGCCGCGATGTCCTGCGTGCGCTCCACCGCCAGCTTCCATTCGCGGCGGAAATAACCCTCGGCCCGCTCCTGCGTGTGCGCCGAGACCACGGCGAGGAACAACGCGCACTCGCGGATCTGTTTCTTGATCTTCGCATCCCAGGCCTCTCCACCCCGCAGTTCCTCCTGGTCGAACCAGACCTCGACGCCCTGGCTGCGCAGGGCGTCTGCGATGCGCCGGGCGGCGTCCGTGTCCTCGCGGGCGTAACTCAGAAAAACGGCTTTGGTGGGTTCGCTCATGCTTGGAAGTGGGCAGCGAACTCGCTCGCGCACGAGAGCTTGGCGCGAGCAAGCTCGCCGCCCACAAAGTCCATTGTGTTGGTTTCGCTCATAACGGCTTGGCGGTTTTGAGGATTTCCTCGAAGCGGGGGTCGTCCTTCAGGCGGGACCAGATGGGATCATGGCGGAATTCGCCCGGGCTCATGGTGCCAAATCCAGCCATGAGCTGGCGCAACTCCGCCAGAGCCTCCTCGGGCCGGCCCGCGACGATCAGCACGCAGCCCAGCCAATGGCGGACGAAGGCCTGGTTGAACTGGTCCATCGCCTCCTGCGACGCCAGCGCCGCGCGGCCCTCGCGTATCGCGGCCTCGTGGCGGCCAGCAAAGCCCTCGGCCCGGGCGATGCCCATTTGCGCCACCGGCTGCTGCCGGGCGTTCCAAGGACCGGAGCGATAAAACTTGATGGCTTCGTCGGCGAAATGCCGGGCCTCGTCCGCCCGGCCAAGCAGCCACGCCAGCTGGGCGCGGTGCAGGGCCACCGGCTCATTCACAATACCGCCCAGGCCCAGCACGGTCCGCCAGCGTGGGTCCTGCAGGATCCGGTCCGCCTGGGCCAGGTCGCCGGAGTTGAGTGCGAGGGTGTAGGCGGCATCGAGTCCGTGTGGGTCACCGGACCGCGGAGGCAGGGCCGCCAGGCCGCGCAGAAAGGCGGACCAGTCGCGTTCGAGTTCCTGCCGGGCAATGAGCTGGAATCGCATGGCGTTGTAATCCCCGACAAACAACCCGCGGTGCTGGTCGACCCGAGTCACCACCGGCGCATAGCGCCGCAGGGCTACCATCGTCTCGACGAGGGTGGTGAGGCTGCGCGTCTCGTTCGGGTTGAGCGCGGCGCAGCGCTCCAGACGCGCCAGCGCCTCCCGCATCTCGCCCAGCCGGCGGTGGGCCAGAGCCATGCGGTATTGCAGCTGGGCATCGTTGGGCAGGCCGCTTTCGGCGGCGCGATACTCCTCCAGGGCGCCGCGCCAGTTGTTGTTGCAGGTGTATTCGAACGAGCCCTCGGCCAGCCGCACCTCCGGCGAACCGGGCGCCAGGGAGCGCGCCTTCCCGAGGGCAGTCAGCGCCCGGGCCCGGCGTTCGGGCGTGGGATCCAGCGTGGCGAACCAGAACATGGTGCCGTGCGAGATCGAGGCCTGCACATGGGCCAGGGTGAAGGCCGGGTCCAGCGCGGCGGCCTCCTCGTAGAGCGAGACGACGCGCTCGTATTCCGGCCGGGAGGAGAAAATCTGCAGCGACTGGTCGAGCACCCGCGCGCGCAAGTAGAGTTCGTAGGCCTGCGGGTTCTCGGTCGGCCGGCGCTCGATCAGCGTGCGCTCGCCCGCCGTCAGGCTGGCCTTGAGGGCGGTGGCTATCTCCTGGGTGAGCGCCGCCTGCATGGCGAAGACGTCGGTGATATCCTTGCTGTAGGTCTCGGCCCATAAGTGCCCATCCGTCCGGGCGTCGATCAGCTGCACGTTGAGGCGCACCTTGTTGCCAGCCCGCTGGACACTGCCCTCGAGCACGGTCGCGACGCCCAGCTCGGCGGCGATCTTCCGCAGGTTCCGCTCGCCGGTCTTGTAGGGCATGACCGAGGTGCGGGAGATGACCTTCAGGTCGCGGATCTTCGCCAGCGCCGTGATGAGG
>JBKJRX010000062.1:0-6294 GCA_046593155.1 Lacunisphaera sp.
CTGCCTCAACCGCATGAACGACCTTATCGACGGCGCGCATGTCTCGGCCGGCCAGATCCGCATCGACGGGGTCAACATCAACGACCCTCGCGTGGACGTCATCGAGCTCCGCAAGCGCGTCGGCATGGTTTTCCAGAAATCCAATCCCTTCCCCAAGTCCATCTACGAAAACATCACCTACGGTCTGCGCATCCAGGGGCAGAAGAACAAGTCCCGGCTCGACGAGGTCGTCGAGCGCAGCCTGCGCGGGGCGGCGCTGTGGGACGAGGTGAAGGATCGGTTGCACGAGAGCGCGCTTGGCCTGTCGGGCGGCCAGCAACAGCGCCTGTGCATCGCCCGGGCCATCGCCGTCGAACCCGAGATCATCCTGATGGACGAGCCCTGCTCAGCGCTCGACCCGATCGCCACGGCGAAGGTGGAGGAACTGATCCATGGATTGAAAAAGCAGTTCACCATCGTGATTGTGACCCACAACATGCAGCAGGCCGCGCGCTGCTCCGATCGCACGGCCTTCTTTTATCTCGGCAAACTCATCGAATACGCCGATACCCGCACCATCTTCATGAATCCCGCCAACCCGCAGACTGAAGCTTATGTTTCGGGGCGGTTCGGCTGAGCAAACCAAGACAGTTCACCACTAATCCACACTAATGAGCACTAATAGGATCTATCCCATTCACCTCCGGATTACGGTTCGGATTAGTGAGGGATTAGTGTCCATTAGTGGTTAAATCCTCTTCCCATGAAACGATTCTTCGACGCTGAACTTGAGGCTTTCCGCTCCCACCTGCTGCAGATGGGCGAGCGCGCCATCGACCAGACCCGCCTCGCCATGAAGGCACTCATGGACGCGGACATCGCCCTGGCCGACAAAGTCATCGCCGCCGATGACGAGCTCGACCGGCTGGAGGTGCAGATTGACGACGAGGCCATCCGCTACATGACCCTGCGCGGCCCCGTCGCCTCCGAACTGCGGCTGATTGTCGTCGGCATGAAGGCCAGCCATGACCTGGAGCGGGTGGGGGACGAGGCCACCGGCATCGCCCGCCGCTCGCGCCGGCTCGCCATCGAGCCACGCCTGGAACTCTATGCCGACCTGCCACGCATGTCCAAGATCGCCCTGGAGATGTTGCGCGACGCGCTCGACTGCTTCGTGCAGGAGGACGAGCAAAAGGCGATCAGCGTCATCCGCCGCGATCCCGAGGTGGATAACCTGAACCGGCTGCTCTATCGCCGGCTGACCAGTTACATGATCGAGAAACCCGACACGATTGCGCGGGCGCTCGAGCTGATGTTCATTTCAAAGTCCCTCGAACGCATCGCCGACCACGCGACCAACATCGCCGAGGAGATGGTGTTCCTTTCCAAGGGGCTGGACATCCGCCACAGCGACATCGGCAAGCAGGATGTGCTGCCGACGAGCGGATCCAATCCACCGGTGTGAAGGTTAGCCCGCGCGGCGGTCCACGGCGGTTTCCACCAAATCATAGAGTTCCAAGCAGTAGAACTTCTCTTCCTTGCCCATCAGTTTCTTGAAGGAAATCATGCCTCAGCCGGGCTCAGACAGTTGGCGGTGGGCCAGCGAGCGAGCTCGCGCTCTTTGGGCGTCCGCGAGCAGGCCGCCTATCGGAGCACTTTTTAGTTTCGAGAATCCCGAGGGGGAATCGCGGTGAACTGCATGAGTCCGGCTCACAGCCGATACCGGACGCCCGGGCGGACGCGAGACGATTTTTACAAAGGTTACGACGCTCCTTTCCGGTCCGGAAATTCTCAGGCCCTTGTCTTTTTTTTGACCTTTCGGACACACGGGAGCGTGTCCCAAAGAAGGATTTGACAGAAGCTAGGCGGTCATGGACTTTCTCGGCCCTTTACGGCGGTCATAGCTCAGTTGGTTAGAGCACAAGATTGTGATTCTTGGGGTCGCGGGTTCGAATCCCGTTGACCGCCCCACTTTTCCAATGGTTTCCGGGTTGAATCGTTCGTTTACCTGATGGCGCGCCACCGCTTGCTGACCTTCAATGTGGCTCACGCCCGGGGCACCTTGCCGGTGCACCAGAGCCTGCGTTCTGAGGTCAGGATCCGCCGCAACCTGCTGAAGATCGCCACGCTCATCAAGAAAGTGAAGGCGGATATCGTCGCGGTGCAGGAGATCGACGAGAATTCCCGCTGGAACGGCAGCTACAATCACCTGACTTTTCTGAGCGAGCATTGCGGACTGCCCTTCACGGCGATCGGCCTCACCAATGAGCGCGGCGGGCGCTATCCGCTGAATTATGGCAACGGGGTATTGTCGCGCTGGCCGATCAAGCATGCCGAGACCGCGACTTTCGGCCGGCGGCAGTTGGGCGACAAGGGGTTTCTGTTCATCGAGGCCGAGCTCGCCTCGGGCCGGCGGCTACCGCTCATCAATCTACATCTCCACCATGCCTCCCGGAAACAGCGCCTGCTGCAAGCCGGCATCCTCATGGAGTTCATCACGGCGAGGACCGCCGAACGCCGGGCGCAATGGGTGGCGCCCCCGGTCATGTGCGGTGACTTTAACAACCCACCGCACCAACCGGACGCCACGGCGATGCTGTTGGGATTTTGCGAGGAAACCAATAATTACACCCTGCTGCCCAAAGTCGGTCGCACGTTCCCTGCGGCGTTGCCCGCTTTCTCATTGGATTTTGTCCTGCTCCCGCAGGAATGCCGGCTCGTGCACGCCGAGGTGGTGCGCTGCTATCTTTCCGACCACCGACCGGTCTTGGTGGAATTCGATTTGGATTTGCCGGGAGATCGGGTTTGAGAATGTGGGCTGCCGCTGGCCGGCAGGGCGGGCTTGGTTTGCCGTCTGGTCCGGCGACAAGCGCCGAGCCTACATTCGGACCAAGTCCGTCGGAGCAGTCAGGGCCGCACCTTTCAAGCGGGTCGGTAATTTTCGCTCGACCCCCGGCGTCTGAGTCCGGACTCTTCGCTTTTCATGGACCGCATCGCCCAAGCTTTTGAATGCACCCGTCGCGAGAAACGCGCCGCGTTTGTGGCTTACCTTTGCGCGGGCGACCCCGATTTCGACACCTCCCTGGCGGCCTGTCGTGCGGTGCTGGAGGCGGGAGCCGACGTGCTCGAGCTGGGCGTGCCGTTTTCCGATCCGCTGGCCGACGGCCTCACCAACCAGCTGGCAGCGCAGCGGGCCCTCGACGGTGGCATGACGGCCGCCCGGGTGTTCGAGCTGGTGAAGCGTTTGCGCGAGAAGACCCAGGTGCCGATCATCTTTTACACCTACTACAATCTTGTTTTCTCCAACGGGGTGGAAGACTACGTGCGCATGGCCAAGGAGGCCGGCGTGGACGGCATGCTTACCCTTGATCTGCCCCCGGAGGAGGCCGGCGAGATGTTGGCAGCCTGCACGAAACATGACATGAAGACGGTCTTCATCGTGGCCCCGACCACCCCGGCCAACCGCCTCGCGCGGATCGGTGCCGCCGCGACCGGGTTCATTTATTATGTGTCGCGCGAGGGAGTGACCGGGGTGCGCGACCAGATCGCCGCGAACATCCCCGAGGCCGTGGCCCGCATCCGCCAGCATACCGCGCTGCCGGTGGTGGTGGGCTTTGGCATCTCCACCCGTGAACAGGTGAAACAGGTGGGGCGGGTCGCGGACGGTGTGGTGGTGGGCAGCGCGCTGGTAAATGTGATCAAGGACAATCTCGACAACCGGGCCGGTTTGCCGGCACGGTTGCGCATCACCGCGGCCGACCTCGTCGCGGGTGTCGCCTGAACCATGTCTCTCGTCTCTCCTCCCAAAGTCCGCCGGATCCTGCTGATTGACGACGACCGTCTCCAGCAGCAACTGATGCAGGGACTGGTGCGGAATTTTCGCGGAGGGGCCTCCGAACTGGACGGGGCCCAGAGCTACGCGGAAGGACTGAAAAAGCTCCTCAGCGGCAAATATGCGGTGTGCCTGCTCGACTATCGCCTCGATGCCCAGGACGGCCTGGCCTTGCTGCGCGAAGCCCGGATCGCCGGCTGCGAGACCCCCGTCATCATCCTGACCGCCGACGACAGCGAGGAAGTGGACATCGCGGCCATGGAGGCGGGGGCGGTGGATTATCTGGTCAAGGCCACGCTCAACCCCCGTCTGCTGGAGCGTTCCATCCGCTACGCCCTCAAGCTGGGTGAGACGCTCACCCAGCTGCGCCAGCTGGCCCAGCGCGACGAGCTCACGCGTCTGCTCAACCGCCGTGAGTTCCAGCGTATCCTCAACGAGGAGTGGGACCGCAGCGTGCGGTTCAAGCGCTCGTTCGTCCTCGTGATGGTGGACATCGATCACTTTAAGAAAATCAACGATACGCACGGCCACCAGGTGGGGGATGAAGTGTTGCGGCACGTGGCCAGCCTGCTCGCCGGCCAGGTGCGCACGGTGGATCGCGTCGCCCGCTATGGCGGCGAGGAATTCGCACTCATCATGATTGAAACCGACGGCAAGAATGCCACGGAGCACATCAAGCGCCTCGGGGTGCTGCTGGCCGAGACGCCGTGCTTCTTCGAGAGCAAGAACCTGACGATCGACGTCACGCTCAGTGCCGGGGTCGCGACCAGCCTGGTGGATGCCAAAAGCGCCACGGAGCTGGTGGAGGTGGCGGATAAGGCGCTCTACGCCGCCAAGCACGGCGGGCGTAACCGGATTGTCATGGCCGATGGCACGATGGTGCCGTTCAAGTCGAGTTGATGCATTTGTAGGTCGGGCTTTACGCCCGACGTGCTGTGCAAGCTGTCGGGGATAAACCCCGACCTACACTCAGGGCACCTCTTTGGGCACCATGATCCGCAGGCTGCACGGCTTTAGCGTGATCTCCAGTTTCGAAGTCGTGGCCCGGGGCTCGCCGTCGGTGTGGATCCAGCCGGGCTTGGACCGCTCGATGACAAATTCCGCGCCGCTGAAACGGGTGACGGCCTTGACCTGGTCAAAAGAGTCGGTGCCAAGACGGTAAAGCATGCCACACGCGCCGAAAAACCCGACCTGCGGCACACTGATCAGTTCAAAGCGGCCATCATCGAGCTTCGCCCCGGGCGCGACGCGGGCATCGTTGCCGTATTGGTCGGAGTTCATGACCGCGAGCGTGAAGGCATCGACTTCGGTCCGGCCACCGGCATGCCTCACCAGGCAACGCTCGGGCTGGTGCGCAAAGAACGAAGGGAAACCCACCCGGACGTAGCCGGTGAGACCGCGGTTGGTCAGGCGGCTGAACCGCACGGCGATGTCCGCTTCGAAGCCGAGCCCCATGGCGTTGAAGAAGGCAAAACCGTTGACCAGGCCTGTATCGATCGGCAACGGCCGGCCGTTGAGCAACGTATCAAAAGCGCCGTGGTTGGGTTTGCGGATGCCGACGTGCCGGCCCAGGCCGTTGCCCGAGCCACACGGGATCAGACCGAAGACCGCCGGCGTATCCACCAAGGCCGAAGCGACCTCGTTCATGGTGCCGTCGCCGCCGATGGCGACGACCAGTCCGCAACCGTCGGCCACCGCCTGCCGGGCCAGCTCGGTGGCGTGGCGCGGCCGCTCGGTGCTCACGAGGGTAGCGTTCAGTCCGCGTTCCTTGATGAAGGCGGTGGCCCGATCGCGCAGATAGGGGTTGCGGCGGTTGCTGCCGGAGTGGGGGTTGAAGATGAACCGGGCTTTCAAAGGCGAAGCCCTCGAAGAAAGCCCCGGATGGCCCGGATTGCACGGATTTTGTTGTAACGATATTGACACAGGGCGGCGGGGCCGAAGCGGATGCGTTCGAAATCGGGCTTTGCCGTGCAGCCTTGGCATGGTTGCATGGCGGCCATGGCCCGCATCCTCCACGTCCTCACCGGTTGCACCGCGGTCGGCAAGACCGAACTGGCGTTGCGCTGGGCGGAGGCCAACGGCGCGGAGATCGTGTCGTGCGACTCGCTGCTTTTCTACCGTGGGGCGGATATCGGCACCGCCAAGCCCGCCAAGGCGGAATTGCTGCGGGTGCCACACCACCTGATCGACCTCTGCGATCTCACCGAGCGGATGGATGTGACACATTACGTCACCCAAGCGCGGGCGGCGATCGACGGCATCCTGACGCGCGGCCGGCAGGTGCTCGTGACCGGCGGCAGCGGATTTTACCTGAAGGCGTTCTTTGCACCCGTGGCCGATGAGGTCGCGGTGCCGGTGGAACTGCGCACGGAATTGCGCGCCAAGCTCGAGGAGGCGGGCCTCACCATGCTCGTGGCCGATCTGCATCAGCTGAACCCCGCCGGGCTGGGCGCATTGGATGTGCAGAACCCGCGGCGGGTGTT
>JBKJRX010000297.1:0-3014 GCA_046593155.1 Lacunisphaera sp.
TGGATACTCGCTTCCGAGGGGAGGCGGCCTAAGTTCTGATGGATTCTTCACTGCGTTCAGAATGACAAACCGGGTTTGAAGACACTTCCTAGTGTGGTGTCCCAGAAATAACCTGCATTTGTAGGTCGGGCTTTACGCCCGACATTCCCGCCGATGCGGGGATAAACCCCGATCTATACCGAGCGGTTTTCTGAAAGATATTTGCGGGACACCTCAATAGTTCCCATCGACGGGACCCACTAAAAACCCGCGACTCGGGAAGAGCCGCGGGCTGCACTACGAACCGTTCTTAGCTACTGACGACTGAATGCGCTCAAGAAGAGTGCTTCATCTTCTTCTGGCCTTCCTTGCACTCGTCCTTGCTCAGGGAGCCGTCGTTGTTCTTGTCCATCTTGGTGAACATCGAGTCGCAACCGGCATCGTGCTCGGCCGCGGTCAATTGGCCGTCACCATTCTGGTCGTGCATTTTGATCATCTCGGCGGCGTCCATTTCGCCCTTCGCCGCCTTGTCGGCTTTCGCTGCCGTGTCGGCTTTCGCCGGCATGTCCGCCTTCATCTTCGCGTGGGCGGCGGTCATCTCGGCGGCGGTGACCCTGCCGTCATGGTTGGCGTCGGCATCGGAAAACATCTTCTTGCCGCCGGCGACATGCTCGGCGCGAGAGATCTGGCCGTCGCTGTTGGCGTCCATCGATTTGAACATGGCGTCAGACGAATGCTCGTCGTGTCCGGCGAAAGCGCACGGCAGCGCGACAAGCGCGAGGCCGCAAGCGAGGATGAGCGAGGAATTCAGTTTTTTGGTGGGACTCATAGGATTATTTATTTGGGTTGTTGATTTCGTTGCCTCTCAAGCTACCCGTTCCAACGCCTCTCCGATATACGGTGCCTACCCCATGCCGGGCTGCCGAAAATCTTCCCTAAGACGATTGGCCCAGAGGGGAGATAGCCGTTGTTTGTCATGAGTTTATGATGGCCAGCCCGGCAATTCCCACACCTCCCTGTCGATAACCGCGATGCCGGCCTCTTTTCGCGTCTCCACGCCTTTAAGCCGGAACCATGCAGAGGAACCACGAATAAACACGAAGGCACACGAATGAATCGAAAGTAGCAGCGGTGGTAACACTGCTGGTCGGCTAACGACAGCTGCTGTGGTTTTTGATCATCACTGAATGGTGTGGTCTTAAAATGTAGGGCCGGTGCTCGTCGCCGGGCCGTGGTTCGCACGCGGAACGGTCCGCCGACGAGCGGCGACCCTACATTTCACTGCATCGTTCCGGATGAAGTGAGGTTAACTCTCCGGCCTTTGAATCTCTTCAGAAGGGCGTGAAATCCCCTTCCCTCGACTGGCCGCTCGAGGGCTTCGGGCCGCTGATGGCTCTCAAAGTTCATTGTTTAATTCCCTAGCTCACCGTTCGATGGGTTCATCGGAATGAACGATGGACGATGAACCATTGTTCCGGGTGCCGGGGGTGGACGACCCGGGCCCCGCTCGGGCCCTCCCAACCGGATTACCCCCGATGGCGGCAAATCACCGCGGCGGTTATATTCATGCCGTAACCATCAACCCTCCAAAAATAATGAAATCCAGCATTCGTAATCAAGCCGCCGGCTCCGCCAAGATCGCAGCCGGCAAAGTCAAGTCAGGCACCGGCCGCGTCGTGGGCAATCAACGTCTCCAGGCTTCCGGCCAGGCTGACCAGGCCGAAGGCCGCGTCCAGAAGAAGGTCGCCCAGATCCAGCGCGACGTGGACTGCTAGAGACCGGTCAGGTAAGTTGGCAGCTCCTTCGTTCTTTCGAACTGGAGGAGCCTGCGGCAGGCGACCGGGCAGGTATTTTGCCCACGAAGAGCAAACCTCGCCTGCCCGCAGGCTCCGGCAGTTTATCATAATCCACCGGCCGGGAAATCCGGCCCGGCAGATCCAGTTGCTCCGGACCGGCCGAGAGCCGGGGCATTTCCCTATGCCCGGCTCCAGCCGGCGCCCTATTTCGGCCGGCAGCATCCTGTGCGAAACTACCGGCATCAAATCAACTCCTCCCCTTCCCATGAAAATCACGCTCACCGTCGTTTCCGCTCTCGCTCTCGCTCTATTGGCTTCTGCCCAACAAGGCCGGCCGATTGGCTCCCCACCATCACAAAAAAATGATCTAGGCAGTGTGCTCCGCTCGGGCATTGAGGCCTTCAGTGGTGGACAACGTCAGGGTCAGGTCAGTCTCCAGCAGGTGACCGCCAGCTGGAACCAGGCCGCGCAGGAAGCCGCGAAAAAGATGTTCGACAAATACGGCGCCCCCCAGGAGGTGACGGCCAACCGCATCGTCTGGCACGACAACCGCCCGTGGAAATCCACCGCCGTGGTGAATCAGGACGTGCCGCATAATTTTCCGGCCGCGCACAACGACGTCCTGGTGCAAACCCTCGCCCTTGACGTTCCGGTTGAAAAATTCATGGAGCTGGCGCAGTTCGATGGCAGCGTCATCGCCAACCGCACGTCCGGCGAATTGACCGCCCAATGTGATCGCGAGGAGCACAACTTCATCGCCCTGAATCTGGCCAACGACGTCATTGCCGGCAAACTCACGGTGCAGCAGGCCCGGCAGCGTCAGAATGAACTGGCCCAGTCGGTCAAAAACGGCCAGCAGCCGTCCTACGCCACCGACATCCGCTTCAGCCTTCCCGTCAGCACCCGCACGGGCTTTGCCGATCGCCCCGCCAACACCCGGGACTGGCAGCAGATCGGCTGGTGAGCGGGGCGCGGCTGGTGAAGGCAACGGCTTCGCCAGTCACGTCGGCGGCTCGGTCGTTTTCGCACCGAAAACCGCCCGGTGAATGCTGAACGATGAACCATCGTTCGAAGCCTAGAGCATTTTAGAGAAAATCGTAGCCGGATTTTTAGCCACAAAGGAACGCAAGGAGCACAAAGACCGACAATCCATTCAGACTGCTTCTTTGCGATCTATGCGTTCCTTTGTGGCTACACTTCAGGTTAAACCGCCCTAGCCGTGGTCGCAGTCCGCGAAGA
>JBKJRX010000251.1:0-10227 GCA_046593155.1 Lacunisphaera sp.
CATTCCTTGGCGCGAAACACTCGCGCGTTGGGGTCGGGGGTCGTGTCACCTTTGATCTGCTCCACCAACCGCCGGAAATCCGCGGTCATCGGCACGATGCGCGGCGCATTCTCCGTCTTCTCGCCCGGAATCACCGTGAGCCCCTTCTCGAAATCAAGATGGCTCCAGGTCAGGCGGCGGGACTCGCCCACTCTCATACCTGAATAAGCCAGGCCCTCGACCAGATCGCCGGCGATTCGGCCCCAGCCCGGCTGCCGACGGATGTAGGCGACAATGGCCGCGAACTGCGACCGATTGGGCAGCCGCAGTAGTTTTTTCTTCGCCGGCTTGCGCTCGAGATCCGCGGCCGGGTTACGGTAGACAATTCCGGCCTTCACCCCGATTTCAAAAATACGCTGCATGAAGGCGATCGCGCCATTGACGGTCGTCGGGCTGTTGCCAGCAGTCTTCTTGGTCAGGGCTCGCTTCCCCAAAAAAGTGGAGCCGCCGTTCTCGAAACGCTGCAGCCAAGTATTGCAGGCCTCCGGTGTAATGCGCC
Source organism: Lacunisphaera sp. (assembly GCA_046593155.1). Lineage (GTDB taxonomy): Bacteria > Verrucomicrobiota > Verrucomicrobiia > Opitutales > Opitutaceae > Lacunisphaera. Next base: position 539 of record JBKJRX010000251.1, read on the forward strand.
GCATTTCGGTTTCAAAGAGGCCCGGCCAGGTGCGGCGCAACGTGTGCTCGAAACGCATCCGGAATTGCTTCGTGGTCGCGTTCAGGCGCGGCAGTGCGTTGACCTCCGCGCGGTAGATTTCCATGCCCTGTTCGAAGGTCAGTTTACGCGATAACTGGAGATCGCTCGGAGCGGCTCCGGCGGCCTTCTGCAGCTCCTTCATTTTGTCGACTAGCAGCAGCTTCGCGATGCTGAAGGTGTCTGTCTCCAAAGACCGCCAAACGAGCCGTCCACGAATTCTGGCCCGGAGGTAATACGTTCCATTCACGCCTTTTAGGAGATTCGGAACACTCGTTGAGGTGAACTTCATGCACCAGTATAGAACAGCAGTATAGAAATGTCAAATTACAGTAGTCATTACTAATATAAGTGACTCATCTATTGTTATTTATACATTATCATTCTCACAAGTGGCCTCTTTTTCTAAGACCCTCATGTCTGCCATTCCATCACCCGAGCGGGAAACATCCAGTGGATTGCCGATTTCCGGGGGTGCCGCAAGCGGAGAAACTGCCAGCAAGGCGTGTTTGAAAATGTGATCATGCTCCTTCCTGTCGCGGTGGGCAGCCTGCTTGCAGGCGCGGATTTGGCGCGAGCAAGTTCGCTGGCCCACGAAAATCCGATTTTACAAACACACCCCTATTTTAGCGGTGCCATGGGCAAAAACCGCGGCTCGCGCCGGGCCTGCGTGGCCGCCTCGAAATCCGCCGCCAGCGCCAGTAGTTTTGCATCACTCCACGGCCGCCCAACGAAGGACACGCCGACCGGCAGGCCAAAGAACTGCGTGGCGGGCAGCGTCACGCTGGGATAACCCGCGACCGCGGCCATGGTCGAACTGCTGCCGCTGCCACCCTCACCATTGAGCGGATCGGTCAGCGTCGCCACGCCTCGCGTGAACATCACGAGCGCATCGAGCTTGTCGGCCTCGAGCGCCGCATCGAGTCCCTCCGTGCGCGAGAGCTTCAGGCAGGTGGCCTTGGCATCGAGGTAGGCCTCGTCGGTCAGCGGCCCGCGGGCCTGCGCTGACGTGAACACCTCCTGCCCGAAGAACGGCATCTCCTCGGCCCGGTGCGCCTCGTTAAAAGCGATCAGGTCCGCCAGCGTCTTCATCGGCGTGACGCGGCCGGGCTCGGCCAGGTAGCGATTGATGCCGTCCTTGAATTCATACGAGAGCACGTCACCGGTGGCGGAGCCGAACTTGCCGAGCGAGCCCAGTTTCACCGGGTCCACCACTTCCGCGCCCGCCGCCCGCAACGTCGCGACGAGCGCCGCCAGCGCCGGCTCCATTCGGGCATGAAACCCAAACGGCCCGCGCACGACCCCGATGCGCGCACCCCGCAACGCGCCGGACTTGAGCGGCGCCGCCAGCTCGGCCGCCAGGCCAGCCGGAATCCCGTTCGTCGCCAGATCGCGATCATCCGGCCCGGCGAGCGCCGCGAGCACGAGGGCCGCATCGCGCACGGTGCGCGTCATCGGGCCAGCCGTGTCCTGCGACGCGGCAATGGGGATGATGCCGTCGCGGCTGATCAGACCGACCGTCGGCTTGAAACCGACGATGCCGTTCGCGGACGCGGGCGAAACGATCGAGCCGTTGGTTTCGGTGCCGATCGCGACGACGCACAGGTTCGCTGAGACCGCCACCGCCGAGCCCGAGCTGGAACCCGAGGGATTGCGGTCGAGCGCGTAGGGATTGCGCGTCTGGCCGCCGCGACCGCTCCAGCCGCTGCTGGCGTTGTTGCCACGATAATTGGCCCATTCGGTGCAGTTGGTCTTGCCGAGAATGACCGCACCGGCTTCGCGCAGCCGGGCAACGACCCTCGCATCGCGCGGCACCTTCTGTCCAACGAGTGCGAGTGAACCGGCCGTTGTCTGCATCTTGTCGGCGGTGTCGATGTTGTCCTTGAGGAGCACCGGGATGCCGTGCAACGGGCCGCGCACTTTGCCGGCCTTCCGCTCGGCATCCAGCCCCGCGGCAATCGCGAGTGCGTCTGGGTTGACCTCGATGACCGCATTCAATTTCGGGCCCGCCCGGTCCACCTCGGCGATGCGTTGGAGATAAGCCGCGGTCAGGTCGCGGGACGTAAGGCGCCCCGTTTGCATCTGCTGCTGCAGGTCATCGATGGTGGCCTCGGCGAAAGGGAAAGCGACCTCCGCTCCCCACGTGGCGTTCGCCAATCCGAACAGGAAAAGATACCGGGCGATTTTAATCAGAGGGTTAAACACGGAGCAATCAAAGCAGATTTTTGGCACCACTAAAACACACTAATGGATCACTAATGTCGGGTCGGCGCTTCAGCCCTCGCCAAGCCTATGGCTGACAAGTGTCGCCGGACCATGGGCAGGGGCCGTTGCCCTCAACGGCCCTTCGAAGGGCGCTTGGGGGCAAGCGCCCCTACCATTTCGCAAGCGGTCCGCCGGCGTGCGGCGACCCTACACACTAGGGCGTGTCTTCAAACCCGGTCTGTCATTCTGAACGCAGTGAAGAATCCATCAGGACTTGGGCCGCCTCCCCTCGGAAGCGAGTATCCAACTGGATTCTTCGCTACGCTCAGAATGACAGGTTTCGAATATTTAAGGGGTTTGCAGACACTCCCCAGTGAAAATGAGTGGTGACCTTCCTCAGGCAGCACCCAGCCGGTCGCCCATGCGGGCATAGACCTCCAGGCCGTCCGCGCTGTGCTTCACGAGGTCGGCATCGAGCTTGATCCGATCGGGTTGGAAAATCGTCACGACGCATGAGCCGCCGAACTTAAACAGACCCTTCTCCTCGCCCTTCGCCACCGCCCGGCCGGGCACAAAGGTCTGGAAAATCGTGCCGACCATCGTCGCCCCAATCTCGCAGACCGCGACTTTGCCAAACACCGGCGACTCCACGAGCGTCACCATGCGCTTGTTTTCCCACAGGTAGGCGAGGTTTTGCCGCAGGGCGATGGGCGAGACGGAATACAGGAATCCATTGATCAATCTCGACTCACCCGGCGTGCCAGCCACGGGAAAATGGAAACGATGATAGTCCACGGGACATAACCGCGAGATAAGCAGTGAGCCGCCGGCGAAATCCCGCGCCAGCACCTCGTCACCCAGGAAAGTCTTCAAGTCGAAACGCTGGCCCTTCGCATAAAAACCCTCCACGCCGTCCACGTTCTGAAACGCCAGATGCCGCCCGTCCGCCGGCAGCACCGCCACGCGATCTCCCGGGGCAATGGGCCGCGCGCCGGGCTTCAAGGCCCGATAAAAGAACTCGTTGAAGTTTTTAAATGAAAAGGGCTTCTTCGCGAATTCATCCACGTCGAGTCCGTAGTCCACGATGAAAGGCAACACGCGGTGCGCGCTGGCCCGCTGGGACATCTTCCAGCCGTAATAACGCGACACGATCCCCCGCTTCACGAGCAGGTTCAGGGTGAACCGGCCCAAACCGGCCGCATAAGTCCAGCGCAGCCAGGACTCGCCGTAGATCTGCTCGGTCTCGACGGTCTGCTTGTAGCGATCAAAATAGCTGATGGGCTCGGGCGGCATGCAGGATGTTTATTGTAGGAGCAGGTTTAACCCGCGATAATATTCTGTCGCGGTCCTGGCAGGTAGGGCGCGGACTCCGTCTTGTCCGTCGTAGCCTTGGCGAAGTCGGTTCCGCGCCACGGCGACGAAGGGACTCGCCGCCCTACCCTTTACCCCAACACCAATTCCCCTTCCTTTACCTTGAAGGTGACGGTCGAGTCCTCGCCGACCTCGCCGCTGATGAGGGCCCGCGCCAGCCGCGTCTCCAGGTGGCGCTGGAGGAAGCGTTTGAGCGGACGGGCACCAAACACCGGGTCGTAACCTTTTTCGGCCACCCACGCCTGGGCCTTCTTGTCGAGCGTGACGGTGACTCGCTTGTCCGCGAGCCGTTTGTTGATGTCGGTGATGAGCAGGCCGACGATCTTCTCTATTTCCTCGAGTGCGAGCGGCTTGAAGAGCACGGTCTCGTCCACGCGGTTGAGAAATTCCGGCCGGAAGGAGGCGCGCAGGTCGGCCATCACGGCCTCGCGGACGTTCTCCTTGATTTCCGAACCCTCCACGCCCTCGAGCAAATGGCGGCTGCCGATGTTCGAGGTCATGATGATGACCGTGTTCTTGAAATTCACAATGCGCCCCTGGCTGTCGGTAATGTGCCCGTCATCGAGCACCTGCAGCAGGACATTGAACACGTCCGGATGCGCCTTCTCGATCTCGTCAAAAAGGACCACTGAATACGGCTTGCGCCGCACGGCCTCGGACAGCTGCCCGCCCTCGTCGTAACCGACATAGCCCGGAGGCGCGCCGATCATGCGCGAGGCCGAGTGCTTCTCCATGTATTCGGACATGTCGAGGCGGATGAGGTTGGCCTCGGAGTCGAAGAGCTGCTCGGCGAGCGTCTTGGCGAGCTCGGTCTTGCCGACCCCCGTCGGGCCAAGAAACAGGAAGCTGCCGATGGGGCGGCGCGGATCCTTGATGCCGGCGCGGGCGCGCAGGATGGCCTCGCTGACGAGCCGGACACCCTCCTCCTGACCGATGACGCGGGTGTGCAGTTCGTCCTCAAGCCGCAGAAGCTTCTCCTTCTCGCCCTGGAGCAACCGGGATAGCGGGATGTGCGTCCACTTCGAGATGATCTCGGCGATCTCCTCGGAGGAAACCTCCTCCTTCACGAGCGTGGTCTTGGCCGGGTCGGTCTTCTCGGCCTTGGCGAGTTCCTTCTCCAGCTGCGGGATGCGGCCGTGCCTGAGCTCGGCGATCATGTTCAGGTCATAGTTGCGCTCGGCCTTGGCCATCTCGAGGCGGGCGGCCTCGAGTTCCTCGCGCACCTTCTGGACCCGGCCGAGGGACTCCTTCTCCTTCGACCAGACGGCGCGGAGTGCGGTGGCCTGTTCCTTGGCGTCGGCCAGTTCCTTGCGGAGCACTTCAAGCCGGCGCTTGGAGGCGTCGTCCTTCTCCTTCTTGAGGGCCGTTTCCTCAATTTCCAGCTGCATGACGCGGCGCTGGAGCTCGTCCAGTTCCGTGGGCAGCGAATCGATCTCGGTGCGGATCATGGCGCAGGCCTCGTCCACGAGGTCGATGGCCTTGTCCGGCAGGAAACGGTCGGCAATGTAGCGGTGCGATAGCACGGCGGCGGCCACCAGCGCATTGTCCTGGATGCGCACGCCGTGATGCAGCTCGTAACGCTCGCGCAGCCCACGCAAAATGGAAATAGCATCCTCGACCGTCGGCTCCTCCACGACCACCGGCTGGAAGCGACGCTCGAGGGCCGGGTCCTTCTCGATGTATTTGCGGTATTCGTCGAGCGTGGTCGCCCCGATGCAATGCAACTCGCCGCGCGCCAGCATGGGCTTGAGCAGGTTGCCCGCATCCATGGCGCCCTCGGTCTTGCCGGCCCCCACGATCGTGTGGAGCTCGTCGATGAAGAGGATGATGCGGCCGTCGGCGCCCTTGACCTCGTTGAGGACGGCCTTCAACCGCTCCTCGAACTCGCCGCGATATTTGGCGCCAGCCACGAGGGCACCCATGTCGAGGGCGAAGACGGTCTTGTCCTTCAGGCCCTCCGGCACGTCGCCGCGCAGGATGCGCTGGGCCAGGCCCTCGACGATGGCGGTCTTGCCGACGCCGGGCTCGCCGATGAGCACGGGATTGTTCTTGGTCTTGCGCGACAGGATGCGGATGGCGCGGCGGATCTCGGCGTCGCGACCGATGACGGGGTCGAGCTTGCCCTTGCGCGCCTGAGCCACGAGATCGATGCCGTATTTCTCCAACGCGTTGTAAGTCGTCTCTGGATTGTCCGTGGTCACCCGCTGACTGCCGCGCATCGCCTGCAGCTCCTTGAGCACCTTGGCCCGGTCGAGGCCGAAACTCTCGAAATATTTCTTGAGCGCCGCCGGCTGACCCACGGCAATCAGGGCCAGGAACAGGTGCTCGACACTCATGAACTCGTCCTTGAGTTTCTCCGCCTCGGCCTCCGCCTTGGTGAGAACCTCGTTGAGGGCTTGGGTGACGTAGATTTTGGAGACATCGACGGCGCCCGAGACCTTGGGGACGCGCTCCAACTCGCGGTTGGCCGCCAGCTGCAGCGCACTGGTGGTGAGGCCAAGCTTCTCGACCAGCGACGGCACGATGCCGCCCTCCTGCGCCAGCAACGCGGCCAGCAGGTGCCAGGTATCGACCTCGTTATGCGAACGACGACGGGCCTCGTTCTGCGCTTCCGACACGGCTTGGCGCGACATCACGGTCATTTTCTCGGGATTCATATGAGTATGTAAGACCCGTCTTTTTGCAGGGGGTGTTCCAAGCATTGCACACTTTTTCCCGTTGGCCCGCGCAGGCTTAGCTCATCGCGCTGTCACCGACGTGGGCGGCCTGGCACACGGCGGGGACATTTTGGCCGGGGTCGTCACTCTGCTGCATATCACGGGTGGAACCCGGCCTCCGGACGGGTTTTTGCCATCTGCGAGTCCTGAAAACGCGTCCGGAGGCTGCGTTCCACCTCGTTTCAATAAAATGCCCGCGGGAGCGGCCACGGAAAAAGCGAGTTACATCCCCTATGCTTCTGCAACTTTTCCAACGCGGCCACCCACGCGGGCAAAGTGGGGTTTGTTCAAATTGACTGAACCAACGGCCGCAGTTTGCTTCGCGATGGCATGAGTGTCCAGTCCGCAACCTGAAAAGAGTGTGTCATGCGCTCCGGGAGAATTCCCGCGGGTTCAGTTGACTAGCCCCGGCGCGCGACTACTGAGAGATGGTCCATGTCCAACTTTCTCGATCCGAAAAGACCCACCACCCGCGCCCTGCTGGTCGGGGTGCAGACGCCCGACATGAAGCCGGGCGAGGGGGCGGAACTGCTGACCGAGTTGAACGAACTCGTCGAGAACCTCGGCCTGGAAATCAGCCACTCCACCCTCATCACCTTGCGCGACCGCCATCAGCCGAAGTTCCTCATCGGCACCGGCAAGGCCGCCGAACTCATCGCCCGCGCCAAGGAGGACGGCGCCGACGTCATCGTGATCGACGAGGAGCTCTCGCCCGCCCAGCAACGCAACTGGGAGGAGGAGTCCGGGCTGGCCGTCATCGACCGCCAGGAGGTCATCCTGGAGATCTTCGCCGACCGCGCCCAGACGCGCGAGGCCGTGCTGCAGGTCGCCCTGGCCCGCATGGAATATTCCCTGCCCCGCCTGACCCGGGCGTGGTCCCACCTTTCCCGCCAGCGCGGCAAGGGCAAGATGGGTGGCGAGGGCGAGACCCAACTCGAGCAGGACCGCCGCCTCGTCCGCAACCGCATCACCAAGCTCAAGTCCGAGCTGGCCCAGGTCATCTCGCAGCGCGCCACCCAGCGCATCAAGCGCCAGCGGCCCCCGGTTCCGGGCGCCGCCATCGTCGGCTACACCAACGCCGGCAAGTCCACCCTCCTCAACAAGCTCACCGGCGCCCAGGTCCTCGCGGCCGACAAGCTCTTCGCCACACTCGACCCGACCACCCGTCAGCTCGTCCTGCCCGACGGCCGCACGCTGCTGCTGACCGACACCGTCGGTTTCATCCGCCGCCTGCCGCACCGGCTGGTCGAAGCCTTCAAGGCCACGCTCGAGGAGGTCGTCGTCGCCGATTTCCTCATCCACCTGCTCGACGCGCACAACCCCAACGTCGACCAGCATCACGCCACGACCCTGGCCGTGCTGGGCGAACTCGGCGCCGCCGACCGCCCCACGCTGACCGTCTTCAACAAGACCGACCTGCTCGACGAGCATACCCTGGCCCGGCTCCGCGCGCAGCATCCCGACGCGCTCTTCATCAGCGTGCACACCGGCACCGGTCTCGATGAATTGCTCCGCCAGTGCGAAGCCCTCGCCACCGATGATACCGAGTCGGCCGACCTGCTCATCCCGCACAGCCGCTACGACCTCGTCGCGAAGCTTCACAACGTCGGACACATAAAAAAGCAAGAGTCGCTCGACGAGGGCACCCGGCTCACCGGCCGTTTTCCGAAAAAATTCACGGCGCTTTATACTCCGTTCGTCATCACCCCTGCGGCCAAGCCGGTGAAGTCGTCCAAGACTCCGCGAAAGAAACGCTGATTGCCCGGACTCTTAGGTGGAACCGGGCCTCCGGACCGGTTTGTCCAACGCCCGCTCAATCAACCCGTCCGGAGGCCGGGTTCCACCTTAGACAACGCGCTTGCCTCACCGGAAAATCCGGTAGAACCAGTAGCCGTAGATCTCACGCAGCGCGGTCTCGGTCATCTGCCAGGCTTCCCCGCGCGGCACGAAGTCGATCGCCGTCACCTTGCGGGCCGGATCAAAACGAAGATCCACCGGGAAAATAACGCAATCCACGCCGGCCTTCTTGAACTGGTAGGCCGAACGCGCCATGTGCCAGCCGGTGGTCACGAGGATCACGCGCTTCCAGTGGTGCCTCCTCATCAGTGCCGCCACTGCGGCAGCTTCGTCGGCGGTGTTGAGGACTTCACCGGTGACCAGGATTTTTTCCGCAGGAATGCCGCGAAGGACCGCGAGCTGTTTCAGTTCGTCGCCCTCCGTCGCCGTCGTTTTCTTCCACGACATCCGCGCGCCGGTGAAGACCAGCCGGTCCGCCTTGTCCGCCTGCAACAGAGCCACGCCCGCCTCGAACCGCTCGGAAGTTTCCAGAAAGTTGGCCACAAATCCGGGCTCCACCCTGGGCCCCAGGATGCCGCCGAGCACCACGATCGCATCGACGGACCCGACCTGCGCCACCGGCATGGCCGGGTGCCGGGTTTCCACCCAACCGAGCAGCCGGCTACCGACAAAGGGAATGCTGCCCAAATAGAGCACCACCAGCGCCACCACCAGCGGCCAACGTTTCTTCCGCCAGATCGCGAACAGCACGAGCAACGCGACGAGGCCCGTGGGCAGCACGAAAACCGGCAGGAGTTTGTTGAAGAAAAGCATGGGAAGGTCAGCGGCGGAGCAGCTTGACCACGAGTTTGCCCACGATGAGCGCTTTTTTCTGCAGGCGCGTCAATTGCTTCAGCTGGTATTCGCGCCGCAGCGCACGGGTCAGGCTCATGGGCCCTTCCTGATACACCATCCGCACGGGCCGCCGCGAGCGGGTGTATTTGGCACCCTTGCCCGTATTGTGCTTGGCCACCCGGGCCACGAGGTCCTTCGCCGTGCCGATGTAGAAGGTGCGATCCGCACAGCGGAGGATGTAAATGGAGGCTCGCTTGACTGGCATGGGCACGGAGACTTCCAAATCAGGGGCTTTTCGACAAGCTCGACCTATAATTTCCGCCCTTGACCCCCTAGGGGCACAGGGCTTCTTTCGGCCGCTTCACTGCCTGATGGTGTAATGGTAGCACAGGTGACTTTGACTCACCTAGTCATGGTTCGAATCCATGTCGGGCAGCCAATTCGAGAAAACCGAGAACTCTTTTCGAGGTAAGGCAAAAGCCGGTTTAAGTGCCTACAAAATCAGAAGAACGGGAAGTCCAGTTTTTGCCTTACTTTGCAGTAGTTCTTCATTTGATCCACGCCGGGGCTGATTTCTGAGATGAAACCCGGCCTCTCAACAAAGTAAGGCAAAAACTTTTGGCTCTCAAATGGGTTTGTTTTCGCCTCATTTTTCGGCCCAAAACGCCGCCGGAAACCGCCGATTTTCTACCCTGCTGGTAGCCGGGG
>JBKJRX010000006.1:0-11537 GCA_046593155.1 Lacunisphaera sp.
ATTATACCAATCGCCCTTAGCTATTACACTTTAGGGTAGCGCGCCACAGTTTGCTTTATCCTTGAGCCAGTCGTGCATGAGCGCAGCCACTGCAGCGGGCGTAGACCAAGGTCGGGTGGCTGCGATGATATGATCTTCGAGCCGACGCAAACTGGGGTAGAGGCGGTTGGCGACCGCAGCCTTGATCAAGCCGCCGTAGCGCTCGACCGGATTCAGTTCGGGGCAGTAGGGCGGCAGAGGCAAGAGCCGGAGGTTGCCCGGCAGGCGCGGATCATCGACCGGCAGATGGAAGCCGGCCTGGTCGGCGATGACCACGTGCAACGCCTGCGGATCGGAGTCCGCGATCTGTTGGAGGAAAAGCGCGTGGATATCGCGATCAATGGCCGGGGTGAACAGCAATTCGGTGGCATGCGCCCCGTCGACCTCCAGCGCCTCGTGGAGATAGCCCCATTGATAGCGCGTGGCGTAAGGGGCATGCACCCGCACGCCCCGCCGGGCCCAGACGCGGCGGATCACCGGCAGCAGCCCGTAACGATGCTCGTCGAGCACCCACAACCGGACCGGTTGCGCTGGCGCCGGGCCCACGACTTCCCTCAGCCGGTCAGGCAACTCCGCCTTAAACTTGGCCGCCTTGGCCGGATCCTTCTTCGTGTGCGATTTCCGCGGCATTTTCAACTTGCCGCCCAAGCGGCGCAAAACCTTCAGCGCCCCACTCGCACTGAGGGTTTTGCGGGTGCGTTTCTTGATCCATGCTTTGGCATCCCGCACCTGCCGGAACTGCCCGGCCTCCAGTCGCTGGATAAACTCTGCCGCCACCGCCCCGCGCACCACCGGCGTCGGCCCTCCGGCCCAATCCCGCCGCAGGAGCGCCGGGACCCCGCCACTGACCACCCGATCACGATAGTTGAACACGCTCTTGCGGCTCACCCCCGCCACCTGCGCAATTTGATCGGTCGTCATCTGGTGCTGGGCGATCAGCCGCACCACCAGCAGGCGCTTGCGCGCCCAGTCCTCCTGGGGCTGCACCCAGGCGGCTTCAATTTCCTTCACCAAGGCTTCTCCCAAGGACGGTAGCGTTCGTGCCATCCTTCCAGCTTGCTGCTCTTCGCCCTTACTTAAAGCGTAAAAGCTTAGGGAGTTTGGTATTAGTGGTTAACAAGTGCCTATTTCTTCACTGGCTCCAGCTTGTAGCCGTCCTTGCCGTCGAGCATGGACCAGCCCCTTCGACAGGCTCAGGGCTTCGGGGCGCGCCATCTGTGCGACGACATTACTTCTTCAGGGGTTCGAGAGTATAACCGTCCTTGGCGTCTTTCATATTCCAGCCGGCGGTCGTCAGCTCCTTGCGCAGGGCGTCGGCCCCGGCCCAGTCCTTGGCCTGCTTCGCAGCCCAGCGCCGGGTGGCCAGCGCCACGATGCTGTCGGGGACCGTGGCTTGGATGGGGGCGGCAGCCGCCAGATCCAGGCCCAAGGCGAACATCGCGCGATCAAACGAGGCTGCATCCACTTCGCCGGCCTTGCGATTGACGATTGTGAAGAGCGCGCCCAATGCGCCGGGGGTATTCAGATCGTCCTGCAAAGCAGTGAGGACCGGACCAAAGGCATCGTGAGCAATGCCCGCGGCCGGCAGAGTGGCCCGGTAGGAACGCAACGTCCCGAGCGCGCTTTCCGCGGCATGCAGCGAATCGAGGGTGAAGTTCTGCTGCTTGCGCGGGTGGCTGGCGAGGAGGGCGTAGCGCAGCGCCATCGGGCTGAAGCCCTTGGCCTTGAGATCGTCGAGCGTGTAGAGGTTACCGAGCGACTTGCTCATCTTCTTGCCGTCCACCAGCAGGTGCTCGCTGTGATACCAGTGGTGGGCAAAAAGCGTGCCGTTGCAGCATTGGCTCTGGGCAATCTCGTTCTCGTGGTGCGGGAAAAGCAGGTCCACGCCACCAGTGTGGAGGTCGATCGTCTCGCCGAGGTGCTTCTTGCTCATCGCGCTGCACTCGATGTGCCAGCCCGGGCGGCCGCGGCCCCACGGGCTATCCCACGAGTTGTCGCCGTCCTCGGCCTTGTAGGCTTTCCAGAGCGCGAAGTCCGTGGCGTCCTCCTTCTCGTCGGCGTCCACCGCCTGCGATTTGTGCGCGTTGGCGGGGCCGACCTGCAGCTCGCGTTCCTTCACGCGGCTGAGTTTGCCGTAGTCGTCGAAGGACGAGACCTTGAAATAGACGGAGCCGTCGGCGGCGCGGTAGGCATTCCCCTTCTTCATGAGCACCTCGATCATGTCGACCTGCTCCTTGATGTGGCCGGTGGCGGTGGGCTCTTCGTGGGGAGGCAGGCAGTTCAGCGCGGCGCAGTCGGATTGAAACTTGTCGGTCCACTGCTTGGTGACCTCGGCGAGCGGGCGCTTCTCGTCCTGGGCGCGCTTGATGGTCTTGTCGTCGACGTCGGTCAGGTTGCGGACGTGCTTTACCTTGCCCGGGCCGAACTCGAGCTCGAGGAGGCGGCGGATGACGTCGTTGACCACGAAGCTCCGGAAGTTGCCAATGTGGGACGGCGCATAAACCGTCGGGCCGCAATTGTAGAAGCGGAAGACACCGTCCGGCTGGGCGGGCTTGAGTTCGCGGACGCTGCGGGAGAGGGATTCGTGGAGCCGGATGGGCATGACAGGGAAGAGGCCACAAAAGGCGCAAAAAGCGCCGAACTTTCAATCCCGGATTCACCACTAATGGCCACTAAGGTCTCACTAATCAGAATTAGTGGAATATTAGTGTAGATTAGTGGTTTAAACTCCTGGCTCAGGATTGGAAACTTAGGCGTGAATTTGGCCGGAATAGTGGTTTAGTGCGTGTTCTCATGGCCAAGAACTCCAAGCTCGACCTCACCCATCGTCCGCGCCGCCTGCGTCGGGTGCCCAGCCGCCGCGCCCTGGTCGAGGAGACCGTCATCCGCGCCGCTGATCTCATCGCGCCGCTGTTCGTGGTCGATGGCAAGGGCCGGCCGGAGCCGATCACCTCCATGCCGGGGGTCAGCCGGTTCAACATCACCGACTTGGTCCGCGAGTGCCGCGAGTTGCACAAGCTCGGCATCCCGGCCGTCGCCCTCTTTCCCAAGCTCGACGCCAGGCTCAAGGATGCCGACGGCACCGAGGCGCTTAATCCCAAGACACTCGTCCTTCGCGCGGTCCGTGCCGTGAAAGCGGCGGTGCCGGAGCTGACGGTCATCACCGACGTCGCCCTCGATCCCTACACCAGCCACGGCCACGACGGCGTGCTGACGCCGGCGCTCGATGACGTGGACAACGATCGCACGGTCGCGATCCTTTGCGAGATGGCCGTCCTGCAGGCCGAGGCGGGCGTGGATTTTGTGGCGCCCTCCGACATGATGGATGGCCGCGTCGGGGCGGTCCGCAAGGCGCTCGATGCCGCCGGGCACACCGGCACGGGCATCCTGGCCTATTCGGCGAAATACAATTCGGCCTATTACGGGCCTTTTCGCGAGGCGGTCGGCAGCGCGAGGGCCGCGGGCACGCGCCTGCTCAGCAAGGCGACCTACCAGATGAATCCCGCCAACCGTCGTGAGGCGATCCGCGAGGTGCAGCTCGATGTGGCCGAGGGTGCCGACATCGTGATGGTCAAGCCGGCGGGCCTCTACCTCGACATCATCCGCGAGGTGCGCAACGCGACCAAGACGCCCGTGGCCGCCTACCAGATTTCCGGTGAATACGCCCAGATCCACGCCGCCGCCAAGCTCGGCTGGCTGGATCTCGTGCGCTGCCGCGACGAGTCCTTGCTGGCCATCAAGCGCGCCGGTGCTGACATGATCCTGACCTATTTCGCCAAGGACGTGGCGCGGGCGTTGAAGGGGTGAGGCCGTATCTCGTGGGCCAGCGAGCTTGCTCGCGCTTCAGGACCGACGTTAGTTGAAAAGGCGCGAGCAAGCTCGCTGGCCCACGAAAACTAACGCGTCCACAAACGCCGCGTCAGCACGATATGCCCGAACAAGGCGCCGCCGACGCAGACCGGGCCGATGAGGGCATAGGGCAGGTGCAGGGCGAGAAGCAGGGGTGGTTGCTGGCCCCAACCGAACGGCCCGGGTGACGAGAGAATCGCCACGCGCATGACGTTGATCAGCAGTGCGAATCCCACGATGTTCGCGAGCCGGGCCGCCACCCGGTAGCGCGAGGCCAACGGCGCACAGGCCAAGGCGACCACGCCGCTGACAATGTCCCAGTTCTGGCCGGTCCAAGTCATGGTTTCCGGGATGGTGCCTTGGGTGGCCCATTCATGCAGGACGAGCTCGAGCGGCAGACGAAAGGCTTGGAAGCCCACGAGGGCGGCCAGCGGCACGCCGGTGGCGAGCCGGGCGCCCACCGGCGAAAGGCCGAGTCCGACACAAAGCACAACAATCGAGCCGAAGAATATCGGCAGGCCATTGAGTGGCAGGGAAGTCATGCGGCCGCTGGCCACCAGTCCGCCCAGGAGGCCGAGCCAAAGGGCGAGGAACAGCGCGGCAAACAACGTGGCCTTGCCGCTCCGATAGGCGCGATGGACGGCCCAAAGCAAGGCCAGCGCCACGGCCACGATGATGGCCACAAAAGCGGCGACGGAAGCGGAACTGGCGGGATGAAAGTCCAGGGACGAGTTGTTGTTGAGAGCGGAGAGTTGAGTGACTTGCTCCCGGGACTCTCAACTCTTGCCTCTCAACTATCAACTGCCCCGGTCCTAGCCGTTCGGCCGGGCCAGCTTTGAGTGTTTCCGGCTGTAGCCGAAGTAGACGATGAACCCGAGGCCGAGCCAGATGGTGAGGTTCAGCCAGGTGATCCGCGGGAGGAAATACATTTGCAGTCCGCAACTCGCTATACCCAGGAGCGGCACCAGCGGCACCCAGGGGGTTCTGAATGAACGCGGGAGGTCAGGTTGCGTGCGGCGCAACACCCAGACGCCGGCACAAACGAGGGTGAAGGCGAGGAGAGTGCCGATCGAGACCAACTCGCCGAGCAAGTTGAGGGGAAACAGGCCGGAGATCACGGCGCAGGCGATGCCCGTGATCCACGTCGTGATGTGCGGCGTGCCGTATTTCGGGTGGATCTTGGCGAAGTAGGCGGGGAGCAGGCCGTCCCGCGCCATCGAGTAGAAAATGCGCGGCTGGCCGAGCAGGGAGACGAGGATGACGGAGGTCAGGCCGGCGAGGGTTGCCGCCTCGATGAGGTAGCGGAAATACGCCGGGGCATTGATCTGCTGCAACGCGAAGATGAAAGGCGCGTCGACGTTGAGCTTCGTGTAGTGCACCAGGCCGGTGAGGACGAGCGACACGGCGATGAACAGGAACGACACGGCGAGCAGGGTGCCGAGCAGGCCGATGGGCAGGTCGCGCTGGGGGTTCTTGGTTTCCTGGGCGGCGGCGGAGACGCAGTCAAAACCGACGTAGGCAAAAAAGATGGCCCCGGCGCCGCGGAAGATGCCGCTCCAGCCGAACTCGCCAAAGGTGCCGGTGTTGGCGGGCACAAACGGCGTCCAATTGGCCGTGAGGAGTTCGCGGTGACCGAAGAAATACCAGACGCCGTAACCGATGAGGGCGAGGAGCACGCCGACCTTCACGATTACCATCAGGTTGTTGAAGTTCGCCGACTCCTTGATGCCGATGTAGAGGATGTAGGTGAGCAGGAGCGAAATGAAGACCGCCGGAAAGTTGATCAGCGCGCCAGTGGTCACCAGTTTGCCGCCCACCACGTCGAGCGGGGCACGGGAAATGATGTCGGGCAGGGCCACGCTGAACTCGCGGAGAATGTCGCGGGTGGCGCCGGACCAGCTCACCGCGACCGCCGCTCCGGAGAACAGGTATTCGAGCACCAGGCACCAGCCCACGATCCAGGCAAAGAATTCACCGAGGCTGCCGTAAGTGTAGGTGTAGGCGCTGCCGGAGACGGGAATCATCGAAGCCAGCTCGGCGTAGCACAGGCCGGCAAAGAGACAGGAGATGCCGGCAAAGACAAAGGACAGCGCAATGGCCGGGCCGGCGTAGAGGGCGGCCGCCTGGCCGGCCTGCACGAAGATGCCGGCGCCGACGACCGAGCCGATGCCGAGGCTGATGAGCGAAATGGGGCCGAGCGTGCGCTTGTAACCGTGCTCGGCGGTGGCCTCGGCCTGCAACTCGCCGATGGGTTTGGTGCGGAATAGGCTCATGCTACGCCCGGTTCAGGTGAAGGGCAGGGAACAGGCGATCTGGCGACATGCGGTCCCGTAAGTGACGGATGACCACGTGCGTGGCAACAAGGCTTTTAGTCGTCACCTGAATGCGCTGGTCGCCAGACCGGATTGGGTAGGGGCGCTTGCCCTTAAGCGCCCTTCGAAGGGCCGTTGAGGGCAACGGCCCCTACCGCTCAGCCCCGGCCGCGCTTGCGGGTCGGTTTCTTGTCCTCGTCCTCTTCATCGTCGTCCTTGTCCTTGTCGTCGTCGTCTTCGTCGTCTTCGTCGTCTTCATCCTTGTCCTTGGCGCCGGGTTTGCCGTCCTCATCCTTGTCCTTGTCCTTGTCCTTGTCGGCGTCCTCGTCGTCGTCCCACTTGAGCGAGGAATCGTTTTTAAGCTTCTCCTCGTCCTCTTCCTCAACTTCGGGCAGGTCGTCGGCCTCTTCCTCGGCAGCGGTCTTCTCGCCGTCCTCGTCATCCTCGCCGTGGCCGGCGGGCATGAAGTCGAGGATGGCGGTGATTTCCGAGAAGAGGTGCACGGCCTTGCCCTCGATGAAGTCGTTGTTCTGCGCTTCGCGGAGCTGATCCTCGACCTCATCGACCGTCAGCTTCTCCTCCAGGTCGAGCAGTTCGTTGATGAGTTTCACGCGCAGGCGGGTGATGTGGTCCAGGAAGTCGGCGTAAGGTCCGTTTTCCTCATCAATCACATCGGGCAGGGCGAAAAGCTTCTCTTCGGACTCCAGCAGCGGCTGCTTGGTGCGGGCGAGGCGGACCTTGCCCTTGCCGAGGTCCTTGGTGATGCGGAAGGGGATGAAGGCGCGCTCGAAGAGGTCGGAGACGAAGCCGTATTCGCGCAAGGGGTCGATCAGCTCGATGATGTGGTCGACCTGGCGCGGGTCGATGATGCTGAGGCCATCGACATCCCAGTGCACGGGATCGCTGATCTCGTCGACCCACCAGTTGTGGTCTTCGCCGAGCCGGACTATGCACCATTCAAGTTGGGGGGAGCCTTTCGCCATAATGTATGTCGCTGATTTCGCTGCACGAAATGGGCCCGGTGGAGGGCTTGTCAAATCTTGAAACGCATAAAGTCGGAAAATCTTTCGCGTCACTCGCCGGGCCGCAAATTTCGCCGGCAGGGTGGGACTGAAGCCCGAAATAACAAGACCAAAAACTTCACCCCGTTGGCCCCGGGCCGGTGCTTGTAAGTTGGCGGGCGGCTGGCATCGTCCGCGGCACATGGGCTGGCTCTATCAACACGCCGTTAAGCCGGCGCTTTTTCGCCTCGATCCGGAGCACGCGCACGAGTTGGGCGTCGATGCGCTGGCGCTCCTCGGCCGGGTGCGGCCGCTGTGCGCCGTGCTGGAGCGTGCCCACCGGCTGGACCCGGCGCTGCACCGACCGGTCGAGTGTTTCGGCCTGAAATTTCCCAATGCCGTCGGTCTGGCCGCCGGTTTCGACAAGAACGGCCGGGCCTGGCCCGCCGCCGCCGCGTTGGGCTTCGGCCATGTCGAGATTGGCACGGTGACCTTTCACGCCCAGCCCGGCAACCCGCGGCCGCGCGCCTTCCGTTATCCGGAGGCGGCGGCGGTCATCAACCGGATGGGTTTTAACAACGAAGGTGCCGCCGCCCTGGCTAAGCGGCTCGAAAAACTGTCCGGCCCGGGCCAGCGCACCATCCCGCTCGGCATCAACCTCGGCAAAAGCAAGGTCACTTCCCTCGACCAGGCGGTGGAGGACTATCTCGGCAGCTTCCGCCTGCTCGCCGACCACGCGGACTACGTCGTGATCAACGTCAGCAGCCCGAACACGCCGGGCCTGCGGGAACTGCAGGACGCGTCATGGCTGAAACCGTTGCTGGCCGCGCTGGTCGCCGGGAACGTCGCGCGCACCCAGGCGGGCAAGCCGCGCCGGCCACTGCTGCTGAAGATCGCGCCGGACCTTTCCTTCCCCCAGATCGATGCGGCGTTGCAGGTGATCGTGGATCTGAAACTCGACGGCATCATCGCCACCAACACGACGCTGGCGCGTCCGGGCGCGCTGGCCGCGGCCAACGAGGCGGGAGGATTGAGCGGTGCGCCGGTGCGGCGTCGCTCGACGGAAATCATCAATTACATCGCGCGGGCCACCGACGGGCGATTGCCGATCATCGGGGTGGGCGGCATCATGGACGAGGCGGCGGCGGGCGAGAAGCTCGATGCCGGCGCCACCCTCGTGCAGCTTTATACGGGATTGATCTACCGTGGGCCGTTTTTCGCCGCGGAGGTCGCGCGGGCGCTGGCGCAGCGGCAGCGGGTTGGGTGATTTTCGATTCTGGATTCTCGATTTTCGATTGGCGGAGCGGGCCGGAGGTCGTCCGACAGCCCATGGCTGCAGTTCTCCCCATCATACCCGGCCGCTTTCCCGGAGTAGCCGCCCAATCGAAAATCGAGAATCCAGAATCGAAAATCCCTAAATCACCCAGTCGGCCGATTCGGCGACGAGCAGTTCCTTCTTGTGGCGCGGACGGATGACGAGGTCGTCGCCCTTGAAATAGACGATGCTGTTGGCGGGGATGGACTCAAGCAGCCAGACGTTGCCACCGATCACGCTGTGTTCCCCGATGTGCGTCTCGCCGCCGAGGATGGTGGCATGGGCGTAGATCGTGACGTGGTCCGCGATGTCGGGATGGCGCTTCACGCCCTTGACGGGGTTGCCGGCTCCGTCGACCTCGAAGGATTTCGCGCCGAGCGTCACTCCTTGGTAGAGCTTCACGTGGTTGCCGATCGTGGCCGTCTCGCCAATCACCACACCGACGCAGTGGTCGATGAAAAAATGCGTGCCGATCCTGGCGCCAGGGTGGAGGTCCACGCCGGTGCGCTCGTGGCCGTATTCCGTGAGCATGCGCGGCAGCAGCGGCACGCCGAGTTGGTAGAGTTGATGGGCGATGCGCTGGAGCGAGATGGCCAGCACGCACGGGTAGGCGAGGATGATCTCCTCGACATTGCGGGCCGCGGGGTCGCCGGTGTAGGCGGCGTTGACGTCGGTCTGCACGATACGGCGGATTTCCGGCAGCTTGGTCAGCAGGGCGGTGGTGACGCGCCGGGCGTTGGCGGCGGGGGCCGGATCCTTGGCAAAAAGCAGGCTTTTCTCGAGCTCGGTGGTCAGGCGCTGGTCGATTTTACTCAGCACGCGGTCGAGCCAGGCGGGCACCTCGTTTTTGGCCAGGCTGGTGCTTTCAAAGTAACCCGGGAAAAGAATATGCATGAAATCGCGGGCCAGCTCGGCCACGCGGTCCTGGGAAGGGAGGTTGACGCCGTCGAGGTGGTTGATGCCGCCATCGCGGGCATAGGACTCGAGCAGAGCCTGCTTGATGGCTTCGGGTGTCATGCGGCGGGGAATCTTCGCCAAAAACGCGGTGCGGTCAAATGCTTGCGGGGAGGAAAGGGGGTCATATGAGGGGCAGAGGACGCCCATCGAGCCGCCGCAAGAAATGCCGCGTAAGAAACGCCCTTCCCGAGCCACTCTTGAGATATCTCTCAAATGCCACGGCTGTCATCTCATCCGCGAAAGCCGTGTAGGCGACGAGATTCCAAGGCGTGTGCTTGCGGGTGTGGGGCGAGCGTCCGGCGTTGTGATCTGCGAACCGCTGTTTCAGGTCGGAGGTTAAGCCGACATAGCGGTGATTTGGCTCCCGGGCGCTCTCAAGAACGTAAACATAAGTCATGGCCGATAGTGGTGATTCCCCGTCGGCCCCGGGGCTAAGACACAGCCTTCGGAGCGGTATTCCCAGAGTCAAACCGCCTCCATGAGGTTCACGGAGCGTGTGAGGGAGAATGGGCCATTGATGACCAAGGGCATAATGCCCGCCGTCGCCCTGCGGGCTATGGCGCGCAGCCTTCGCCCTCGCCGTCGAAGGGGTTCAGGGCTTCAACATCTCCATCCGCCATCCGGTGGCTGGCTTGCCAGCCGTAGCCTTGGCGAAGGCTGGTGCTCGGGACAGGACTCGAACCTGCACGCCTTACGGCACACGCACCTCAAACGTGTGTGTCTACCAATTCCACCACCCGAGCGTTCCAACGATAGGAACGGTGACTTAGGTAAATCCCCGGAACCTTGTAAAGCCCCGAAATGCGCTTGCGTCATGCTTTCTTCTCGGGGCAAACTGCCTCTTTACCGCGCGCCCGACCTGACGTAGCGGAACACCCAGCCCACCACCGACACTTACCGGGTAACCACGCCCGTTTCCGCCCTTTCATGGACGACTCCAAGCCTGCCAACGAACCCAACGACCAGGGGTTGAACAAAATCGACCTCAGCCAGTTGCAGACCTTTAACTTCGGGACCCAATGGACCGAGGTGAAGCCGGTATCCCCCGGCGGTCGCCGCGAACGCGATTTTGACCGCGGTGACCGGCCGCCCCGTCGGGATGACGGCGGCGGGCGTGGCGCGCCGCCCCGTGATCGCCGGGCCTTCCACAAATCGGCCGGTCCCGTGCTGGGTGGTTCCGGCCAGGCCCCGGGCGCTCCGGTCCGCGAAGGCCAGCCGCCTGGTGGCGACCGCGGTGGTCGCTTCGATCGCGGCCCGGGCGGCCCGCGCCGTGATTTCCGCGGTGGTGGCGAACGCCAGGAAGGCGGCGGTCAGTTTGACCGTGCGCCCTATGTCAGTCCGTATTTCGTCGCGACCTGCTATCCCGAGGACACTGGTTTCGCGGCGCTGGTGAAGGCGGTGCGGGCCTCCTGCCGCACCTACCAGCTGTTCGAGATCACCAAGGCTGTGCTGGAGAAAAACGACCGCTTCGTCGTCGTCGTCCAGCGCGCCCGGCCCCACCAGGCCGAAGGCGCTGCGGCTGCCAAGCCGGCGCCGGTGTTCATGTCGCTGCCCGATCACCTGCCGTTCGACACCGAGGACGCCGCCATCCAGCATGTGTTGAGCAACAACCTCGGCGCATTCTTCGACATGCAGGAAGTCGAGGTCGAGGCCCCGAAGGGGAATTTCCCGATCATCAACAAGTGTGGCATCACGGGCGAGCTGCTCGGGCCGCCGAACCACCACCGTTACCAGCAGGTCCTGCAGCAGCATCACGCCGCCAAGCTTGGCCGGATGCCGTTCGAGCGTTTCCGCGAGAGCATCATCTCCGCCCGCGAGCCCGAGGTCATCGCCGCGTGGATGGAGAAGATGAAGAAGGCCACGCGCTACACTTGGAAGCCGCCGGTGGTGAAGACCACCACCACTCCGCCCATGGAAGCCTCCTCCTCCGCCAAGGCTGCGGAGGACAAACCGGCCGAATTGGTGGTTGCGGCTCCGGAAGCTCCTGCGCCCGTTCAATCCGAACCCGTTGCGGCGACCGCCGCACCCTCCGAAGCCTTGGCGAAGGAGGACATCAGTTTCGAC
>JBKJRX010000137.1:0-55432 GCA_046593155.1 Lacunisphaera sp.
GGCGCGGGGTCGGTCAAGTCGTCCGCGGGCACGTAGACGGCTTGCACGGAGGTGATGGAGCCCTTCTTCGTCGAGGTGATGCGCTCCTGGAGGAGGCCCATCTCATTGGCGAGGGTCGGCTGGTAGCCGACGGCCGACGGCGAGCGGCCGAGGAGCGCGGACACCTCGGAGCCGGCTTGCGAGAAGCGGAAGATGTTGTCGACGAACAGGAGCACGTCCTGGTTCTTCTCGTCGCGGAAATATTCGGTCATCGCGAGAGCCGACAGCGCGACGCGCATACGGGCACCCGGAGGCTCGTTCATCTGGCCGTAGACCAGCGCGACCTTGGACTTGCTGAGGTCCTTCTGGTTGATGACGCCGGCCTCGGACATTTCGTGGTAGAGATCGTTGCCCTCGCGGGAGCGTTCACCGACGCCGGCGAACACGGACATGCCACCGTGCGCCTTCGCGATGTTGTTGATGAGTTCGAGAATGACGACGGTCTTGCCGACGCCGGCGCCGCCAAACGCGCCTGCCTTGCCGCCCTTGATGAAGGGGCAGATGAGGTCGATGACCTTGATGCCGGTCTCGAGAATCTCGGCCTTGGTGTTTTGGTCGACCAGCGAGGGGGCCGGGCGGTGAATCGGATAGCGCTTGGTGAAATTGACCGGGCCCTTGCCGTCGACGGCGTTGCCGGTGACGTCGAAGATGCGGCCGAGCACGCAGTCACCCACGGGGACGGTGATGGGGGCGCCCGTGTCGACAACTTCCATGCCACGCACGAGGCCCTCGGAGGAGGACATGGCGATGGCGCGGGCCACGCCGGCGCCGAGATGCTGCTGCACCTCAAGCGTCAGGAGCTCCGGCTTGCCGGAGACCTTGAAGCTGACGGTCAGCGCCTGGTAGATGGGCGGGATGGAGTTCTCGGCGAACTGCACGTCGACGACGGCGCCGATGACTTGGACGATTTTGCCGGTATTGCTCATGACTTAAACGGGTCGGGGGTGATGATTAAATTTTAGTTCGCGCTGAAGGCCGCGGCCGCGATTTCGAGAATTTCCTGCGTGATGCCGGCCTGGCGGGCCTTGTTATATTCCAGCGTGAGGTCGCCGAGGAGCTTGGTGGCGTTGTCCTTGGCGGTCTTCATCGCGACCATGCGGGCGCTCTGTTCGGAAGCCTTGGCGGACAACACGAGCTGGTAGATGTAGCGGTTGACGTAGAACGGGAGCAACGCGGCGAGCACGGCGTCGGCCCCGGGCTCGAAGAGCATGTCGCGCTCGTCGGCCTGCTTGCTGGCGCCCGCCTCGGTGCGGAGGTGGCTGACGAAGTCGGCGACGTTGGAGAGCGGGAGCACCGGGCGGACAATCGCTTCCTGGACGAGCGTGTTCTTGTAGCGCGAATAGATGACCTCAAGCGTGTCGATCGTGCCCTCGAGGTAGAGTTTCACCATGAACTCGACGGGCGACTTGACCTCGTTGAACGGCGCGCGGTCGGAGACGGTGAAGTCGGCGAGCACATCACGCTTGGTGCGGGCGAGGAACTGCGCGCCCTTGCGGCCGATGGCCACATACTTGGCGGGCGTCTTGATCTCGGTGACGAGCTTGAAGAGGTTGGCGTTGAGCGGGCCGCAGAGGCCCTTGTCGGTCGTGACGAGCAGAAGGCCGCGGACCTTGACGTCGCGCTTGGCAAGCAGCGGGTGCTGGGTCTCGCTCACGCGCGGGGCGAGGGCGGCGAGCATGTCGGCCATCAGCTGGGCGTAGGGCCGGCCCGCGAGGGCGGCCGACTGCGCCTTCTTCATCTTCGACGCGGCGACGAGCTCCATCGCCTTCGTGATCTGGCGGGTGTTCTTGACCGACTTGATGCGTCGGCGGATGTCTCTCGTTGAAGGCATGAATTACAAAGGGCTGAAAGGCGGAAGGACTGAATGGCTGAAATCAGCGGCCAGTCGATTCGGCATGCGGATGTTTCGAGGGTTGTTCGAGATGGATTTTCAGCCGTTCAGTTTTTCAGTTCTTCAAGCTTTCGCGACGAACGTCGCCTTCCACTCGTCGGCGGCGGACTTGAGGCCGGCCTCGATCGGGTCGGAGAGCTTGGCTTCGTTGCGAATGGAAGTGAGCAGGGCGTCCTTGCGGCTCGTGAGGTAGTCCCGCCACGAGTTGGCGGCAGCCACGACATTCTTCACCTCGATGGCGTCGAAGTAGCCCTTCTGGAGGGCCCAGAGGATGGAGGCCTGCACTTCGATCGAGAGCGGGTTCAGCTGCGGCTGCTTGAAGAGCTCGACGATGCGGGCACCACGCTCGAGCTGGGCCTTGGTCTTGGCGTCGAGATCGGAACCGAACTGCGCGAAGGCCGCGAGTTCGCGGAACTGGGCCAGCTCGCCCTTGAGTTTGCCGCCGACCTGCTTGGTGACCTTGATCTGCGCGGACGAACCGACGCGGGACACGGAGAGACCGACGGACACCGCGGGGCGGATGCCCTGGTTGAAGAGATCGGTCTCGAGGAAGATCTGGCCGTCGGTGATCGAGATGACGTTGGTCGGGATGTAGGCGGACACGTCGCCGGCCTGCGTCTCGATGACGGGCAGCGCGGTGAGCGAGCCCTTGCCGTCGAGGCGCGCGGCGCGCTCGAGGAGGCGGGAGTGGAGGTAGAACACGTCGCCCGGATACGCCTCGCGGCCGGAGGGGCGCTTCAGGATGAGCGAGATCTGGCGGTAGGCGACGGCGTGCTTGGAGAGATCGTCATAGACGATGAGCGCATCCATGCCGTTTTCCATGAACCATTCGCCGATGGCGGCGCCGGAGAACGGGGCCAGGTATTGGTTGGCGGGGTTGTCCGCGGCGGTGGCGGAGACGATGACCGTGTATTCGAGCGCGCCGGCGGCCTCGAGGGCCGAGATGGTGCGGACGACGTTCGACTGCTTCTGGCCGACCGCGACGTAGATCGAATAAACGGGGCGGAAATCCTTGTTACCCGACGCCAGGCCGACCTTGTTGATGCGGCCCTGGTTGATGATCGTGTCGATGCAGATGGTGGTCTTGCCCGTGCCGCGGTCGCCGATGATCAGCTCGCGCTGGCCGCGACCGATCGGGATCATGGAGTCGATGGCCATGATGCCGGTGAAGAGCGGTTGGGTGACCGACTTGCGGACCATGATGCCGGGGGCGATTTTCTCGACGGGATAGAATTCCTTGGTGTCCAGCGGGCCCTTGCCATCAACCGGGCGGCCGAGGGCGTCAACGACACGGCCGAGGAGAGCGCGGCCGACGGGGACGGAGAGGAGCTTGCCGGTGGTCTGGACTTCGTCGCCTTCCTTCAGCTGGGAGACATCGCCGAGGACGACGCAACCGACCTCGTCCTCCTCGAGGTTGAGCGCGATGCCGATGGCCCCGCCCGGGAACTGGACCATCTCGTTATACATGACGTCGGAGAGACCGTCGAGTTTGGCCACGCCGTCAGCGACGGAGCGAATGTTGCCGGTGTTTTTCTTGACGGCCTTGCTGGAGAGCTTGGCGATCTGTTGTTCGATCTGGGCGATGACGGTGCTCATGGGGAGGAAGGGCTGAAGGACTGAGAGACTGAAGGGCTGAAAGGTTTGAGGGACAAAGTATTGATGGCTGAAGGGAGATTCGGGAGGGGCGCAGTATTCAGATATTCAGCCATTCAGTTTTTCAGTCTTTTAAAGTGAAAGGGTGGCCAGCTGGCCGGCAACAGTGGACTCGTAGACATCGGAGCCGACGCGGACGCGGAGGCCGGCGAGGAGCTTCGGGTTGGGCTTCGCGGTCGCGACGACGGGACGGGAATATTTTTTGCTCATGGCCGCCTCGATCGACTTCAGCGTGGTGTCGCTGATCGGGCCGGCGTGCTCGACGACAGCGCTGGACTTGGCCAGTTCGGTGGCGATGGCGCGCTGATAGAGCTGGAGCAGGGCGAGGGCGTGGCGCGGGACGTTTTTCTCGATGTAGCCGAGGACACCGGTGACCTGCTCGGGCGACACGACGCCGTTGACGAGGCTCAGCTTGAAGAGCTGCTTCGCGAGGGCCTTGGTCTTTTTGTCGGCGCGCATGGAGGGAAGGGCTGAAAGGCGGAAGAACTGAAGGGCTGAAGTGGAAAGAAACGAGAGGGGTCTGTGATTGGTTCAGCTTTTAGGCTTTTAGTTTTTCGAGCGTTCAAAGAACTGAAAGTTCTTTGCTGGCGGCATCGTTGTAGGCGGCGCGATCGGCGTCGGAGAGCTTCTTGGCGAGGACCTGCTCGGTGGTCTTGACGACGAGGCGCGCGATTTCGCCGCGGGCTTCGTTGAGCATTTTCTTGTGCTCGAGTTCGATGGCCTGCTGGGCCTTGGCGAGCGTGTCGGCCGCTCGGGCGGTGGCCTCGGCATTCTGTTTGTCGGCGAATTCCTTCGTGGACTTGCGGGCCTCGTCGACGAGCTTCTGGGCCTCGAGCTGGGCCGTCTTGATGAGGGCGGCACTCTCCTGATGGGAGGCGGCGAGCTTGGCCTGCATCTCCTCGGTGTATTTGAGGCCGGCACCGATCTTGGCGTTGCGCTCCTCCATCGTGGCGATGGTGGGTTTGATGCCGAACTTATAGAGGACGCCGAACAGGATCAGGAAGCTGATGACCTGGATGACGACGTATTTCCATTCGAGGCCGAATTTCTCAACGATGCCGGCTTCGGTGACGGCGAGCAGGAGAGGGAGCATGGCGGGAAAGTGACTGGCGGCGCGGGGCGGGGGCCGGCGCGCCGCCGGTGAAGGGGTTGATTACGGCTTGGCGAGGAACAGCGCGAGAATGCCGAGACCTTCGGCGAGCGCCATGCCGATGATGGCCTGGACGAGGATCTTGCCGGAAGCGCCGGGATTGCGACCGACGGCTTCGGCGGCTTTCTGACCGATGAGACCGACGCCGATGGCGGCGCCGAGCAGACCGAAGGCACTACCGATGTTGCCGGAGAGTTCAGCGAGGATGAGGTTCATGTATTGTGGATGGTTTTGGTTGCGGTTGCCGCCGTGCGCACTCGAGGCACGCTCCCGGCGGTAAAGTCTTAGTGGGGGGCTTCGGCCGCGCGGCCATCGGCGTGATCATGTTCATGGCCGTCGCCATGGTTGCAGATGAGGCCGATGTAAACCGAAGTGAGGAGCGTGAAGACGATGGCTTGGATCAGGCCAACAAGGAGCTCCATGAAATAGAACACAAAGAAGAAGCTGGTGCCATGGAGCAGGTTTTCGCCGCCGAACACATTACCGAAGAGCCGCACCGAAAGCGTGAAGGGCCGGATGATGATGGAAAACACCTCGATCAGACCGACCACGAAGAACACGAGGGTCAGGAACGGGTAGAGCCAGCCCGGGGTCTCGGACTTTTCCGCCTTGTTGCCGAACAGGTCGGCGAAAAGCAGCTTCGGGCCGGCGAACTTCAGCACGATGATCAGCCAGGCGCCGAACGAGACGAGGGCGAGAGCGATGGTGCTGTTGAAATCCGAGGTAAAGGGCCGGATCCAAGGGGTGGTCAGGTGGAAGTGGCCGTCCACGTCGTGGCCCCAGCCGACGGTGCCGACGCCCGGCAGGAGACCCATCCAGTTGTGAACCAGGATGAAGATGAAAAAGGTGACGAGGAGCGGGAACGCGGCCGGGAAGGCCTTTTTACCGACGATCGGCTCAAAGAGGTCGCGAAGGGCCTCCAGCATCGATTCGAAGACGGCCTGGCTCTTGGTTGGGAAGATCTGCGGCTTGCGCACCGCATAAAGAATCAGGCCAATCAACACAGCCGAAATCACCCAACCCGTAGCCATGCTGTTGGTGATCGCCCACCCATTCCCGAAATTAACCAGCTTGGCAGCGGCCGGCGCCACTCCGCCCCCATCCGCAGCAAACGAAACAGTCGTGATGCTCAGGCCGGCGGCCAAACCGAGGAGTTTCTTAGCGAGGGACATTTAGATTCCGGTGGGGAGCGTTGTGTGGAGCACAATTAGGTAGGTTTTAGCCCTTCGAAGCGTCAACCCTCGAAATTCAAAAAGCCCCGGAGTTTGGTGGAATTAGTCCCGCCCCGACTTCCAGCGGTGAGAACTAATGAATGACGAGCGCATGCTTGCACCGGCCCGTTCAGACGGTCATTTGTAAAGGATGGACCCCGCTGCCCAGGAATTGCTCGCCCGGACCGAGCCCCCGCTGCGCCCGAACCGCGAACGCAAGCTGGCCCACAACGTTTTCATGCAGGTCACCTGGGGCCTATTGGGGGCGGCGGCCTTGGGGCAGTTGTTTCTATTGGTGTGGCTGGATGTGATGTCCTGACCGCCACCAGCGACTGGTAGGTGGGCGCCCGGGCCTGAAAGACGGTTTCCTGTTCCAGCGGCCACGGGGCCTCCGGATCGAGCTGCCAGGTCTTCAATTGAGGAAACAGGGCGGTCACAGCGCTGAAATACCCGGCGTGGTCGGTCCGAAGATGGAGCCGGGTGCCCTCCCCCGCGCGCCCGGCCAGTGCTTCCAGAAACCCCGCCTGCATGATCCGGTTCTTGTGATGGCGCTTTTTGGGCCAAGGGTCGGGAAAGAGCACCCAGATTTCCTGCAGGGTCACGCCGGCCGGCAAAGCATCGAAAAACTCCCGCGCCTCGGCCTGCACGAAATGGCAGTTGGCCAGCTTCGCCCGGTCCCGCTTCTTGCCGCTGCGATTCAGGCGGTCCCGGATGATATCCACGCCGACGCAGAATTTGGCGGGAAAAGCCTGGGCATATTGCACCAGGAAATGGCCATGCCCCGAGCCGATCTCCCAGACCAGCGGTTGGGCCGGCGGCAGCAACGCCGCCAGTTCCGTGCGCAACGCGGCGCGGCGTTCCGTGATGCGGGCGAGAAACTCGGGTTTCAGTGACACGCGCCCCATAGGCGCGAAGCGGCCGCGCGGCGCAATCCCGAACGTCAGGCTTTCTGCACGCGGGGAAAGCGGATGATGATGGCCAGTCCCGCGTCCTCCCGGTTTTCCGCCCAGACGCGGCCGCCGTGCAGCTGCACGATGTGCTTCACGATGCTGAGGCCGAGACCGGTGCCGCCGGACTCGCGCGAACGGCCCTTTTCCACCCGAAAGAATCGCTCGAAGATGTGCGGCAAGTCCTCGGCCGGGATACCGGCGCCGTTGTCGCGGACATAGCATTCGATCTCGTCCTCGATGGTCGCGAGGGCGCCGAGTTCCACGCGCGAACCCTTGGGCGTGTATTTGAGCGCGTTCTCGAGCAGGTTGCTGAAAACCTGGTTGAGTTTTTCGCTGTCGGCTTCCAGCGGCCCCAGCTCGGCCGGCACGGTGACCACGATCTCGTGCTCGGTGGCCACTGAGCGCCGGCGATACTCGTCGGCCAGGCCGTGGAAAAAAGGCGCCAGCGTGAGCGGGGCGAATTTCAGGCCCGGCGTGGCCGACTCCAGTCGCGACAGGGCCAGCAAGTCGTCGATGATCGTCTTCAAGCGGTCGCTGTGGCGCTGGATGGTTTTCAGAAACTTCGCGCGGTCCTCGATCGACATCGTTTCATGGCCGTCGACGAGGGTCTCGATGTAGCCCTTGATGATGCTCAAGGGAGTGCGCAGCTCGTGGGAGGCGTTGGCGACGAAGTCGCGGCGCACGCGCTCCAGCTTGCGCTGGCCGGTCAGATCATGAATGACGAACAGTGCCCACGGGGATTTGCCGTCGGGCGACGGAATGGGCGCGCCCGAGACTTCGATCCAATGCAGGTTCTGCCCGTCGATGATCTCGAATTCCTCCCGGGGCAGATCCTGGCCGGCGCGCGTCGCCCGCACATAGTCGAGGAACGGTCCGCTGCGCACGATCAGCTCGAGCCGCAGGTTCACCAGATCGCGGGCCGCCGGGAAAATCTCCCGCAGGGCGCGGTTGGCCAGGTGGATGTAATTGGACTCGTCCACGATGAGGACCGCTTCGCGGAGGTTGCCGAGCGTGGCCTCCAGCTGGGCCAGCTGGTCGGTGCGCTGCTGGCGCAGGGCGGTATTGTCGGTGATGAGCTGGTTGACGGTTTCCGCGAGCGCGGACCAGGCCGGCAGAGCGCCGGTGGAGGCCGCCTCGCGCAGCAGCGGCTGGCCGCTGTGCACGGCCTCGCGCAGGTGCTGCAGCGCGCGATTTTGCCGGCGCAGCACCCACAGCAGAATAATCAGGGCGGCGGAGAGAAGGACGAAAACCAATGCGGTCATGCAGACAGTTTCTTGTCCGCAATCCGATAGCCCACCCCGCGGATGGTTTCAATCCATCCCGCCTCCGGGCCCAGTTTCTCCCGCAGCCGGCGCACATGCGTATCCACGGTGCGGGTCTCGATCTCGGTGGAATAATTCCAGACATTGAGCAGCAGATGCTCGCGAGTCTGCACGCGGCCCTGGCGCTCCATCATGAGGCGGAGCAGCTTGAATTCAGTGGCGGTGAGTTCGAGCAAGGCGCCGCGCACGGTTACGCGATGGGTGTCGTTGTCGAGGAGAATGTCACCCACGTGCAGCTTGGCGGAGACGGGCTCCTTGGGGGCGGCGAGGCGGCGCAGGATGGATTCGACGCGCAGGACGAGTTCCTTGGGACTGAAAGGTTTTCCCATGTAGTCGTCGGCGCCGGATTCAAGGCCCTCGATGCGATCGTGAGACTCGGCCTTGGCGGTGAGGAAGATGATCGGCACCTTCGCGAGCCTGTTGTCGGTGCGCAGAATCCGGCAGATCTGGATGCCGCTCAGGTGGGGCATCATTATGTCTAATATAAGCAGGTCGGGCTGATAGAGGCGGGCTTTCGAGATGCTCGCCGTGGCGTCATTGACGGTTTCCACGTGAAACCCCTTTGCCTTGAGGTGATAGGCGACGAGATCGGTGACATCGGGCTCGTCGTCGACGACCAGTATCTTTTTCTTCTCCATTATTGTCGGTGATTATTGCGGGCGGCTGGGGCCTTTCGAGTGAATTAACCGGCGTCACCCGATTGTCACAACAACCTCACACATGGTGTGACGAGGGAGCCGGCTCAGGATTTTTTATCACGAAGTTTGGCCGCGATCAGCAGCATCAGGATGCTGATGTCCGCGGGATTAACGCCGCTGATGCGGCTGGCCTGTCCCAGGTTCTCCGGGCGGAATTGGTGGAGCTTCAGGGCGCTTTCCCGGCGCAAACCGGGTATCGTCAGATAGTCCAAGGAGGAGGGGATCTTGATTTTTTCCACATCCTTCAGCTTTTCGATCTGGCGCCTCTCCCGGTCGAGATACCCGCGATAGGTGATGCGATAAAGGACCTCTTCCCTCACCTGCTTTGGCTCGGCCAAAAACTCCGGCGGCAGTATCGTGGCGGCCTTTTCCCGTCGGACTGCATCCGCCCAGGACCCGCCAGTGGTTTTGGCGGTTTCGAAGTGGGTTTCCCAGTGATTGATGCGATTTATCTTGTGGGATATACTACGTAAGCGATTTACAGATAGCAGATTGTGAAAATTAGCGTGTTCGAAAAGACGCAGCTCGGCACTACCGTGATTGAAAAGCAGCCGGTGTTCGGCACGACTGGTGAACATGCGGTATGGCTCGGTCGTTCCCTTGGTGACCAGATCATCAATCAGAACGCCAATGTATGCTTGATGCCGCTGAATGATAAGGGGCGGCGACCCCCTCGCCTTCAAGGCGGCGTTGACCCCCGCGACCAGCCCTTGAGCGGCAGCTTCTTCGTAGCCCGATGTGCCGTTGATCTGACCGGCCAGAAATAGATTCTCAACTTTGCGGGACTCGAGTGAAGGATACATCTGCGTGGGCGGGGCGAAATCATACTCCACGGCATAGGCCGGGCGCAGCAGGGCCGCATGTTCCAGCCCAGGGATGCTATGCACCAAGTCGAGCTGCACATCGAAAGGCAGACTCGTGGAAAGCCCGTTGATGTAGTATTCGTTCGTATTCCGTCCCTCGGGCTCGAGAAAAAGCAGGTGGCGGGACTTGTCAGCAAAGCGCACGAACTTGTCCTCGATACTTGGGCAGTAGCGCGGCCCTACCCCGGCGATTTCCCCCGAATACATGGCGGACTTGTGCAGGTTCTCACGCACGATACGTTCTGATTCCGGCGTCGTATGGGTCAGCCAGCATGACACCTGCTCCGTTCCGGGCTTCCAGCCAATGCGTCGCTCTCCGGTCTGTTCCACGTGGAACAGGTCGCCGCTATCCCGGGTGTCGTGGAAAGCGAAGAGGGTCGGCTCCGGGTCGCCTTTCTGTTCCTGCAGTCCGGCAAAATTGATGCTGCGTCCCAGAATTCGTGGCGGCGTCCCAGTCTTGAGTCGCAGTAGCTCAATACCGACCTCCTGCAGGCTTCCAGACAGCGTCTTGGAACTGAAGTCGCCGAGGCGGCCGCCTTCGTTCTTGTTCTGGCCGACATGCATCAAACCGCGAAGAAAGGTGCCGGTCGTGATCACGACCGTGTGTCCCATGAAATCGACATCCAGGCTGGTCCGGCAGCCCACAACCTTCCCTTCCTTATAAATCAGCCCGGTAACCGTGGCCTGAAAAATCTGGAGATTCGGCTGCAACTCCAAGGTGTGCTTGAGTCGAAATTGATAAGCTTTCTTGTCGCATTGCGCGCGTGGTGATTGGACAGCCGGGCCTTTGGATTCGTTGAGCAACCGGAACTGGATTCCCGTGACATCGGCATTAATCGCCATCTCGCCACCTAGGGCGTCAATTTCGCGAACCATCTGGCCCTTGGCTTGCCCGCCGATCGCCGGGTTGCAGCTCATCTGAGCGATCGTGTCGATATTGCCGGTCAGTAGCAGGGTGGAGGAGCCCATTCGAGCTGCGGCCAGACAGGCTTCTACCCCGGCGTGCCCAGCTCCGCAGACAATCACGTCAAAGGGTGGCTTATTATGACTCACTACAAATTAGGTTACGTATCAAAATATATATTTTGATATAGCACTATTTTCCGATGCAAAATGAAGCAAAGAGCTGATCGAGAACCCTTTCGTTGTCAATTTTGCCCGAAACCTGGGCAAACGCATCCATGCCGACACGTAAGTCGCTGGCGACTAACTCGCTGAAAACGCCGGCGGCAATTTTATCCCTCGCCGTGATCAGGCATGCCTTGGCTTGTTCGAGCGCGTGAGAATGACGGGCGTTAATGGCGATCAAGTCATCGCCTATTTCCACGTGGAACGCCCCGGCCAGTTTGGACACTGCGGCTTGCAGTGCTTCGAGCCCGGAGCCGTCCAATGCGGAAATATGGACGACCGGGAAAGAGTGGGGCAGGGCACCGCGATTCGCTGGCGGCAGGTCAATCTTGTTGAAAACGGCGATGGTGTTGGCCGGCGTCATGCGGGTCGCCAGCGCGGGCGGTAACGCGGGCAGGGGACGCGTCGAATCGAGCACCCAGAGAAAAATATCGGCCTCCGCCGCCTGTTCGAAAGTTTTGTCGATTCCGCGTTTCTCGAGTGAAGACGGGGTGGAATTAAGACCGGCTGTGTCGATCAGCCGCAGCCAGTGCAAACCAATCACCACGCGCTCCTCAAGGTAATCCCGGGTCGTGCCTGGCTCCGGACTGACCAAAGCACGCTCCCGGCCGACCAAGCGGTTCAGCAGGCTGCTTTTGCCTGCATTGGGTTCGCCCACGATCACGGTTTTGATGCCTTCACGCAGCAATTCGCCATATCGGTTGGTCGCGAGCAACCGGCCGGTATCCGCCAGCAGTTCATCAAGCTGGCGTTGCACCGCCTGCCGGTCTTCAGGTGGCAGGTCTTCTTCGGGAAAATCGACATAGGCCTCAATCGTAGCCAAAACATTGACCAGCTTGGAGATAAGAAGATTCATTTGCCGGCCAAGGGAACCGCGCAGTTGTTGATTGGCCGCCGCCAAGGCGCGTTCGCTCCGGGCATGGATCAAATCCATCACGGCCTCAGCCTGGCTGAGGTCCATCCGACCATTCAAAAAAGCCCGCTTGCTGAATTCGCCAGCTTCCGCGGACCGGCAACCGCGGGCCAGCAGGTCCTCGAGGATTTTCTGTGCGATGAAAGGATTTCCATGGCAGGAGATCTCCAAGGTGTCCTCACCGGTGAAGGAATTCGGGCCCGCAAAAAAAATGAAGAGCACGTCATCCACCAGCGCACCGCTGTGATCGCGATAATCCCCATGCCGGGCCACGCGGGGTGGGGAAGTGGAGCCGAAAATCGTCCGCACCAGATCCGCAACCTGCGGACCACTGGCCCGCACGACGGCGAGAGCCGACGTGCCGACCGGTGTCGCCAAGGCGGCAATGGTATCTCCAAGGAAGGACATCGGCCTCACGCAAGCGAACCGCCGGGCGAAGGCAAAATGAAACCGGCCCTTGGGAAGTTAGTTCCCGCGCCTGAAAACTTCTTCCACGCGCCAACTGCGCTAGTCGATAATCCTCCACCGCTGGCGTCCCACCCAAGGTTTCATCATGCGCGGCGCCCGCCTTAGGGCTTACCAGGGGAGGCCGCCGGCGTGATGGGCACGGCGACCTTCGGCGGGGTAGCGCGCTCGGACTTGGGTGCCACGATCGCCGGCCGGTCGATCGATGGAGCCACCGCTGCCGCCGGCTTCCTTGCCGTGCCCGTGAGACTGGCGCGCACCGTGGCGTTGGGGAGATCACTGGCAAGTTCGGCGGCCCGGGCCTCGGCGGCGGTGATATCCGCGGGTCTTTTCGTGAGGCGGGTGCGCACTTGTGTTTCCGCGTCCGAAGGGGCGCCGGATTTTTTCGCGACAATCAACCACGCCAGTCCCTCGACATAATCGCGCTTCACCCCCCGCGCGCTCACCAGCATGGCCCCGATATTGTGCTGGGCCTCGATCACGCCGGCTTTTGCCGCCGTGGTGAAATAATCCAGCGCCCGGCCGTAATCGGGCGCCCCGTCGAGTCCATCGTGATGGATTTTCCCGAGACGGAACCAGCCGTTCGGCACACCACCCTTGGCCGCCTGTTCAAAAAGCGCGGCCGCTTGCTTGAGGTCGCGCGGGACGCCCTCCCCCTCGACGTGCCGGTCCGCGAGTTCGAAGCAAGCTTGCGGGTCACCTTTCACGGCAAACTGCTTGAGCTGTTCGACATTCGTCCACTTCGGCGCCGCGCCCTTGGTGGAAATCAGCTGTGGCGGAGCATCGGCCGGCTCCGCAATTTTTTTGGCGGCAAAGGCCGTGGCCGTGACCAAGCACAGGAGAGACAGCAACAAGTGGGGGGACGGAGGCATGGCGATGCTCATGTTGGGACGACGCGGACAGGATTGGGTTCCGGTATAATTTGGCAAGGCCGTCGCCGGGCGGGCACAAAAAAGCCGCAGCGCAGGCTGCGGCTTGGAAACTCAAGGAAGAGGAGCGTCAGTCTTCCTTCTCGCTGGTGACGGAGTCCCCGCCCTTGACGCTCACCTTTTCGAGAATGGCGGCCGTCACCTTGGCGGCGAGGGCCGCATTCGTGCGGAAGGCTTCCTTGGCAGCTTCGCGACCCTGACCGACCAGCTCGCCGTTGTAGGCGATCCAAGCCCCCTTCTTTTCGAGCACCTTGTGGTCGAGGCCGAGATCGATGAGCGAACCGCTCGTCGAAATGCCTTCGTCATACATGATGTCGAATTCCACCTCGGTGAACGGCGGGGCGACCTTGTTCTTCACGACCTTGATCTTGGTGCGGTTGCCGATGACCTTGCCGTCGGGTGTCTTGAGCTGGTCCTTGCGGCGGATATCGATGCGGATCGAGGAGAAAAACTTCAGCGCGCGGCCGCCGGAGGTGGTCTCGGGATTGCCGAACATCACGCCGATCTTTTCGCGGATCTGGTTGGTGAAAATACACACGCAGTTCGTCTTGCTGACGACGGAGGTGAGGCGGCGCATGGCCTGGGACATGAGGCGGGCCTGGCTGCCCATGGTCATGTCGCCCATCTGGCCATCGAGTTCGGCCTTGGTGATAAGGGCCGCGACGGAGTCGAGGACGATGATATCGATGCTGTTGGAGCGGATGAGCGTCTCCATGATGTTGAGCGCGTCCT
Organism: Lacunisphaera sp.; assembly: GCA_046593155.1. Classification (GTDB taxonomy): domain Bacteria; phylum Verrucomicrobiota; class Verrucomicrobiia; order Opitutales; family Opitutaceae; genus Lacunisphaera. The sequence goes on from JBKJRX010000137.1 coordinate 13,945, forward strand.
CGCCGGAATCGGGTTGGGAGACGAGGAGATCGTCGAGGTTCACGCCCACCACCTTGGCGTATTTCGGGTCGAGCGCATGCTCGACGTCGATGAAGGCGGCGAGACCGCCCTGCCGCTGGGCCTCGGCGATGACGCTCAAGCAAAAAGTGGTCTTGCCGGACGATTCCGGGCCGTAGATCTCAATAATGCGGCCCTTGGGCAGGCCGCCGACCCCCAGGGCGAGGTCGATCGCGAGCGAGCCGGTCGAGAGGGTCTCGACCTTCATCTTGGTATTGCTGCCGAGGCGCATGATCGAGCCCTCGCCGAACTGCTTCGTGATCGAAGAGACGGCGAGATCGATGTTTTTCTCGCGGGCGGGGTTGGCGGACTTCTCCGCGGGGGCGACGCGGGCGTCGGACTTGGACTTATCGGCTTTGGACATGGGAATCGTGTATGAGGGTTAAAGAGACATCCTACGGGATGGCGCTGACAACAGTATGTCAGGAGACTTTCTCCCGGGTTGCGGCCCGGCAAGCGCGGAGTGTCCGAAAAACGGCCTAAAATGAGGGCAGGATTTACAGCCGGTCTGGAATGCCGGTTTGCTGAAGCCGAAGGCGAAAAACACCGCCAGTTTCTCGGGCCCGGGGAGCACCGGGTTATTTGCAGGGCGGGATCGGCTGATCCCGCCACGAACATGATATCACTGGCGAACAAAGGCGGGATCAGCGGTCCCGCCCTACAGTCCCACCTCACTCCGTCATCGTATAAACCGCGAAGGAGGGCAGCCAGTGGGAGCGGTTGAAATCCTGGGCATCGAGCAGGGGGAGCGCGGCGGCGTAGTGGGCGGCCCCGGCTTGGATAGCCAGCTCCCGGCGCGGATCGGTGGCGTCGAAAATGCCCGCGAGGCGACGCCACACCCAACCTTTGTTGAGATTAAGACCGATCAGGTGGCCGATCTTGGGGTCGGTCGGATCGCTGATGTGCGCCGGCTTGAGAAGGTTGGCTGGCAGGCCTTGGGCGAGCCGGGGCAGGAACTTGTCGAACCACCCCAGAAACTGTTCGCGCGGCAGGATGCGCGCCATGAGCCCCGCCTCCACCAGGCAGGGCGAATAAAAATCCTCACCCGAGGGCTCATAGTGACCCGGGTAGTCGGTGTCGTGCCCGAACCAATAGGCCGAGCGTGCCGTGCAGAAAAGCTTCAGCTCCTGATCATCGTGGGCGCGGGCGTGGCCGAGGACGAGTGCCACGGCCACGGCAGTGTTGCCGTGGATGCCGTTGCGCACGGGGGTGGTCAGCGCGCGGAGGTAGCGCATGAAACCGGTCCGGATATACGAGACGAGTGGAGCCATGTTGGCCTCGAGGGTGGCGTCGTAGGCGCGGACTTCCTGCGCCAGCTTGAGCAACCAGGCCCAGCCGTAGGGGCGCTCGAAAAATTCCCGCCCCGGTGCCTGGAAATACGCCGCCTCAACCCGCAGGTTATCCGCCGTCAGGTGTTCGTGGAGCACGCGGCTGATTTCGGCCCGCTCCGGCAGGTTGGGGAACATCAGCGACAGACGGACCAGCATCCAATGTTGATGAACGCACGAATGCCAGTCGTAGCTGCCATAAAAGGCGGGGTGCAATTCGCGCGGCGAGCGGGAGTCGGCCGGCCCGTTCAGCATGTGCTGCACGTAATGCGGATACTCGCGGCGGATGTTCGCGAGACCCAGTCGGGCGAATTCTGAAGCCTGCGCGGCCAGGAGGATGGGGAAGGAGGCGGACACGGTCGGGGCGAACTATGCGGGGTGAAAGTTTAAGTTGAAGAAGAAAGGGTGCCGCATAAGTTGTGCCGTTCAGATACTTCCTGCACCACACTATGAAAATCAAAGCCTATCTCAAACCGTCCTGCGGCTGGTCCAACGGCGTCCGTGCCATCATGCGCAAGCATGGCCTCGAGTTTGAGGACATCGACATCATCAACCACCGCACCAACTACGAGGAGATGGTCCGCAAGTCCGGCCAGCCGCTCTCCCCCTGTGTCGAGATCGACGGCGTGATGCTGGCCGACATTTCGGGCGAGGAAGTTGAGAATTACATGCTGGCCAACAACCTCGTGAAGGCCAACGCCGGCCCGGTGAATGTCGCCACCAACGCCGGCTGCTCCGCCGAGGAGCACGAGAAGATGGCCGCGAAGCCCGTGCGCTTCTTCTGAGCGCAGGGGGCCGAATTTTTACCGGCCGGGCCCGTCTGGGCCCGGCCTTGGTCAACCGTTAAATTTGGCCAGCTCGTCTTCCTTGGCGTTGTCGATGTCGGTGCGGCGGGCGTTGAACTTGGCGCGCAATTCGTCGAGTGCGGTCTCCAGGGCGTTTTTCGCGGCGTCGCGCACGGCGGAAAGTTTGGTGAATTCGGGGTCGGCCGTCGGGTTGTAGACCGCCGCGGTGCCCTTGGCGCTTTGCTCCAGAAGGTGCTTGCCGGTCAGCGCGGCGATATCACGCTCGACGGCGTTGAGTTTGGTGGTGTGGGCAAAACGCAACATGGCCTCCTCAAGCGATTGCTCGACGGCGACCTCGTCGGTTTGTTCCTGCAACTTCGCGCTGACCTCAGCGATTTTCACCGCACGGTCTCGCTGCGTGGCGGCGTCCTCGCCCTCGGTGAGCTGCTGGGCCTCGAGCTTGGCGCGCTCCAGTGTGAATTTTCGGGTCACGGCATTGCGCTCTTTCTGAAACCGGGCATCCATTTCGGGCGCGAGCTGGTTCTGGATGAGGTTGCGCACCTCGTCCTCGGAGAACTTGAGCTGGGCGAAACGGGTCACGTTCACGGTGGCCAGTGAGCCGGTGGCGACCACGGTCGCGGTGGCGGTGCCGGCGGCAACGGCACTCTCTCGCTGGACTTTCGCCAGCTCGTCGCGTTCGCGCGTCCGCAGCTTGATGCGTTCCTGCTCCGCGGCCTGCTCGATCTTCTGGTTCTCGCGGCGCTCGCGCCGATCAATGTCCTCTTGTTGCTTTTGCAGCGCCCCGGAGTCCGATTGGGCAACGACCAGGGCTGCGAAACACAGAAAGAACGGGGCGGCTTTCCAAGGTGAGTTCATGACCCAGTCTAGGCCGGGCGCGGGTGCTTTGGCGAGCCCGGAGCAGCCGCGCTCAATACAGCAACCGCGCCCGGATGGTGCCGGGCACGCTCTGCAGCTCGTCGATGGCGATCTCGCTGGCCGCGGCGTCCACGTCCATCACGCAATAGCCGATGTATTCATTGGTCTGCAGGTATTGGGCGGAGATGTTGATCTGGTGCTTGCTGAAGCGCTCGTTGATGTGCGCCAGCACGCCCGGCACATTGCGGTGGATATGCAGCAGCCGGCTCTTGCCGCCGGCATGCTCCGGCAGGGTGACCTCGGGGAAATTCACCGCCGTGACGGTCGTGCCGTTGTTTGAATAGCGGACGAGCTTGTCGGCGACCTCGGTGCCGATGTTGGCCTGGGCTTCCATCGTGGAACCGCCGATGTGCGGCGTCAGGATGACGTTGTCGAATTTCCGCAGCGGCGACTGGAATTCCTCGTCATTGCCCTTGGGCTCGACGGGAAACACGTCGATGGCGGCGCCGCCGAGGTGGCCGCGCTCGAGCGCATCGGTCAAGGCGGCGATGTCCACTACCGTGCCGCGGGCGGCGTTGATCAGGTGCGCGCCCTTCCTCATGGCCGCGAGCTGCGCCCGGCCGATCATGTTTTTCGTCTGGGCGGTCTCGGGCACATGCAGGGTGACGACGTCGCTATCCGCCAGCAGGGTGGCAAGTTTCGCCACGGGCCGGGCGTTGCCGAGCGGAAGTTTTCCCTCAATGTCGTAGAACAGGACCCGCATGCCGAGGTGTTCGGCCATGATGCCAAGCTGGGTGCCGATGTGCCCGTAGCCGACGATGCCGAGCGTCTTGCCGCGCACCTCGACGCTGCCTTCGGCGCTTTTCGTCCACCCGCCGCGGTGAACGAGCGCATTCTTTCCCGGGATGCCGCGCAGCAGCATGATGGCCTCGCCGAGCACGAGCTCCGCGACGCTGCGGGTGTTGGAATACGGCGCATTGAAAACCGGGATGCCCCGCTTGGCCGCGGCGGCGAGATGCACCTGGTTGGTGCCGATGCAGAAGCAGCCGATGGCGGCCAGCTTCGGTGCGGCGGCCAGCATCTCCTCCGTGATTTCCGTGCGTGAGCGGATGCCGAGGAAATGCACGTCCTTCAGCGCGGACTTGAGCGCATCACCCGTAAGTGACTTGGGCAGGCTGCGGACGGTCGCATAGCCGTCGTGCGTCAGCGCGGCGGTCGCGTTGGCATGGATGCCCTCGAGAAAGAGGAATTTGATGCGGCGTTTGTCGAAGGAGAGTTTTTGCATCGGACGAGGTTAGACACTCATCGGAAAACCCGGTGCCGGGCAAGGTTCGTGTGAGTCACGCGGGCTTGCCAGTTGGACGCCAATGGGTTCGCCTCGACGCGTATGCCCTCAAAACCCATCCCCGGCTCGTCCGGTGAAGTGCTGACCGGCCTGCCCCCGGTCTACTTGCCGCACCCGGCGACGGGACTGCTGCATCTGCCGCGCTTCATCGCCAAGGCCAAATACGTGAAGGCCAACGGGGCGTTGCCGGCCAGTTACGCCAAGAACTACAAGCGCGGCATGGACCGGTTTCTGTGCCTGCACCTCGGGGTCGATCCGGCGGCCGTGGAGAAGATCGTGTTCGAGTCCGCGACGGACGACGAAATCGATGCCCGGCTGAAGGAGCTTTTTCCAGCGGACCTCCGCGCCGCGAAGTGGAACCGCGATTACGTGCAAAAGGGGATGACGCCGAGCGGTCGCGAATTTCTTAAGGAAGCACTCACGAACATGGGCTGCGCCGACCGCGTGGACCAGATCGCCAGCGTGGTGGACCTCATCGAGTTCGACGAGGGGCGGATCGAGTAGGCATTTCCAGGTGGGCCCGCGAGCTTGCTCGCGCCTTTGCGATGACGGACGAGCGCGAGCAAGCTCGCTGGCCCACGAAGCTCAGCTGCCCGGCGCCACCGGCGGAAACTCGGCGCCGACCGTGCCCTTTTCGCTCTCGATCAGCGGCTTGACGATCGAGAGGCCGATGCCGGTGCTTCGTGGGTCGTGCAGGGCAAGACCAACCCGGAGATCAGGATCATCCTCGGCATCCAGCAGACAGCGGAGAAGAAGCCCCTGGAGAGCACGTTCGCCAAGCTCCGCGTGGAGAACCGCACCGGTGCCGTCATGCTCGCCTGGGAAAAAATCAGCGCGGCGCGCTGAACGGCGGCACGGTCAGCAGAGGCGGCCGGGGCTTGCGCGGGAGCCAGCGGGGCACGGCGCGCCGGTAGTCCTCATAGATCGCCCCAAATCGCCGGCGCAGGGCTTCCTCTTCCACCCACTGCACAAACACCGGCACCGCGCAGACGAGGCAGACAAAATAGAACGCAATATGCCACGAAGCGAGAAACACCGCCTCGCCGGCGACAAAGGTGAAGACCGCGAGATACATCGGGTTGCGCACCCATTTATAGAGCCCGCGATGCACCAATTTTTTCGGCGGATCGATGGGCGCCGGGGTGCCCTGGCCGCGCGTGGCGAACAGCCACTGGCAGTGCAGGTAAACCGCGAGCCCGAGGAGGCAGAGCGCCGCGCCGGTGAATTGCAGTTCCGACCAGGTATCGGGCCAGCGCGCCCGGCGCTCAAACCACCGCAGCGGCACCCAGCCCGCGACAAAGCCCGGCACCACGAGGGTGAAGAGCAGGTTTTTGAGGAAAAGCCAGAGGGCGTTCATTTGGAAACCTGAAGGCTGAAACCTGAAACTGCACCGAGCGAGGCGCCAACGACACCAGTCATCCTGAGCGGAGCGAAGGATCCACGGGGAGGCGCAGGGCGAAAGGCGGGTTCGTGACTCATGATGGATTATTCGCTGCGCTCAGAATGACAAAACGTTCATGGCGAGGGTGCGGGCGGGAAGAAGGGATCGGCGGTAAGCGCGCCGAGCCCCTGATGGATGTTGGGTCGCAGCATTTCCAGATTCTCGCGCACCAGCGCCCCCATGGTTTCGCAGCGGAGGTAGCGATCGCTCTTGAAGTGCTCGGCGAGGCCTTCGCGCAGGGTGCGGACGTTTTCCGGCGGGGCGATCGGATCACGCTCCATGGCGCCGAGCAAGGCGCCGAGGCGCACGGTCGATAGCTCCGCGCGCGCGAGCATGAGCGTCTGCTCTTCCCGTTGGTATTGGAACGCCGTCTTCAGGTGCAGATGTTTCGTGCAGAACTCGACGAGGGGCATGTTCTCCTTGAAGAACTGGGGAAGATAAAAACTTTTGCGGGCGTTGTGAGTCTGCTGGTCGAAGTCCATCGCCCGGATGCGGATCTGGGAGCCCTCGAAATCCGGCGTGATGACGACGACAAAATTGTAGCTGCGCATGTCGCCCAGCAGGCGGACGAAGCAGCGCTCGTTGAATTTCACCAGCTCCTTGGCGATGCGGATGGGGCGCAACTCGGGGCGGTTGAGCCAGCGTTCGATGAAGATGTCACCCGGGATGCCGGCGATGTGCTCCTCAACGAGGGTGGTCCCGTGGGTGAGGAAATTCAGGCGGTTGGGGGAGAGCAGGTGCTCCAGCTCGAGGCCGTAGATGCGCGAGGCGTCGGCTTTCTTGATGTAGAAGTAATCGGGATTGTCGTTGTAGGCATTGACGATCCGGATGCGGAACGGCGTCGAGTTGCCGAAACTGCAGAAGTCGATGCGGTCGATGTAGAGATGCTGCATCACCGAAAAGTCGCCGTCCACCCGCAGCAGGGCGTAGATGCGCTTCAGGTCCTCGTTCAGGGCGGGGATTTCCTCCGCGCGGTAGGCGACGGATTCCCAGAGCGTGTTGCGGCCCTCGGCGTCCATCAGCGGGTGCGATTCATGGAAGTTGCGCAACCGGTCGTAGGTGACGGGCAGTTCGCGTTCGCGGCGGTATTTTTTCAGATACTCCCGCAATTCCGCCCCGATGGGGTAGCTCGGTTTCTTCCGGGTGCGGACTTCGATCGGGGTGGGAGGGACGTCCATCCGCTGGCAAACTGGCGCGGAATGACCGGAGACGCAATAGCGCGCTCGATCAGGCGGCGGCACGACCCTGCCGCAGGCGGTCAAGGAACACCGCCACGATGATGACGAGGCCGATGATGATTTCCTGGAAATACGTCGGCCAGCCCATCTGTTGCGAGCCGTTGCGCAGGACGCTCATGATGAGCGCGCCGATCATCGAGCCGAGCACGGTGCCCACGCCGCCGCTCAGGCTGGCGCCGCCGATGATGACCGCCGCGATGATGTCCAGCTCGAGGCCCACCGCGACCGTCGGGTCGCCCTGGCGCAAGCGGGAAAGCTGGAACAGGCCGGCGAGCCCGAAGCAGCAGCCCGCGAGGGCGTAGATGAAAATCTTCAGTCGCGTGGTCGGGATGCCACAAAGACGGGCCGTGGCCTCGTTGGAGCCGAGGGCGAAGATGTGCCGGCCGAAAACCGTGTTGCGCAGCAGCAGGGAGGTCAGGATGGCCAGCACGATCGCCACCCACACCCCCGCAGGCAGGGCGCGGCTGAACGGGTCGGCGGTGGTCATCCAGCCGTTGATGGGCGAGGCGTCGTAGTTGACGGTCTGATTGTCGGCGAGCCACTTGGCGGAGCCGCGGGCCACGCCGAGGGTGCCGAGCGTGATGATGAAGGGTGTCATCCGCAGACCCGCGATGGCGGAGCCGTTGAGCAAACCGATCAGGCCGCCGGCGGCGATCATCGTGACCAGCACCGGGGCCGGACCCCAGCCTTGCTGGATGAGCAGCGCACCGACGACACTGGTGAGCGCGATGGTGGAACCAACGGACAGGTCGATACCGCCGCTCACGATGATCAGGGTCATGCCGAGCGCGCCGATGGCGACGATGACCGTCTGGGTGAAGATGATCTTGAAATTATTGTAGGTGAGGAAGAATTCGCGGGTTTCCGCCGGGATCGAGAAGAGTCCAATCACCAGGATGAGTCCGATAAACGGGCCACCGCGCGCGAGGATCTTTTTCAAGGTGTTCATAGAGGGGTTTGTCATTCTGAGCGCAGCGAAGAATCCATCGGGAGTTGATACCAATCTGAAGCCAGATCCTGCCAAAGGGGGTTCTCTTGCCGGATCAACTCAGTCTCCTTCGCACGCAACCAGCCTTTGATTTCTTTTTCGCGCCTTATTGCTTCAGTGACATCCCGGTGGGTCTCGAAATACACGAGAGTCTTGACGCCGTATTGTTTGGTGAAACCAGAAATCATACCGGTTTTGTGTTCCCAAACGCGCCGCTTGATTGAGTTGGTAACACCGATGTAGAGCGTGCCGTTGGGTCTGCTGGCCAGAATGTAAACCCAGTAGCGGCGATGTGCAGGGCTGGAGGCCATGGTGATGGATTCTTTGCTGCGCTCAGAATGACAGGCATGGTTCAGGCGCTGCCGGTGGCGACGCGCATGATGGCGGCCTCGTCCCACTCGGCCCGCGGGCGCACCGCCGCGAGTTCGCCGCGGCACATCACGCCGATGGTGTCGCACAAGCCGAGCAGTTCGGGCAGGTAGGAGCTGACCACGACGACGGCCTTGCCGGCGGCGGCGAGTTCGCTGACGAGCTGGTAGATCTGGGCCTTGCTGCCCACGTCGATGCCGCGCGTCGGCTCATCGAGCAAAAAAATGCGCGCCGGGTGCTCCAGCAGCCGGGCGAGAGCGACCTTCTGCTGGTTACCGCCGGAAAGCTGGCCGATGGATTGGGCGTCGTCGCGGCATTTTACGCGGAGTTTGCCGACCCAGCGCTGGACGACCGCCCGCTGCCGGCCGCCATGCACCCAGCCAAACCGGCCGAAGGAGTTCATTTTGGTGAGCGTGAGGTTGTCGGCGATGGACTGGTTGAGCATCAAGCCCTCCTCCTTGCGGTTCTCGCTGAGGAAACCCACGCCCTGGGCCCAGCGGTCGTGCGGGCGCGAGGCATGGGCGGCGGCATCCACGATGCAGACCTCGCCGGCATCCAGGGCATCGAGTCCGAAAATGGTGCGCAGCAAATCCGTGCGCCCGGCGCCGATGAGTCCGCCGAGGCCGAAGATTTCACCGGCGCGCACCTGCAGGGAGCAGGTAGGTCGGGCTTTACACCCGACACTCTCTGCAGTTGCGGTGGAAGATGTCGGGGATACACCCCGACCTACAAAGCGGGAAAGCGCCGTATTTTTCACCTCGAGCACGACCTTGCCCGGCGTGTGCGCCGTGCGCGGGTAAAGATCCTTCACTTCGCGGCCGGTCATCAGCGTGACGATATGGTCGAGGCCCGCCGCCTTCATTTCACCGGAACCCACCGTCTCCCCGTCCTTCAGCACGGTGTAGCGGTCGGCGATGCGGCGGCATTCCTCCAGGAAGTGGCTGATGTAAATGACGCTCACGCCGGAGGCGCGCAGCCGGGCGATAGTGGCGAACAGCTTCTCGGTGTCGGCCTGGGTCAGGCTGCTGGTGGGCTCGTCCATGATCAGCACCTGCGGCTGGATAAGCAGGGCGCGGGCGATCTCGATCACCTGTTGCTCGGCGATGGAATAGTCCCCGGCGCGGCGGTCGAGGTCGAGGCCCTCGTGCCCGAGTTGGACCAGGGCGGCGCGGGCGCGCTCCCGGGAAACGCGCCGGTCCACCCACCCCAGCCGGCTGGATTCAGCACCGAGCAGGATGTTTTCCAGCGCGCTGAGGTGCAGCGCGAGGTTCAGTTCCTGGTAGATCATCGCCACACCCTTGAGGCGGGCGTCATGCGGATTTTCCGGCAGGTAGGCCTTGCCGCCCAGTTCCATTGTGCCGGCGTCCGCGGCGTGGGCGCCGCTGAGGATCTTCATCAAGGTGCTCTTGCCGGCGCCGTTCTCGCCGATCAGCGCGTGCACCTCACCGGGGGCGATCTCCAGCGAGACGCTCTTCAGCGCCCGCGTCGCCCCGAAGCTCTTCTGGATGCCGGTGAGGCGGAGACGGACGGCGGCCATCACTTCAAATACTTGTCGAGTGGCGGATTCACGATGTCGGCGATCGCCGGGTCATCGAAATTTTCCCTGGTCACGAAGCCGACGCCGGTGTCGATGCGGGCGGGGACCTTTTCGCCGCGGAGGACGGCGACCATGGTCTTCACGCCGAGGTAACCCATGTTCATGGGGTTTTGCACGACGAGGCCGTCAATGTCGCCCTTCTTGAGGCCGGCGTTGAGGGTTTCGCCGGAGTCAAAGGCCACGAATCTGACCTTGCCGGCGAGACCGGCGTCGCGGAGAGCGAGCAGCATGCCGGCGGCGGAGGACTCGTTGGAGGCGAACACACCGTTCACCACGGTGCCGTAGCGGCTGAGCAGGGTCTCGGCGGCACGCTTGGCGGTGTCGCGGGTGGCGCCCGCGTGCTGGTCGATCGAGAGCAGGCGGATGGCGGGAAAGTCCTTTTGCATGATCTCGACGAAGCCGGCCTCGCGCTCCTCGGTGCTGTTGGAGCCGACCTGGAGGCGGAGCATGATGACGTTGCCCTTGCCGCCGAGGAGCCGGCCAAGGTTGCGCGCGGCGATGCGGCCACCCTCGCGGTTGTCGGTGGCGATGAAGCTGGAATAAACACTGGTGGCGAGACCGGAGTCGATGATGACGACGGGGATCTTGCCGCGAACGGCGGTTTCGACGGGGGCGACGAGCGCCTTGTTGTCGAGAGGGGCGAGCACGATGCCGTGCACGCGGCGGCCGATGAAGTTTTCCACGACCTGGACCTGCTGCTCGCGGTCGTCCTCCTTGAGCGGGCCCTTCCAGATGACATTCACCGGGATGCCTCCGGCGGTGAGTTCGCGCTGGGCCTTGACGGCGCCGGCGTGGATGGACTTCCAGAACTCATGGGTCGTCCCCTTGGGGATGACCGCGATATTGTAGGGCTCGGCCGCCGCAAGGGCCGCCGCACCGGCCAGGAGGGCAAGCAAGGGGAACCAGAGAGACTTCATTGGCGGGGTGGGTTGCAGCTGGGGGAAGAAAGAGTGACCATGACGACAGACGGATGTGCCCGCGTCAACCCGGCCGCAATTCTTACCGTTAACCAAACCGTTTATGCCAACAGGCGTTCCAGCAAGGCCATCAGCCGGGCTCGCAGCGGCTGGCTGCGCGCGGCAAAGTCGCGCTGGTGCATCTCGTAGTCGGACCGACCCTCCGGGGTCTCGATCCGGATCGGCGCAAACCCGAGTTTTTCCAAGTCATAAGGGCTGGCCCGCATGTCCAGCTCACGGATGTCGCGGGCCAGCGCGAAGCAGTCAGCGACCAGTTCGGCCGGCGTGAACGGCGCGAGTTTAAAGGCCCACTTGTAGAGGTCCATGTTGGCGTGCAGGCAGCCGCGCTGCTCGAACTCCGCGGCCGCGGGGCGCGAGGGTTGCAATTTGTTCAGGGGCTGTGCCGGCGCGGTGAAGAAGCGGAACGCATCGAAGTGCGAGCAGCGGATGGGCTGGGCCTCGATGATCTGCGCCAGCTCCTCCGGCGAAAAACGCAGCGGCCAGGCGTTGTGGCGCACTTCCGCCGGGGTCTGCCGGTAGACCATGGCCCACTCGTGCAGGCCGAAGCAGGCGAAATGCGGCGGGCGTTCCGCGGTGACGCGCAGCAAGTTCAGCATCCATGCCACGCTCTCCCGTCGGCGGGGCTCGAGCGCCGCGACATTGAGGGCGATGCCACCGTCAATCTCGTGGTATTCCGACCAGCGCAGAAATTCTCGCGCGGCCGCGCCTGCCATCACCACATCCGGGCCCGGGTGCCAGCGGCGCAGCCAGCTCGGGCGGAAGCGGTAGTATTCAAAAAGAAAATCATAGACCGGATGTTTCTCGCCGCGGGTGGTGCGCGCTTGGTGGGGTTCCGTCCAAGCGCCCACCCGTTGCTCATGGGTGCGCCGCCGCGCCTGCCATTCGGGCTCGGTCAGGGTAGTGACAGATTTGTAGGAGCTTGCTTGCAAGCGACGGGATGATGGCGGGATCGCCTGTAACAGGCGCCTACAGCCGGGCGAGAAGACGGCGCACGCCCTCGATGGGCGCGGTGTCGAGGAAGCGCAGCTCCACCGGCCAGTTCAGTTTGTCGGTCAGCGAGTGCAGGGCAAAGACCGCCGGGGAGCTGTTGAGGATCCGGCCGCTGATGCCGCACGGCAGCTTTGCCGCCGACCGGGGAAAGAGCCGGTGAATCACATCGTCAGCCTGGCGCGCGAGCTCGGTCAGGGAGTCGGCCACCACCTGCTGGGCCGGGCCGCAATTCGCCGCGGCGAGTTCGATGACGCGGGGAGCGAAGGCGGCGATGGCGGCGTTGGCGGCCGGATCGCTGTAGAAAAAACGCGAGTTGGCGGCGTAATCGGGCAGCGCGGTGTGGGCGCATAATGCCTCCGCCAGGGGTGAGAGCGCGGCCCCGGTGGCGCGCGCCTGCAGTTCCAGCAGCGCCAGGCCGAGGCCGCGGCGGCCGAGATCAAAGCCGCTCCCGGGATCGCCAAACTTCCAGCCCAGCCCGCCGGCATAGTGAATGGACCCATCCGGGGCCCGGGCGGCGATGAATGAGCCGGTGCCGGCGTGCAGCACAAGCCCCGGCTGGCCATCGGTTGACAGTTCGAGGACGGGCCGCGAGTCGTCGGTGGTGCGCACCCGGCCATAGCCGGAGAGGGAAGCGGCGAATTCACTCCAGAAGGAGGGTGATCCGGCCACGCACAGCAGGGTCGTGGTTATTCTCGACCGGGCGTCCTCGATTTTCGATTGGGCGAGCAAGGCGCTCAGCCCCTCGTGGAGGATGGCGCGCGTCTTTTCAGGACCGACCTGGCTCGGGTTGCAGCCGGGAGCGATGTGGCTGGCCACAACGTTGCCGGCGGGATCGACCAGGATCAGCTCCGTCTTGGTGCCGCCACCGTCCACGCCGATGCTGTAAGAATTGGTGACCACGGCATACACAAAAAACACGAAAAGGCGGACAGCCCAAGGTTCTTTTCGGCCGCAGTCGCTTTATTTTTCCGGCGAAGGCCACAACGTCACCACGGAAAAGAACCGCGCGAAGCTGCGGGCGGAGATCGAGAAATTCCTGGTAAAGAACCTGGCGCCGAAATCAGCCGGTTGATTCCCAGCGACCGAAAATGCCGCACGGGAGCACTTTCCCATCGCGGCGGATCGGCAGGCCGACTTCGCCACCGGAAATCCGGCCGCCGGCACCGGCCATCAAGCCGGCGAGCAGGTTGACCACGACGGTGGGGGAGAGGCGCGCGGTGTAGGCGTTGATCAGGACGAATACGGGCCGCTCGCTCAGCAATTCCTTGCACTCCTTGAGGAGCTCCCAGAGATGGTCCTCGAGCTTCCACATCTCGCCCGTGCTGCCGCGGCCGTAGGTGGGCGGGTCCATGATGATGGCGTCGTATTTGCGGCCGCGCTTGATCTCGCGACGGACGAATTTAAGGCAGTCGTCGGTGATGTAACGCACGGGGGCCTCGGCCAGACCGGAGAGCGCGGCGTTTTCCTTGCACCACTTGACCATGCCCTCGGCGGCGTCCACGTGGCAGACGCTCGCACCCGCGGCAGCGGCCGCCACCGAGGCGGCGCCGGTGTAGCCGAAAAGATTCAGCACACTCACCTCACGGTCGGTGGCCTTGGCGGCCCGGATGAGTGTGGTGAACCAGTCCCAGTTGACGGCCTGCTCGGGGAAAAGCCCCGTGTGCTTGAAGCTGGTCGGGTGGATTTTGAACTTCAGGTCGCCATAGCGGATGGTCCAGTGATCGGGCAGGGGCTTGCGGTATTCCCACTTGCCGCCACCGGTCTCGCTGCGGTGATAAAAGCCGTCCCAGTTTTCCCAGCGCCCGTTGCCGGTTCGACCGGGCTCACCGCCGGCGCCGGTGCGCGGCCAGATGATCTGCGGGTCGGGCCGCACCAGGGTGTAGGGGCCCCATTGCTCATGCTTCATGCCCGAGCCGCAGTCGAGCAGCTGGTAGTCCTTCCAGTTGTCGGCGACGATCAGGCCCGGGCGTTCAATGGTCATTGGCGGGCAACTTGTCCGCGATTGGCGCAGATGAACACGAAAAAATGGAATGCCGGCCCGGTCTGCACGCTCTCATGGCCATGCGTTCGTTGCTCCTGTTCGTCCTTGTGGCGGTCCCGCTGGTGGCGGCACCGCGCCAGTTCACCAGCGGGGAAACCCGCACCCGCTTGCTGGAACTTTATACTTCCGAAGGCTGCAGCAGCTGTCCGTCGGCGGAAACGTGGCTCGGCGGCCTGCGTGATGCGCCCGGCCTGTGGCGCGACTTTGTGCCGGTGGCGTTCCACGTCGTGTATTGGGACCGGCTGGGTTGGCGCGACCGGTTCGCCAGCAAGGAATACACCGCGCGCCAATACGCCTACTCGGGCCAGTGGGGTGCCGACACGGTCTACACGCCCGGTTTTGTGCTCGATGGCGTGGAGTGGCGCAAAAGCTTAGGGCAACACCCGCCGTCGGCATCTGCGGAAAAAGCCGGCGTGCTGTCGGTCGAGTATGCGGACGACGGCACTTGCCGGGTTAAATTTGATGCGTCCGGCGACCACGAGGTGCACGCCGCGCTGCTCGGCGGTGGCATCACTTCCGTGGTCAAGGCTGGGGAGAATCGCGGCCGAACGCTGCGTCACGAATTCGTGGCGCTCGCGTTGGGCCGTGCTCCGCTGGAAAACGGCCGCGCGCAGCTGAGCCTGCCGGTGCCCTTGGACAAAGCCTTCTCGCGCCGGGCACTGGCGGTGTGGGTCACGCGGCGCGGGGAACTGACGCCGTTGCAGGCGGCAGGTGGTTGGCTGGACTAGGGCGTGTTTGCAAAATGTGATTCTGGACAACCAAGCTGCGGTAGGCCGCCTGCTTGCAGGCGCGGATTTGGCGCGAGCATCAGCCGTCGCCAAGGCTTTGGCCGACGAGAGCTCGCGGGCCCACGAAAACCCGGCTTTGCAAACACGCCCTAGCGGCGGGTGAGTTCCCGGACTTCACGTCCCATACAGCCGGTCGCCGAAATCGCCGAGGCCGGGGAGGATATATTTGCGGTTGTTTAACTGCCGGTCGAGCGCGCCGGCGTAAATCGCCACCTCCGGATGGGCCTTCTCAATGACGGCTACGCCCTCCGGCGAGGCGACGATGCATACAAAAACGATTTCCTTGCCGCCCGCGGCTTTCACGACGTCCACCGCCTGGGCGCCGGAACCTCCGGTGGCGAGCATCGGGTCAACGATGATGGTGCGCGTGCCGGCGAGCGGAGGGAGTTTGCAATAATAACTGCGGGCGACCGCCGTTGTGTGGTCGCGCTCGAGGCCGACGTAGCCCACGCAGACGTCAGGGAAGATGTCGTGGAACGGCTGCAACATGCCCAGGCCGGCGCGGAGGATCGGGACAATCGACAGCGGCTTGGCCAGCACCAGGCCGGTGAAGGGCTCGAGCGGGGTTTCGACCGATTTTTTCTCCGTCGCGAGGTCGCGCGTGGCTTCGAGCGCGAGCAACAGCGAGATCTGGTAACTGAGGGTGCGGAACAGCGCGGGCTTGGTGGTCTTGTCCCGCAGGTGGGTGAGCACGTGGGCCCCGAGCGGGTGTTGCAAAATATGCAGTGGCATGGAGCGAGATTAACGGACGGGGAGCGGGGAACGAGAACGATTATTGCGGCTTCAATACCAGGGTGTGTCGGGTCGGGCCGGGCAGGAGGGGCGTCGCTTCACCCTTCACCCAGGCCTCGTGCCCGGCGCGGTAGAAAGGCGACAACGGATGGCCGCTCTGACCGCCGGGCATATGAAAAACCGCCTCGTCTTCGTGGCCGGGCGAGACGACCAACCGTTCGGACTGGCCGAAGCGCGGGCTTTGCACGCGCGGCATGTCACTGTCGCCGGACAGGGAATTGGCCGGCATGTCGAGCAATCGCGCAATCGGTTTGGGCAGGAAACGTCCGAACGGATGTTGCATGCTCAGCGTATTGCGGGCTCCCCAGGTGAAGTCCGCCAGCGAACCGCCGGCCTTCTGCGCGTCCTCCGAGACATGGTCCGCGGCCGCCAGGAGCAGCGCATTCCACGAGGGATGGGCGGGGTTGAGCAATTTTTCGGGCCGCTCATGCACCAACTGCCAGAGCGCGTCCTCATAGGGGAAGCTGCGCCAGTTGAAGGCGGCATACTCCTGTTGCGCCTGCTCGATGAACGGCGCCAGGGCGCGCGTAGCCGTGTGGAGCCGGAACGCCCGCACCACGCGGTAGGCGACGGAATCGGTGCTGGCGCGACCGTTCCAACCCCGCACGGCCTCGCGCAGGTCGGCGCGGGATTTGTTTCCGGCCACGGCCTCGTCGGTCAGCACCTCAAGCAGGAATTGCTGCCAGCGCGCGAGAAACCTTGCCCGGTCATCGAGCTGAATCGCGAGCAGGTCGGCGGGCGTGACTTTTTTGCCGGAGGCGACCAAGGCCTGCAGGCCGTCGCGAATCTGGCCGCCGCGCGCCCCGTCGTCATAACCGCTGTCGCCGAGCTTGGCGTAACCGTCCCCCCCGACCGGACGGTTGTTGCCGGACCAGAGCGCGCCTCCCGGCGGATTGGTAATCACCGGAATCTCCGCGGGCGACACCCAGCCCTCCCAGCGCCGGTCGCCGTAGGCCCACGAGACCGGCAGGCGTCCATCATAGCCGACGCGGCGCGGCACCCGGCCGATGATGGTCCAGGCGATATCGCCGTTGGTGTCCGCCACGAGCGCGTTTTCATTGGGGATTCCCGAACGATGGGCAATGGCGACCGCTTCGGCCGTGGTTTGGGCCGTCTCCATGTCCATGAAATGCAGGTTGGTCGCGTCGGGGTCATGCGCCACCCAGCGCAGGACCAGGCCGCGGCCTTCCTTCGGACCGTCGATGATCGGTCCCCACTGGGTCCAGCGGGCGGTAAACGGCACGGACTTTTCCCCTTTCACCCGAATCTCCTCCTTGCGATCTTCGATTTCCTTCCAGCCTTCCGGGGTTTGGTAGAAACTGTGGGCGGTGGTCTCCGTCGCAATGGTGATAAGGTCCGTGGTGTCCACGTAGGCATCGGTGAATCCCCAGGCGACCCGGCCGTTGCTGCCGACCGTGACGAAAGGGGTGCCCGGCAGGGTCACACCGACGAGGCGGTGCGGCCCGGCCGCGTCAGTCCACTGCAACACGGCGCGATACCAGATCTGGGGCAGATTGAGATCGAGGTGCATGTCGTTCGCCAGCATGGCGGCCCCGGTGGCGGTGTGTGCCCCGGTCAGCGCAAAGGCGTTGGAACCGACCACGCGTTTCCCCTCGAGGGTCCGTTGATCCGCGCCCTGGGCGGCCACCTTTCCCGGTTCGGGCTTGCCAAACCGCAACGGCGGCAACGGGGCGGGCGCGAATTTGCTGCCGTCGAGCGGCGCGTCCCAGGAATTGCCCCGCGGGGCGAGGAAATCGAGCGTGGCCATGCCCAGGGCCGAGCGGACGGCCTCGCGATTTCGCTCAAACGTGCCCCGGTAATCCTGCAGGTCGAACCACATCGCGTAGAAGCAGAGCAGCGAGTCTTCGTCGCGCCAGGGTTGCGGCGCGGCGCGGACCACCAGGTATTCCCAAGGCACCCGGGTCAGGGTGGTGAGGCCCGCGTTGACGCCTGCGGTGTAGGCGGCAAGCACCCCGCGTTCCGCGGGTGTGGCGGCCGCCACGACCAGCGTCGCGATGCGGCGAAAGCCGTGCAGGCGGGCCTCGCGGTCAAGGTCGAGCGCGACCCGGCCGAAAAGCTCGGACAGCTCCCCGGCGCCGCGCCGCCGCAACAGGTCCATTTGGAAATAGCGGTCCTGGGCGTGAAGAAATCCCAGGGCGCGCGCCACGTCGGCCCGGTTGGTCCCCGTGATGGTGGGCACGCCCAGCGCATCGCGCTCGATCTTGACCGGCGCAGTCAGGCCCGCGACGGTTTGTTCGCCGTCAAGGGTCGGCAGGCTGCCACGCATCTGCCACCAGCCCCACGCGACGGCGGCGGCTACGATCAGCAACAGCCCGCCCAACACGGCGAGCAGCCAACGCAGGCGTGTGCGCCAGACTGACATGTTTTATTCCCAAGCCCGGCTGCTGACCGGATCACGGCCTTCGTCGAAATCGAGATAGTCGAACATCGTCATGACGGGCGCGGCTTCCAGCGCACTTTCCTTGATGCGTTTGGTCAGGATCTCGGCGCCGGCATCACGCCAGCCGCGCTTCATCATGAAACCGCTCCAGATCTCGCACTCCTCGTCGGTGCGGGGGCCACCTGTTTGATGGCACCACGCCAGGATTTCCTCATCCGTGCCGCCTTGGAGCGTGCGGCCCTTGAGTTCGTCGTAATTGATGCGGAGTAAATTACAGCAGCGGCCGTCGAAACCCTTGCCGAGATTGACTACATAATCGGCGGCCGGCAGCCGGCCGGCGGCGTGAAGCCGGATCTTGTCGAGCATGCGGCCGAAATAGACGAGGCGGCCGACCTTTACATAGGGACTGCGGAGACCGGGAACGTTGGGCATGCCGCCAGAATTCCCGAGCGTCTGCATCGAGGCCAGAAGGAAAATATCCGCCCGGTGGGGAATCGGAGCGCGATATTTGGATTCCTCTTCCTGGCTGATGGGCTCATGGTGCAGGCGCGTCCCGGCTGCTAGCGCTTTTTTAAAGAAAAGCGTAGCCGGATTTTTAGCCACAAAGGAACGCAAGGAGCACAAAGACAATCCATTCCAGACTGCTGTTCTTTGGGATCTATGCGTTCCTTTGTGGCTACACTTCAGGTTAAACCGCTCTAGGTTCCGTCCAATCATGAATCCCCGCATCCTGTTCGCGGCATTGGCCGCCCTTTTTATCTTCACGACTGTCGGCACGGCGGCCGAGCCCGCCGTGCCACTGCTCGCGCCCGCCGAGACCGGCCACCTGCATCGCCCGATCACGACCAAATCACCCGAGGCCCAGCGCTACTTCAACCAGGGCCTGGCACTGCTGTTCTCATTCGACCACGACAACGCCATCCGCTCGTTCCAGGAGGCCGCGCGCCTCGACCCGGAGTGTGCCATGGCCTGGTGGGGCATCGCCCTGGCGAGCGGTCCGCACATCAACTTTCCGATGGTCCCGCCGCCGCGGGCGGCGATGGCCTGGGCGGCGCTCGGTCACGCGAAAAAACATGCCGCCACCGGCACGCCGGCCGAGCAGGCGCTCATCGCGGCCCAGGCGGCGCGTTTCGCGGATCCCCAACCCGCCGACCGCAAGCCGCTCGACGAAGCCTATGCCACCGCCATGCGCGGGGTCTGGCAGAAATTCCCGCAGGATGCGGATGTGGGCGCGCTGTTTGCCGAGGCGATGATGGACCTGCGCCCGTGGGACCTGTGGCAGGCCGACGGCGCGCCGCAACCCGGCACCGCCGAAATCGTCGCCACGTTGGCCGCGGTGCGAAAGATCGCCCCGCGCCATCCGTTTGCGCTCCACCTCACCATTCACGCCTTGGAAGCCTCACCGGCACCGGTCCATGCGGCGGAAGCGGCCGACCGGTTGCGTGACCTGCAACCCGGGCTCGGCCACATGGTGCACATGCCTTCCCACATCGATGTGCTGCTCGGGCATTGGGAGAAAGCGATCGAGGCCAACACCCGCGCGGTCGAGGCCGACCGCCGCACGCGCGAGCGCTTCGGCTTGCCGCGCGGCTTCCTCTGGCTCTACTTCGGCCACAACCGGCACATGCTGGCCTTCGCCGCGATGATGACAGGCCGCAGTGAGCTGGCGCTGTCGCACATGAACGCGCTACTGGCCGAACTGCCGACGGACGAGGAGTGGCTGAAGGACTGGGGTTTTCTCCACGATTATTTTGGCCCGATGCGGATGGAGGCCCTCGTGCGCTTCGGCCGGTGGGAGGAGGTGCTGGCCGCGCCCGAGGCGGCGGAAACGCTGCCGGTGTCCCGCGCGATGCGCCGCGCGGCGCGCGCCATCGCTTACGCCGCCACGGCCCGCCCGGCCGCGGCCCGCGCCGAGCAGCAGGCTTTCGCCGTCGCAAAGGCCAAGGTTCCCGCCGCGGCTTTTTTTGGCAACAACGCCGCCAGCACCATCCTCGACGTGGCCGAGGCGATGCTCGATGGTGAGATCCTCCTGCGCGAGGGCCGCTCGGACGAGGGCGTGGCCCGCCTGCGCGAGGCCGTGCGCCGTGAGGGCTTGGTCCGCTACGACGAGCCGCCCGACTGGATCATTCCCGTCCGCCACGCCCTCGGGGCCGCGCTGATGAACCTGGGCCGCTACAAGGAGGCCGAGCAGGTCTACCGTGAGGATCTCAAGAAATGGCCGGACAACGGCTGGGCGCTTTTTGGCCTCGGCCGCACGCTGCAACGCCTCGGCCGGGACGCCGAGGCGGCGCCGGTCCTGAAAAAACTCGATGAGATCTGGGCCCACGCGGACTTCAAGCTGACCTCTTCCTGCCTCTGTTTGCCGGGCCAGTAACCCGGCTTGGCTTAGGGCACGCGCTCTGCTTCGATCGGGTATGCACAACCCGCAGCGGCCGACCGGAGTGACGCGGCGCCAATTTCTGTGGCGCGCGGCCCGCTGCGGCGGGGCAGCGATTATGGGCTCGATGTTTGCCCTCGACCTGCTGGCGAAGGAGCGCGGCGGATTCCGGCTGGCCGGCCGGGCACCTGCCGGCCGCGGGCGGCGGGTCGTGATTCTGGGGGCGGCCCGGCCGGGCTCGCCGCCGCCTACCAGCTGGGCCGGCTCGGCTACGAATGTGTGTTGCTGGAGGCGCGCATGCGGCCGGGAGGGCGGGTTTGGACCGTGCGCGGCGGCGACACCGAGACCGAGCTGGGCAACCCGGCGCAGACCTGCCGGTTCGATGAGGGCCAGTTTCTCAACGCCGGTGCCATGCGGCTTTCGCATCACCACCAGACCACGCTCGATTACTGCCGCGAGTTCGGGCTCAAGCTGGTGCCGTTCCCGCATTTCAACGAGGCGGCGTTTGTCCACGTCGACGGCCAGCCGCGGATGCGCATCAAGGAACTCAGCACCGACATGCGGGGGCACACCGCCGAATTGCTGGCCAAGGTCGTTCGCCGCGGCCAGATCGAGGCGCCGCTGACGGTGGAGGACCGGGAAAAACTCATTGAATATCTGCGCGACGCGGGGCGACTGACGAAACAACTGGCCTATCCGCGCGAGGGTGACACGTCGCGGGACCCCACCTTTCTCGATCATCCGCGGGGCTATACGGTTTCCGCGGGCACCGATGGCGGACCCGGGGCCCCGACGGTGCCGCTCGCGCTGGAGAGACTGATCCAGGCGGGCTACGCGTCGATGCACCCCGTGGACCATGAGCAGAACCAACAAGGGACGATGCTCACCGTGGCCGGCGGGATGGACCGGATTCCCGGCGCCTTTGCCGAGCGCCTCGGCCCGGTGATTCGCTATGGGGCCGAGGTGCGCGAGTTGCGGCGGACGACGGAGGGCGGGGTGCGCATTCTCTATGCCGATCAGGCACAGGGTGGAGCCATGCGCGAGGCCGCCGCGGATTTTTGCGTGTGCACCCTGCCGCCGCACCTGCTGGCCCGGCTGCCCGGTGACCTGGCCCCGGCCACGCTGGCGGCCCTTCGCTCGGGTTATGCGGACCGGTCCGGGAAAACCGGCCTGCAGTTCAAGCGCCGTTTCTGGGAGGAGGACGACGATATCTATGGTGGACGCTCCGTCACCAACCAGCCCATCGGTCAGATCTACTACCCCTTCGACGGCCTGGGTGCCGGCGGCAAGGGCGTGTTGGTCGGGGCCTATCACTTTTCCGACACCAAGGTCTTCGACGATCTGACGCCGGCCCAGCGCGAGCAAGTCGCCTTGCAACAGGGTGCGAAGATCCATCCGCAGTATCCGGCGGAATTCGAAAACTCCTTTTCTGTGGAGTGGCACCGCGTGCGCTACAGCGAAGGCTCGTGGATGCTTTGGGGAAAGGAGGCGGAGCAAGCTGCCATGATGCGGACGCTGACCCAACCGGACGGCCCGTTCTATTTTGCCGGTGACTGGCTCACCAAGATCGTCGCGTGGCAGGCCGGGGCCTTTGTCTCGGCGCACCACACGGTCACTGCTCTCCACGCCCGCGCCACCGCCTGATTTTTTATGAGAACCAAACTGCTATCCCTAGTCCTCCTCTCCATCGTCGGCCTGCGCGCCGCACCGCCGGCCGACGTCAGTTTGCCCGGCGACGCCAAGTCATCGATTGCCGCAGGTGTGGCGTTGCCCGCGGGGCGGGCGCTGTTCTGGACCAGCGGCACCGTGCCGACCCAGCTCAACAAGGACGGCAAGACCGTTTACGAGCGCTACGGCGACACCCACGCGCAGGGCGTCAGCTGCCTGAAGAACATCGAGGAGGTCTTGAAGGGGCAGGGACTGACGTTGAAGGACGTCGTCTATCTCCGGGTCTACGTCACCCCGGACGCGGCGAAGGACGGCAAGCCGGATTTCGCCGGCTGGTTCAAGGCCTACGCCGAGTTCTTCAACAACGCCCAGAACCCCGGCAAGACGGCGCGCTCAACCGTTGCCGTGGCCGGGCTGGTCAGCCCCGACTGGCTGATCGAGATCGAGGCTTTTGCGGTTTATCCGAACGCGCCCTGAACCAAGAATTCCGGGGATTGTCATCCTGAGCGCAGCGAAGGATCCATCATCATCCACGCAACACTGCAGGGTGTCGGGTGTCCTGATAGATTCTTCGCTGCGCTCAGAATGACGGACAAATTACACTCTGAAGACAAATCACTCGTGTCCGTAGTAGGCCAGGGTAGCGATTAGCCCGAGCAGAAACGTCGGCGCGTTGATCCAAAGCTGGTGGAAGGGCACGACGTAATGGTGCACGGCCCAGATGACCGCCACGTGCTTCACGGCGATGAGGCCCCAGCAGACGAGGATGAATTTTTCCGCCCGGGGATCACGCGGAATGGGCCGGCTCGTATTCACTTCTTCCACAAAGTCGTAGGCCGGCGCGGCCGGATCGCGGCGGGTGACCCACTGGAGGAGGTTGGCGAACATCGTCGATCAACCTAGCCGGATTGGCTGGGAAAGAAAGCCCGGTCGGCGGGGAAATTTCTCGCCGGCCGGTTCCGACGCGTTAAATTCCCCGCAGAAACCCGCCGCGTGCGCGCCCGTCCCCGCTTGCCCATGAAAATCAACCACCCCGGCAACGAGATCAATTACCTGCTGCAACAGACCCGCGTCCACCACATGCAGCTGAGCAGCATGGCCGACCTCAAGGCCAATATGCTGCTCACGATGGCCTCGATCGTGGTCACCCTGGCCGCCCCGCAGGCGATGAAGGCCGGCTCGCAGCTGCCCTTGCTGGTGCTGATCGGCTTCAGCCTGATGACCATTCTCCTCGCGGCCTATGCGGTCATGCCGAAAAGGCCGCGAGGACGGCCGAAGCCAACGGAGATCAGAAAAGGGCAGACCAGCTCCGGGTTACTGATCCCTATGGAAATCGTCGCACGGACGGCGCGATCACCACGGAGTATGGTAAGGTCTGGGGGCCCAATTGGCTCAACAAAGCATTTGCGCCGATACGAGACTTCCTCGGTGGTCGTGGCATGGCTGGGCAGGGATCGGACGGTCACTTCTACGATCACGCGAAATGGACTGGAGGTCAGGACGGTTGGCTGTCGCGACACGTCAACCAAGTATCAAAACTTCACGATTGGTTTAACGGGTCATGGGGCTACAACCACGTCACTGGAAATTACGTCTCGCACGGTGCTATCTACGATTCGGTTTTCACCATGTATAGCTTCTCAGGGATGGCCCCAGCGGGAGCGATTTCTACAATTGCTCTCACTAATCCATCTGTCACGATTCAGGCCTATAATCAGGATCGTCGCCGCCCATGAAACCCTTCGTGTTCTTCCTTTTAGCTCTTGTGCTTCCTTTGGTGGACGGATGCGCGTCCGCAGGGCGCACTTACTCGATTACAATCCGGCGGCCAAGTGACGAAGTTTGCTTTATCGAGATGAGATGGCAGGCGAGTCCTGACTCACCGGATGAAGCAACCTGGAAAAAGGAAACGAAAGGATTGGCTCGGCCGGTGATCGAAGCTGAATTGCGCCGCTTGGGCCTTCCTGTCGAATCTGTCATCGTCGAGAGCGCCACGCCTTTTGAAGGTGGCTGGGTTGTCGTGGATGCCAGTTCGGGAAATTTCCCGAAGGAAGAATTGCAAGCCAAGGTTAAGGAAATACTCGCTGCTAAACCGCCGGGGAAGCGACCACCGGAGCCAGTTTATAGAGGCAAAGGCAAATTTTGAGAGTCGAGTAAAAGTGGACCCACGCGCCAATCGATAGCAAGTGACCGCTGCATGCCAAGAGAACCCCACAAGCCAACCATAGCGAGGCGCGTGCCGTATGCCAACCCGCGCGGCCTGTTGAGATAAAAGTGAACCCCACAAGCCAACCAAAGCACGGTGAGGACCAGCGTGCCAACAGGTTGAAATAAAACGCTTGGGAGCAGCTTCTCGGCCATGGACCTTCTGAAACGAAGTGAATTTCACCTACATCTGACTGAACACCCCAACGCCTTGCCCTCCTCGTGGCGCTTGTCCTCGGTCAACCCAGGGAAACCCACGGCCGCTTTAATCCGTGATGCCTCCGTGTCGAACTGAAGTAGGGATGCGACTGCCCAAGCTATGTCGGTGCCAGCCTGGCCGATCTACCGGGCAACACTCAACCTCCGCGAATCCCCTAATTTTGGTATTCTGATCCGGGCTCACGGCCTTATCCGTGATTGTCTTCGGTCTTGCCGGACTCCGGGCGCTTCGCGTATATCTTCCCGCCTTATGGGACGCCAATGGCTTCATGCGAAACGCGCGATCGTCAACCTGAAGAAGGGTCAGACGGTCGGCAAACTGGTGAAGGAAATTACCGTGGCGGCGAAACTGGGTGGCGGCGACCCGGCGGGCAATGCCCGGCTGCACGCCGTGCTCGAGAAGGCCCGCCGGGCCAACGTCACCCGTGACGCCATCGAGCGCGCCATCGCCAAGGGCACCGGCTCCGGCGGCGACAAGATCGTGATGGATCACATCGTCTTCGAGGGTTACGCGCCGCACAAGGTGCCCGTGATCGTGGAGGTCTACACCGACAATCACCAGCGCACCGCGCCCGAGATCCGCGTGCTTTTCAAGAAGGGCGTGCTGGGTTCGGCCAGCAGCAACAAATTCCTGTTCGACCATGTCGGCATCGTCGAGGCGCACACGGCGGCCACCGGTGTCGACCTGGAGGCGGTGGCCATCGAGGCCGGCGCCAATGATTTCAGCCCGCTGACCCACGCGCAGAACGACGATATCCCCGAAGGCGCCACCGGGGCGCATTTCGTCACCGAGCGGACGGCGGTGCATGCGGTCTCCGTCTGGCTCAAGCAGCACGGCTGGCACGTCATCACGAGCGAGATCGGTTACGTGGCGAAGCAGTTTCCGGCGCTGGACGAGACCCACCGCGCCGAGGTGGGCGAGTTCCTGCAGGAACTCGAGGACCACGACGATGTGCAGCGGGTGTGGGCGGCCGTGAAATAAGGGTTGCGGGAGAATTAGCCAGAGGGAGGCGGGACTATCAGTGCCGCTGGTTTTTGGCCGCGCGACCGCTGCCGCGCGGGACTGATAGTCCCGCCTCGAGTCCCGCCGAAACAAGCTTCAAGGTGCGGCGTGCCGTCGTGAAATAAAAAATCCCGCGCCGGAGAGGTTCGCGGGAGGCAGGAAAAAACGCCGGCTCAAAGAGCCGGCGTTGAGGGGAGAGAGAAGCAATAACGCGAACGTTACTTCTTCTTTTTCTTCGCGGCCTTAGCCTTTTTCTTTTTAGCCATGACGTAGTGTCGTAAACTTTCCGCGCAGTTGCACTAAAAATATTGTGGTTAGTGAAAATAATTTTCGCACCGAAAATTTCCAAAAAACGGCGGAGAAAACTTTGCCGGCAAGCGCAGCGCGAAAAAATTCAGCGGCCGTAAAGCGCGGCGAGTTCCCGCAGATAATCCGTCGTGCCGCCGAATAATTTTTCCAAGGCCGCGCGGCGATAACGCCACTGCCAGTTGCCTTCGGCCTTCGCGGGCGTGTTGAATCGCGCCGCGGAACCGAGCGAGAAAAGATCCGGCAGCGAGACGATGGCGAGGCGCGACGCGCTCGCGTAGCTCGCGCGGATGAAGTCCCAGGGGACATCGGGGCCCGCGACGCGCAGGTAGCGGCGCACGTAGTTGCGCTCCGCCTCGGGGGCGGACTGATACCAGCCGAGGGTGGTGTCGTTGTCGTGTGTGCCGGGATAGATGACGGAGTTCGGCGTCGCGTTGTGCGGCAAATAGCCATTTTTCGCATCGCTGCCCCAGGCGAACTGCAGCACGAGCATGCCGGGCAGGCCGGAATCGTCGCGCAGCCTGGTGACGGAGTCGGTGAGCACGCCGAGATCCTCGGCGATGATGCGGGCGGTGGGAAATGCTGAGCGGAAGGCGCGGAACAGACCCAGACCGGGGCCGGGCACCCATGCGCCCACGCGGGCATTTTTCGCCGGATAGGGAATCCGCCAATAGGCATCGAATCCGCGGAAATGATCGATGCGAACAATGTCACAGACCTCGAAAGTGGCGCGCATGCGCGCCAGCCACCACGCGTAGCCGTCGGCTTGATGGGCGGCCCAGCGATAGAGCGGATTGCCCCACAACTGGCCGTCGGCGGAGAAATAGTCCGGCGGCACACCCGCCACGGCGAGCGGGAGCAGGGTCTTGGGGTCGAGTTCGAACAAGCCGGGGTGGGCCCAGGCGTCCGCCGAGTCGCCGGCCACGAAGATCGGCAGATCGCCGATGATCTCGACGCCGCGCGCGCGGGCGGCGGCACGCACCTGCGCCCACTGGCCGAAGAACAGATACTGCCCGAACTGGCAGGCCGCGATGGTTTCGGCGAGCCGGGTGCGCAGCGGGGATTTCTTCGCCCGGGCGAAATCCCGGGCCTCAAGCGGCCACTCCCACCAGGCCAGGCCTTTGAAGTGATCCTTCAGCGCGCGGAAATAGGCGTAGGCGTCGAGCCAGCCCGCGTGTTTTTTGCAGAAGTCCGTGAAATCGCCATACGGCAGGGCCAGTCGCTTCTGTTTGAACCGGGTGTAGGCCGACGCCAGCAGGGGCGGTTTATGATTATAGATGGCGCCGTAGTCGGTGCGGTCGGCCGACAGCGCGGCCAGCGGGGTGAGATCGGTGGCTTCGAGCAGACCCAGGCGAACGAGCACGGCGAGATCGATGAGGTAGGTGTTGCCGGCGAACGCGGAGAAACACTGGTAGGGCGAGTCGCCGTAACCCGTGGGTCCCAACGGGCAAATCTGCCAGTATTTTATGCCGGCAGCCTGCAGGAAATCGAGAAAGCGCACCGCGTGCTGATCGAATACTCCGCAACCCTGGTCTCCCGGCAGGCAGGTGGGGTGCAGGAGGACGCCGGCGCCGCGCGTCTGCAACCAGTTGAAGAGCGGGAGAGGCGCGGGAGATTTCGGTTTGGGAGCGGACTTGGCGCGTGAACGGTTCACGCCCGAATGAGAACGAGGAACGAGAAGGAGAACGAGAACGATTTGCGGAGTGAGGGCAGGCGGTTGGTGCAGGTGGCGTGCTTGCACGCAACGTGGCGCGCCAGCGCGCCACCTACAGGTTGAGGCGCCAGCTCAGTAACCTGCGGCCTGGCCGTCTTTGCGGGACTCGCTGGCGCCGAGATAGGTGCCGTTCTTTTGGTCGCGCGCGATGGCCTGGTAACCGCCGAAGCCGCCGCTGCCGATGCGGACGACGTGGCCGCGCTGCATCAATGCACGCACGCTTTCGTAAGGCACGCCGCTCTCGACCTCGACGTAGCCGCCATCGGTCATCTTCGGGTTGTCGTAATCGGAGGAGCCCTCGTGTTGCCAGCGGGCGGCATCGCCCGCTTCCTGGAAATTCATGCCCCAGTCGACCAGGTTGCAGACGATCTGGACGTGGCCCTGTGGCTGCATGGCGCCACCCATCAGGCCGAAACTGAGCCAGGGCGCGCCGTCCTTCACGATAAAGGCGGGGATGATGGTGTGGAACGGGCGCTTGCCGGGCGCGTAGTCATTGGCGTGTCCGGCGCGGAGGGTGAACATCTCGCCGCGGTCCTGAAAGGTGAAGCCGAGGCCGGGCACGGTGATGCCGGAGCCCATGCCGCGGTAGTTGCTCTGGATGAGCGAGACCATGTTGCCGGCGGCGTCGGCGGTCGTGAGGTAGATCGTGTCGCCCTGCTGCGCGGCGGGATGGCCGGCGTCGTAGCTGCGGCCGGCGCGGTTGGGGTTGATGAGCTTGCGGCGCTCGGCGGCGTATTCCTTCGAGAGCAGGCCCCGCAACGGGATTTTGTTGAAGTCCGGATCGGCGTAGAACTTGGCGCGATCCTCGAAGGCGAGCTTCTTGGCCTCGACCATCAGGTGGAGCGCCTCGGATGAGTTATAGCCCATGGTCTTGAGGTCGTAACCTTCGAGGATGTTGAGCATCTGGAGCGCGGCGATGCCTTGCCCGTTGGGCGGGAGTTCGTAGACATCGTAGCCGCGGTAGTTGACGGAGACGGGATCAACCCAGGTCGAGGCATGCTTTTCGAAATCGATTTTCCTCAGGTGGCCGCCGTTCGCGCGCATGAAGGCGTCGATTCGGTCCGCAATCTCCCCTTTGTAGAAGGCATCGCAGCCGCCGGCAGCAAGCGCGGCAAGCGTGTTGGCGAGCGCGGGATTCTTGAAAATCTCTCCTTCCAGGGGAGCGCGTCCATTGGGTGCATAAGTCTGGAGAAACGCGCCGGGGAATTTGTCCGCCTGGGCGAGGCCCACCCCGATCCCCCAGCCATAGGCGATGTATTGGGTGACCGGAAAGCCCTCCCGGGCGTAGCGGATGGCGGGTGCGAGCACCTCCTTCATCGGAAGCTTGCCGAATTTGCCATGCAGTTCGAACCAGCCATCGACGGCGCCCGGCACACTGATGGGGAGGAAACCGCGCGGCGGGATGGTGGTGCGGCCTAGCTTGTTCAGTTCGGCCATGAGCTGCTCGCGGGAAAGCCCGAGCGGGGACCGGCCCGAGGCGTTGAGGCCATAAAGTTTCTTGTCCGCAGCGCTCCAGACGATGGCGAAGAGATCACCCCCGATACCATTGCCGGTAGGCTCCATGAGGCCGAGCGTGGCGTTGGCCGCGATCGCCGCGTCAACCGCGGAACCGCCGGCTTTCAGCACATCGAGCGCGACCTGCGTGGCCAGCGGGTGGGAGGTGGCGGCCATACCGTGTTGGGCGATGACTTGGGAGCGGGTGGCGAAAGCCCGGCCGTTGACGCGGTCGGGCTGCGCGGTCGCGGTGGAAGCCAGGGCGCCCAATGCGCCGAAAAATACCAGCAGACGGGGAACAGTCATGCCGGCACGTTAGCGGCTGGCCGCCGGGCGTCAACGCGGAGCCGCCAGGCGGCGGTTTACTTGAATTCGTCGTGCAGCCACTTTTCGAGCAGCATCTTGTCGTAAAAAAACTGCTGGTCGGAACCGATGCGGAGGGCGGCGGACTGGAAATTCAGGTCGGTGAGGGTCCGCGTGCCCTGCTTGACGATCTGGCCAACGGCGTCCGTGACCTCAAAGGAGAACACCATGCGGGGAATGTAGATGGCCTTCACGAGCCGGACGCGATCAAACTGTCCACCGCCTGATCCGGGAAAATCTCCCGCCAGGTCGATATCGGTGAAGTTGACCCGCAGTTTTTGTCCGGCTTGGAGACGGGCCGGGGCGTTTTCCTGCAGGTAGGTGCGCAGGGCCGCGAGGGCGTTCTCGTCGGTGTAACCGCCGAGGGATTCGCGGACATCCCGGAAGTTATCCGGATTCTGGAACTCGACAGTGATGTCGGCAGCGGCGACTCCATTGCGGGATGTCATGGTGGAGGTAGTGCAGCCAGCCAGCAGGATGCCGGCGACGATCAGGGTAAGGGCGAAGGAAGTTTTCATGAGGGCAAAGTTGGGACACAATAAAATTAGCCAAGTTGCCCTTGTTCGCCAGTGGGATTTCTTCAGGTGGGTGGCTGCAGCAACTGGTGCACCTTGAGCAGCAGCACCTCGGGCCTGAATGGTTTGGGCAGGTAATCGTTGGCGAACTGGTCGGGCTTTTCCATCTCGGCGACCGCAGGCCCGCTGGAAAGGCCACTGATGGCGAGGACCTTGAGGCCGGGTTTGATGCGCTGGAGGATGCGGGTGAGCGAGGCGCCATCCAGATTAGGCATGTGGAGATCGGTGATGAGCAGGCGGATCTCGTCGGAGCGGGGGATGAAGAGCGACACCGCTTCCGTGCCGCTGCCGGCCGCGAGCACGCGGTAGCCGTAACGGGCGAGGGTGGCATGGGTGACGTCGCGATTGGTCGCCTCGTCATCGACCAGCAGCAGGAGCTGGCCGTCGCCGCGCTGCAGGAAGGGCGGCGCCGTGCCGCTGTCGGCGGAGGCGTCGGCCTCGGCGGCCGGCAGGTTGATGCGAAACGTGGTGCCCTGACCGACGGTGGTCTGCAGCTCGACGAAGCCATGGTGGGATTCGGCGATTCCGCGCACCGTGGACAAGCCGAGTCCCGTGCCCTTGCCCGTCTCCTTGGTGGTGAAAAAAGGCTCCCAAATATGCTTCAAAACTTCGGGAGGGATACCCGTGCCGCTGTCCTCGACCTCAATGGTGACATAAGCGCCGGGCCGGGCCCCGGGGATGGCGAGCGCTTCGGCCGGTTCGAGCCGACGGTTGCCGGTGCGGAGCCGCAGCACGCCCCCGCGCGGCATGGCGTCACGGGCATTGACACACAGGTTGAGCAGCACCTGGTGGATCTGGGTGGGATTGGCGCGGACTGGCCAGGTGTCGGCGGGGAAATTCTGTTCCAGTTTGATGGACTTAGGGAAGGTTTCCTCGATGACCTCGATGATGTCGCGGGCGAGGTGCTTGATCTGCATCAGGCGGGGTTCGCCGGTGGTGCCATGGGCGAAGGCGAGGATCTGCCGCACCAAGGCGGCGCCCCGTTCGGCGCTGTGCTCGAGGGTTTGGAGGAGGCGCTGATCCTGGGGATCAGTGGCGCGGACCCGCAGCATGGGACCCGCCATGAGGATGGGGGTAAGCACGTTGTTGAGATCGTGGGCGATCCCGGCGGCCAGCATGCCGATGCCCTCGAGCCGTTGGGCGCGCAGGAATTGCTCCTGGAGTTTCTTTTTTTCCGTGATGTCCGTGCCTACGCCGATCAGGCAGCGGCGGCCGTCCACGAGGATCAGGCTGCCGGTGAAAAAATAGGGAAGGTGTTGATGGTTCTTGGTGACGAAGCTGGCCTCGACGTCGGCAAGGCCTTTCGCGAATACCTCGGCGATGCGGGCTTGGAGAAGTTCGCGGTCCTTGCCGCTGAAGAAATCGAGCGGCGACATGTGGGCGATTTCGGTGTCGGTGTAGCCGGAAACCTGGGCAAAACGTGCATTCCACCGGATGAACTTCAGGTTTTCATCATAGAGGTAGAAGATGCCCGGCAGGCTGTTGAGGACGGCATCGGAAAAATCGCGCTCGCGGGTGACGGCGGCGTGGGCCTGCTTGCGTTCCGTGATGTCCTGCATCGAGCCGAGCATGCGGTAGGGCCGGCCGGCAACGTCCCGCAGCACGTAACCTCGATCCAGGACGTCGGCATAGGTGCCGTCGGCGCGCTGATAGCGGTATTCATCCGTCCAGGTGGTCAGACCGCGGTCGATGGCCGCCTGGATTCCGTCATACACGCGCGCCCGGTCGCCAGCATGAATGCGGGCAATCCACGTGGCGCCCGTCGATTCACCCGTATCCGGCGGATAACGGAAGAGGATGCTATGGCTTTCGTTCCACCAGAGCGCATCCGTGCGGAGGTTCCAATCCCACACGGCATCATTGGTGGCCCGGGCGACCATTTGGAAGCGTTCGTTGCTCAGGATGAGCGCGGTCTCGGTTTCATGGCGCTGGCGGCGCTCGTCACTCTCGCGGAGCGCACGGCGGACGGCGGTGGTCAGCCGCTGCATCCGGTCCTTGATCACATAATCCGCGGCCCCGGCGTGCACGGCCTCGATGGCGCGTTCCTCGCCGATGGTGCCGGAGACATAGATGAAAGGCGTATCGGGGGCGAGCTCCCGGGCGAGTTTGAACGCGGTGACGCCGTCGAAACGCACGAGAGTGAAGTCCGCGATGATGAGGTCGTAAGTGCCGCCTTGCAGCGCCGTGCGGTAGTCGCCTTCGCCGGTGACGTTCCTGATCTGGCAGTCCGGCCACTCGGTGATGAGAATCTCGCGCACGAGTTCGGCGTCTTTTGCAATGTCCTCAAGGTGGAGAATTTTCATGCCGTGGTGGCTGGGTTGATGGGCAGGGAAAAATAGAGAGTGGCGCCGCGGTCGGGCTCACCCTCGGCCCAGGTGCGGCCGCCGTGGCGGGTGATGATGCGACGGACATTGGCGAGGCCGATGCCGGTGCCCTCGAAGTCGGTCGGGCCGTGCAGGCGTTGGAAAACGCCAAAGAGTTTGCCGGCATAGCGCATGTCGAAGCCGGCGCCGTTATCGCGCACGAAGTAAATCATCTTGCCGGCACCGGCTTCGACCTGGCTGCCGATTTCGATGCAGGGCCGCGCAACCTTGCTGCTATACTTGACGGCATTGTCGATGAGGTTGGCCCAGACTTGCCGCAGCATAGCCGGGTCGCCCTGGACTTGCGGCAGCGGGGCAATCCGCCATTCCACCGCCGGGCTGTAGCGACCTTCGCGGATAACGAGGGCCACGAGCATGTCCTGATCGACCTCGGTCAGTTGCATCTGGGAGCGGCTCATCCGGGAGAAGGCCAGCAGGTCGTCGATCAGCCGGCCCATCTTGCGGGCGGAATCGGAAATGGTGGCCAGGAAGCGCCGGCCCGGCTCATCCAGCAAGTCGGCGGAGTTCTTCTGGAGCAGGTTGGCGAAGCCGTCGATATGCCGCAACGGTGTGCGCAGATCGTGCGAGACGGAATAGGAGAAGGCTTCCAGCTCCTTGTTGGCGGCCTCAAGCTGTGTGGCGCGCTGTTGTAGGGCCAGGTTAAGCTGGCGGATCTCCTCCTCGCGTTGTTTGCGCTCCGTTATGTTGGTGAAAAGAATGGCGACCTGTCGTTTGTCCGGGTCTCCGTAGCGAAAAGCATAGACATCAAACCAGCGTTGCAGTTGTTCGGCGTAGTTCTGGAAGCGGGCGGGTTCACCGGTTAGGGCGATCTGCCCATAGGTTTCAAACCAAAAGGCTTCGTGTTGCGGTGCCAGCTCGCGCATGCGGCGGCCCTGCGCATCCTTGAGGCCGGTGTGTTTTTCAAAGGCGGGATTGAGGGTCAGGAAACGATAGTCTGCGGGCCGGTTGAGTTCGTCGAAAAGCACCTCGATGATGCAATAGCCCTCGTCGATGGAAACAAACAGGCTCTGCAATTCGGCCCGGCTGCGGTGCAGGTTGGCGTTGGCGGCCTCGAGCTGGGCCGTGCGCTCGACCACCCGCTGCTCGAGCGTCTGGTTCAGCTGATGGATTTCCTCCTCGGCCTGCTTGCGCTCGGTGATGTCGGTGATGAAACCGCAGAACGTGGTCACCCCGCCGGTCACCAGAGGGCTGATCGCCAGTTCCGCGGGAAATTCGGTGCCATCGCGGCGCAGGGCGTGCACCTCGAGGAGCCGGTTCAGAGCGGGTCCTTCACTGGTGGCCAGGAAATGATGCATGCTCCGGTAGTGGGCGGCCCGGTATTGGACGGGAATGATCAGGCCGGCGAGATCCTGGCCGAGCGCCTCGTCGCGGGACCAGCCGAACATTTTTTCAGCCCGTGCATTCCAGTCGAGCACGCCGCCGCGCGTATCGATCACGATCACGGCACTGAGGGCGGCATTCAGCACCGCGCGCAGGCGGCCCTCGCCCTCGCGCAACGCCTGGTGCTGAGCCTGGATCTCATCGAGCATCTGGTTGAATGAGTCCGTCAACAGCCCCAGTTCGTCACCCCCCAGTTTGTCCGCCCGGACGGAATAATCCCGGCGCTCGGAAATGGCGCGGGCGGTTCCGGCCAGAGCGAGGATCGGCTGGGAAATCTGCTTTTGGAGGCTGTGGGAAAGCGCGTAAGCCACCAGGAGGATCACCCCCATCACCGCCAAGGTGAGGGTGAAAGAGTTCCGGAGCCACATCCGCTGGGTGATCCCGGTGTCGAGTTCCAAGTAGAGGGTGCCGAGGTGGCGGTCCGCCAGCGTCACCGGTTGATAACCCGCCAGCCGTTCCCGCGTGAACCGATATCCATTCTCCCCAGGGGCGGCGGGAAGCAAGGCCGCTGACAGGTCACGCGGATAATGCGAGAACAGGCGGCCTTGGCGGTCGTAGAGCCCTGCGCGCACAATATGGCGCTCGGCCTTGAGCGCCGACAGGATTTCCTGCGCAGCATCCGGATTTTCAAAAGCGAGGGCGCGCGTGCTGTAGGCGGCGAGGATTTCTCCCAAGGTGGTGAGATGCCGGAGGGTGGTCTGGCGGAAAGTGACGTATTCGTAGGCTAAAAACGCCCCCCGCATGAGCAGCATCAACACCAGGCTGGTCAGCAGAATGATCAGCATCAGCTTTCGCCGGATGGGCATGTTGTGCAGCGGCATGGTCAGTTTCCCCGGGCGGTGACGATCCCGGCGGGCCGGAGCAGCTTCGAGTGGCCAACGAGGTTGGCGGCTTTGATCGCAGCCAGATTGATGCGCCGCCGGATCATGATTCCGCTCAGGTTGGCGGCAATCGGCGCGAGCCTGTCGCCATTGGGCATTATTTGGGCGCCCAAGACGCATCCAAAAACAAACATGCCGGCCATGGAAACGGCCCTCAGCGCCGCGGGACAATCCGCGGGGATATTATTTTCCAACAAGGGCAGCACGTGGATTCCTCCTAAGGCTTGGGAGTGGATTAGCTGAGGCCCGTTAAATATGCTGAGTGAATGTGCCTAAATATTGAGGGAATAGCAGTTACGAGGAGAGGTGGAACCAAGAGATATTCCTGCTGCAAGTTGGCAGCAATTTCAAAATCTTTGGTTAAACCCAACGGGCCCACCTCCTTATCTATGAGACGCGCTGTGGCCCGGCAAAGGTCCGAAAAAAGCCCGCCGGGCGCGAAGGCCAAGCGGGCGGAGACTTGGTTGGTGAGATTTTACTTCGTCTGCCGGAGCGTGATCTCGCCGTTCATGGTCGAGACTTTGATGTCCACGCCGCCGCCGTTGAGCGTGCCGCTGACCAGCTTGCCACCGGTGATGGGAGGCATCGGGGCGCGGGGGGGGCGGGGTGCGCGGGGGGCAATGGCTGGGGTCTCACCGGTGCCTTCTTTTATGGCCCGGCTGACTTCACGCTGCACCTCGCGGACAACGTCGCGGGAGACCTGGACGGCGACGCGGGCGGCATCTGCCGCGGCCGCAGCTGCGGCACGGGCAGTCTCATCATGGCCATAGCTATAGCTGTAGTGGCCGGACTTGCCGCCCTCGGACTTGGTCTTGAGGGTGTCCTCGCTGAAGTCCGTGAGGATGGAACCATTATGGGTGCGCATGCGGATGTTGGCCTTGGTGTCGGCCGGCAGGCGGAGGTCCACTTCGCCGTTCATCGACGTGATCGAGATAGGTTTTTGCGGGGCCTTGGCGTAAACGGCCCGAACCTCGCCGTTCATGGTGTTGATGACCGCGGAGCCGACGAGGCCTTCGAGGGAGACCTCGCCATTCATGTTGTTGATTTCGATGTCCCCCTCGACGCCCTTGACGACGAGGTCGCCGCCGGCGTCGGTCTTGAGGTTCAGCGCCATGGTGCGTGGCACCGAGATCTTGAACTCGGCGTCGTGGCCGGCCCAGGGATTGTCGCCGGCGAGGCGGAGCGACACGACATTGTCGCGCTCGACCAGTTCGAAGCTCACCTCGTCGTCGAGGCGGCGCAAGGCGCCTGGCCGGGCGGGTTTGGAATTTTTTTGGTTCAGCGAGGATTCGACCGTGACCGTGTCGCCATCGATGCCGACGATGCGGATGTCGGCCCAGGGCATGTCGAGGCTGAGGGTGGCGGGCTTGTCGGGCGCGGAGAGCTTGACCGTGGCGGTGGAACCTTCGGTCTCGTCGGCGCGCGCCAGGGGCGCGAGGGCCAGGCTCGCGAGGAGCGCGAAGCGAAGGAGTGGGGGGGGGATGTTGTTTTTCATGTGAGAACGGGTTTGGCGATGGACTTGAGCGTCGCGGAAGGTGAGGCGGCAGGCGCGGCCGGGAGGCGCAGGACGGCGAGGGCGCGGCGGGCGGCATCGCGGACGTTGGTGTCGGTCGTTTCGTCGCGGGAGAGTTTCTCGAAGACCGGTTCGGCGGACGGGTCGCGGGCATCGGTCAACAGCTCAATCATGGCGACCTGGACCAGCGGGGCGCGTTCACGAGGAAGGGCGGAGAGCACGCCGGCGCGGACCAGGGAGTCATCCGAATGCTGGGCGAGGGCTTCGACCGCGGAGAGGCGGACGTTGATCGAGGGATCGAAGGCGAGCGCACCGACGAGATCGGTGAGCACCTTGCGGTCGGGGCTTTTGAGATCCATTTTGGCCAGCACGGTTTGCAGACGCTCGCCGGTCGATTGCTGTTGAAGCAGCGACCACGTGACGAGCTGCCCCATGGAATTGACCTGCGCCTTCAGGGCGGCCAGTTCCGCCCGGGCGCCGTCATCGGCGGCCACGGCAGGTTTGGCAAAGTAGTGCTGGCCGGCGAACAAGCCACCCACCAGCAGGGCGAGGGCAAAGGCGAATTGCAGGGCGGGTTGTTCCGGCAGCAGGGCCGCGAAAAAGCGGTCAATCCGGTTGCGGGCCAGGGCGAACGGGCTGGGGGCATCGGCCTCGCGCTGGTGGGTTTCCAGCATGGCGTAGAATTGCTCGCGCAGGCGCGGCGAGGGTTCCTCGACGGGCAGGGCGTCGAGCTTGCGAGTCATTTCCTGCAGGGCGGCCCACTCGCGCTGGCAGGTGGGGCAGTTGGTGAGATGGGCGCGCAGCTGCGCGGACTCGTCGGCCGGCAGCGAGCCGTCCTGGTAATCGATAAAGCTATCCTGGACGCGTGAGCAGTTCATGGTGGGTCCTCGGTTGGGCGGTCAGGCCGCCTTTTCCTTTCTGATTTTGAAATAGACTTCGCGCAGCTCCTTGAGCGCGCGGTGGGCGCGGACCTTCACGGCGCCGACGGAACAGTCGAGCAGCTTGGCGATCTCCTTGTGTTCGAGGTGCTGGAGGCGTGACAGCACGAGCACCTCGCGGTGTTCGTGCGGCAGGCGGGCGAGCGCGGAGCGCAGCAGAACGACATCCTCGGCGGTGGCGGCCTGTTCGGAAGGCTGGGGCTCGATGGTGGCTTGCTCGATCAGGTCGGCGGGGTCGGTGGGGATCGGCGTGGAGGCGTGTTTGCGGAAATGGTCGGCGGCGACTTTGCGGGCGAGGTGGTAGATCCAGGCTGAGAACTTGCCCTCATCGCGGTAAGTGTGCCGGTATTTGAGGATGCGGTAGAAAACGATCTGCACCAGGTCCTCGCCGACCGACGGCTGGTTGGTCAGGCGCACGAAGAATCCGTAGAGCGGCTTGTGGTAGCGTTCAAACAGGTCGCCGAGCCGGCGGATCTCTCCGGCGCGGACGGCAATCATGAGTTCATGGTCGGACGTGGCTTCCACGGCGACGGGCAGGCTAGCGGTGGCGGGCCGGGAGGGAACTCGGAAGTGGGTGACGGGAGCGAGGGTCATGGAGAGTAGTCATAAGTGTGTGCGGAGGGAATACCGTCCCCGGGCGCAAAGGTTACAGTTTTTCAGGAAAAGGGCTGGCGCGGGCAGGGCGCCGGGGTAGCGTTACGCCATGAATCGCCGTGATTTCCTCCTTAAATCCGGTGCGGCCGCCTCGCTAAGCCTGCTTGCGAAGAGCCCGCTGCTCGCGCAAACCTCCGCGCCCGCCACCCCGCCTGTTTCCCCTCCTCCTGCACCGCCCGCCTGGGTGCCCGAGTTCAAGCCCTTGCGCCGCAATGTCGGCTATTTCACCGGTCGCGGCGGCAGCATCGGCTGGCTGGCCAGCCCGGATGCGTTGGTGGCGGTGGACACGCAGTTTCCGGATAGCGCGGCCATTTTCCTGAAAGACATGCCGGGGCGGGCGGGCCGCACCCTGGACGCGGTGATTAACACTCACCACCACGGCGATCACACGGGCGGCAACGGCGTCTTCCGGCCGGCCACCAAGACCATCATCGCCCACGCCAACGTGCCGGAGCTGATGCGGGCCCGCGCCGCGGCCGACAAACGCGAGCTGGATCCGCAGTTCGTGCCTGACGCGACCTTCCCCGACTCCTGGCGGCAGGATTTCGGCGACGAAACCATCAGCTGCAAATATTTCGGCGCGGCCCACACGAAGGGGGACATCGTCACGCTCTTCGAAAAGGCCAATGTCATCCACCTCGGTGACCTGCTGTTCAACCGGCGTTATCCGGTCATTGACCGCCCGGGCGGGGCCAGTGTCCGTCACTGGGTGGAGGTGCTGGAAAAGATCACCGCGGACTATCCGCAGGATGCGATCTACCTCTTCGGCCACACGAATCCCAAGTTCCCGACCACCGGCGGCCGGGCGGACGTGCTGGCTTTCCGCGATTATCTTTCGGCGCTGCTCGCCCATGTCGAAGGCGAGATCAAGGCCGGCAAAACCAAGGAGCAGGTCCTTCAGCTGGAGAACCTCGCGGGCTTCCCGGATTTCCACGCGCCCCGCGGCCGGGACAACCGCCTGCCGTCGAACCTCACCGTCGTCTACGACGAACTGACTACCGCCTGAGCCCGGCCGGCGCGAATCCATGGCGATCAAACAACTCACCGACGAACAGATCCGCACGTGGACGCGGACGCAGAAAGACGAGTGGTGGTTTAAGGAGGTTTATCGCGGCGACATGCCGCAGCTGACCTGGAGTTCCGGGCTTTCCGGATTTTTCCTCGGCGGGATCCTCTCCGCCACGGCGCTCTACATCGGCGCCAAGACGGGCATCACCATCGGGGTGGGCCTCACATCGGTGATCCTGGCCTTCGCCCTGTTCAAGATGCTGCACCGGGTGGGAGTGACGCAGGACATTTCCATCCTTGAGAACAACTGCACGCAATCGATCGCGTCCGCGGCGGGCTACATGATCATGCCGCTGATCGGCATCATGCCGGCCTATATGCTGGTTACCGACCGAATCATTCCCTGGTGGCAGATGATGGCGTGGAATTGTGTGATGTCGCTGCTCGGCGTGCTGTTCGCGTTTCCATTGAAGCGTAGATTTATCAATGAGGACCAGATGCCCTTTCCTGAGGGACGCGCGAGCGGTGTCGTGCTCGACACGCTTTACCAGACCGGCAGCGACAAGGGCATGATTCAGGCGAAGGTCCTGACCATCACGGCGACCATCGCCGCAACGCTGCAGTTCCTGATCAGCGACGGCTGGCAGCGGCTCCTGCAGTTCAAGTTGCTCAGCTTCGACAAGTGGTTCGGCTGGACTCACCCGTGGCAGCTGCGCGAGCGGCTCGATGACTATTATTATGTGTGGGCGACGAAGGCCGGGGCGTGGATTCCCAAGATCGGCGGCATCGACATCCGCACGCTAGGCCTGCGCGTCGGCATCGACGCCGCCATGGTCGGCGTGGGCGGTCTGATGGGCATCCGCATGGCGTCGAGCGTGCTGCTCGGCACGATTGTGAATTTCGCGATTCTCGCGCCTTGGATGATCCAGCGCGGCGACATCGCGCCACGCCTGACCGCGGCGGGCAAAACGATCGCCGTCAGCCGCGGCGAGATTGTGACCCAGTGGTCGATCTGGTGGAGCGTGACGATGATGGTCGTGGGTTCGCTGGTCGCGTTGTGCGCGAAGCCGGAGATTTTCACCGGTGCGTGGCGGGCCGTTTTTGGCCGCAAGAAGGAAGCGCCCGTCGCGGGCACCGACGTGCTGCGCGACATCGAGCTGCCGCTGTGGGTTTCTTTCTGGGGCATCCCGATTCTGAGCGCCGTCGGCATCTGGCTGACGCACTGGTTTTTCGGCGTGCCCTGGATGCTCGCGCTGGTGGCCGTGCCGATGACGTTTCTCCTCACCATTATCTGCACCAATTCGATGGCGCTCACCTCGTGGACTTCAACGAGCACGATGGCGAAGATCACGCAGTTCACGCTCGGGGCCATCGACCGGACCAATCCCGCCACGAATCTCATGTGCGGCGGCATGACGAGCGAGGTGGCGCTGAACGGCGCCAACCTGCTCTCCGACATCAAGCCCGGCTACATGCTGGGCGCGAAGCCGCGGCAGCAGGCGGTCGGGCATTGCGTCGGGATCCTGGCCGGGGCGCTCGCGTCGACGCCGTTGTTTTTCCTCCTGTTTCTGCCGACGGCGGCCGATGGGACGCGCTCGCCGTCTTCGCTGCTTACGGATGCGTTTCCCTTCCCGAAGGCGCTCGAGTGGAAAGGTGTGTCGGACCTCGTGGCCTCAGGCCTGAAAAACCTGCCCGTCTCGGCGCTCTGGGCGATGGGCACGGCGGCCGTGCTGGCCATCATCATCGAGGTGCTGCGCATCAAAACCCGCGGACGTTTCCCGCTGTCGTCCGTCGGCATCGGCCTGGGCGTGGTGCTGCCACCCGACGCGTGCTTCATGATGTTTCTCGGGGCGTTCGGTTTCTGGCTGCTGGGGCGCCGGTATCCGAAGCCCGGCAGCAAGGGGCACACGCTCTGGGTCGAATGTTGCGAACCGATCTGCGCCGGCCTGATTTCCGGCGCGGCGCTTGTCGGCATCGGCAACGCGATTGTGAACGCGGTGATGAATTAGGCGCGCTTGATCGCCTGCGCGCGTGGAATGCCCTCCTTCGCCGAGGCTACGGAGGGCAATTTTCTTTCCGCTTCGGAAAGAAAATTGGTGGAGGTGAGGGGAGTTGAACGCCCCGGCGCTCTGAAGCTAAGTCGCGAGCAATACGCGGACTTAGTTAATGGTTAGTGGTTAAGAACGGGAAACGAAATGCACCGACGTGCAGCAAAGTGAAAGCACAAACTGCTTTTTTGGCAACCTTTGGGCAACCTGAATGGGGATTATTGGCAGGGATCATGCGCGAGATCGGGAAGCAATTCACATGGCGGGCAGGACAATCTGGAAATAGTCGAGGAGGTATTGATCGCTCGTCTCCTGTGGCTGAACCTCGTAAAGATTTGGATGACATTCAGAGAAGAACAGCTTGGGCTTTCCGATTTTCCCATCCCGATACATGCGGACAATTTCACGCACAAGCTGAACATCAGCTCGAAAGCCGACGATGATTTCCCGGAGGGCGTCTAGTGGTATCGAAACGAGATGTTGACCGTTCTGGCAAGTCAGCTGATCGGAGTGCTGAGACAAGTTGTAGATGAATCGAACCTCTTGTTCATAATGCCAATCTTGGGCTTTCGTCGTTAAAGCAGTAATGCCAGCGGTCTCTACCTGGCGGCGATATTCCCGAAATGGAATGAATAATCCACCATCACTCGCCACTTGCTCGTCCGGGCTATTAACAATGTTTCCAGCAATATCGAACAGCTCGACGGACGGGCTCTGGTAGTATGCGAGCGGGAGCTTCGTTTTG
>JBKJRX010000321.1:0-13979 GCA_046593155.1 Lacunisphaera sp.
AGCCCTACAAGTGCACCGCCGACGACTCCGCCTACGCCACCTTCGAACTCGTGAACGGCATCATCTGCCACTTCAA
Organism: Lacunisphaera sp.; assembly: GCA_046593155.1. Taxonomy (GTDB): domain Bacteria; phylum Verrucomicrobiota; class Verrucomicrobiia; order Opitutales; family Opitutaceae; genus Lacunisphaera. The sequence continues at coordinate 77 of JBKJRX010000321.1, forward strand.
CTCCTCGTGGGACGTCCGCGTCGATCGCGACGATCTTCTCACCCTCCAGGTGGACGGCACGCACGGTTCCGCGGTCGCCGGCCTGCGCGACTGCAAAGCCCAAGCCCTCGCCGCCACTCCCCGCTGCATCTGGAATCCCGACGTCGACAGCCCAATCAAATACAAGGACGGCTGGGTGCGCGTCCCGGACCAGGGCATCTACGACAACGCCTTCAAAATTGAATGGGAACTCTTCCTTAAACACGTCGTCACCGGCAGCCCGTTCCAGTGGGACCTCTTCCAAGGCGCCAAGGGCGTGCAGCTGGCGGAGCTCGGTCTGAAGTCCTGGGCGGAACGCAAGTGGGTCGACGTCCCGGTCCTGAAATAAACCTGATTTGAACCACAAAAACACAGAGGCACGGAGCCCAAACCTGCCGGAGTATTGGTCACAAAAAACGCAAAAATCACAAAAACGAGCCCAAGCCATTTTAACCACTAATCTCCACTAATTGGGCACTAATTTGATCCCGGAAACCCGAACCTTCCAATCCGGATTAGTGATCCATTAGTGTGCATTAGTGGTTAACCCAAAACTGCCTTCCTTTTTGTGCTTCTCGTGTTTTTCGTGGCCAATCCCTTCTGCTTTTGTGGCTAAATCCGTTTTCTCTGTGTCTCCGTGCCTCTGTGGTTAATTTAAAACCCATCCTCTCATGTCTAAAGTAGCTCTAGTAACAGGTGGCAGCCGCGGCATCGGCTTCGGCATCGCCGAAAAGCTCGCTGCCGAGAAATGGGACCTCGTCATCAACGGCGTCCGCGAGGAAGCCGCCGTCACCGAACCCCTCGCCAAGCTCCGCGCCTATGGCGTCCGCGTAGGCTACGCCCGCGGCGATGTCGGCTCCGTCGAGGGCCGTAAAGCGATCTATCAAGCCACCCACGACCTGATTGCTGCCTGGGGCAAGCCGCTTGCCGCCTCAGGAACTTCAGGTTTCAGGTCTCAGGTTTCAGGTTTCCTTTTGGTCAACAATGCCGGCGTCGCCCCCAAAGTCCGCGCCGATCTCCTCGAGACCTCCGAAGAAAGCTACGACTACGTGATGAACACGAATCTCCGCGGCGTGTTCTTCCTCACTCAAGCCTTCGCCCGCGACATGGTCGCCGCCAGGAAAACCGATCCAGCCTTCGCCGCTTATATCATCAACATCACATCAATCTCCGCGACGGTGGTGAGTATCAACCGCGGCGAATACTGCATCGCCAAGGCCGGCCTGAGCATGCTCAGCCAGCTCTTCGCCGCCCGCCTCGGCGTCGAAGGCATCCCCGTCTACGAAGTCCGCCCGGGTGTCATCAAAACCGACATGACCGCCGGTGTGACCGAGAAATACGACAAACTCATCGCCGGCGGCCTGAACATCCAACCCCGGTGGGGATATCCGGATGATGTAGGCAAAGCGGTGGCTTCTCTAGCACGCGGGGATTTCCCATTCAGCACGGGGCAAGTGGTCATGGTGGATGGCGGCCTCGTCGTCCCCCGTCTTTAAGCTCATTTGCCGCGCTGTAGCTTTGGCATGGGCGGGTCGCCGACGGCCTGATCATCCAGCCCCGCCGGGGCTTCCCCGACGACGTCGGCAAAGCGGTCGCTACTCTCGCCCGCGGCGATTTCCCCTTCAGCACCCGCCAAGTCATAATGGTCGATGGCGGCATTGTCATCCCGCGTCTGTGACGGCTTGCTTACCCCGCCTTCCCGCTGATCAGGTGTTCATTTCAATCTTCATGACCCGCACTTCCCGGACGGCGTGATCGGCCCAGTAGGTCACCACGACTTGGCGCAGACAAATCACCTGCAACTCGCGGCCGGCGTCACCGCTCTCGGAGTAGTCACCGGTGAGCCCAGGCTGACCTTCGATGCGATCCAACCAGGCCTCGAGTTCCTGCATTTCATCATCGTCGGCGCGACAGATGAAATCGAGAGCTTGCCGGGTGAAAACCGTGCGGTAACTGGGCATTATGGGCGCGCTTTAAAGGCGGCCCGGGCTTTCATCACATCCTCACGCGTGTATTTCTTCCCAGCATCCATCTCGCGCATGGCGCGGGCGAGCTGACGCTGGCGGGCGGCTGAGGTGCTTTTCTTCAGGCGGGTGACAAACCTGGCCACCGTGCGCTGCTGGTCAGGCGGCAGCTTGGCGATGGTCTTCTGCAACTCGGCTACGCTCATGCGAACACCCTAGCCCACAACGGCTTTTCGTCAACGAGCGAAACCACCTGTGGAACGGCGAAGAAGGCTGTCACGGGAAATCGGCCAGCAAGGCGCGCACCTGTTCACTGGTGACGCGCGGTGCGCCCTTGGCGCCCCTGGTAACGATTTGGCCCGTAATTTTGGATCTGACGAATTGTGACCTGCCCGACTTCGGCGTGCGCTTGGCGCGGACGCTGGACGACTTGGCTCCCGTCTCGGCCAGCAACTGATGCGCCAAGGCCTGCTTCTGGCTCTTGGTCATCTTGGCGATGGCATTGGCAACAGCAGTCGTCACGTGAGTCAGGATGTGGCATTCAGCCCTTTCTTCAAGCGGAGAGATGCCTCCTGACACAATGCTGTCAGCGGGGCGTGGTAGGGTTGGGGCATGAAACAGTTCGTGATTCTCTTTCGCCAAGGTCCCGCCTTTCTCACCGACGCCGACAAGGCGCGGCGCCAGACCGCCATCATCATCTGGGCCCGCGAGCAGAATGCCGCCGGTCACAAGCTCGAGCCCCGCAGCCTCGCCCCAAGCTTCACGCGTCCGGGCATCACCGTTCCCACCGAAAACTTCGGGCAATGGCCCGTCACCGCCCTGCTCTTCCTCGACGCCCGCGATCTTGACGAAGCCACCGGGGTCGCGACTTCCCACCCGGCGAAGGACTACAACGTCAGCATGGAAGTCCGTCCGTGGTCCCAGCCCACGCCGGCCAGAGCCCAAACGGAACAGGTCACCACTAATCCACACTGATTTCTCACTAATCTGAAGCTCTGGGCGTCAGTCAATTAGTGTCCGATTAGTGAGCCTGAGTGGTTAAACCCGCCTTGGTATCGACCCTCCTGACACAGGGTTGTCAGTGGGCCGTGGTAGGCTGGGTCGTCTTATGAAAACCGCCCTTCGTAGTTCGCTCGCTGCCGGGTTCGCTTTCAGCGCCCTGCCCTTCGTCGTCGCCGAATCACCCATGAAAATCATCAAGGCCACCGGCCCGTTTGACGTGAATATGACGCTTGCATCCGCCGCCGACGCTGCCGTCGGGCGCTTCACCCTCGATAAGAAATATCACGGCGACCTCGAAGCCGCCGCCACCGGCGAGATGCTCACCGGCATGACCACCACCAAGGGCTCGGCTGGCTATGTCGCGATCGAGAAAGTCACCGGCAAGCTTGCCGGCCACACCGGCACCTTCCATCTCCAGCACACCGGTGTCATGAACCGCGGCGCACCCAGCCTGACGATTACCGTCGTCCACGATTCCGGCACCGGCGAACTCACCGGCCTGACCGGCACGATGACCATCTCGATCGCCTCCGACGGCACGCATTACTACACGTTCGAGTATTCGTTGCCGATGAAATCGTAGGCTGGCCTGTCACTGACGCGCTACGGTGACGGGGGCCTATGACCAGTTAGCTGACTGAGATAACGGGATACCGCCTCGTGGCTTTCGTCAGTCTCCAAAGGCGTCAGCTCCAAGCAGCGGCGCAAGGCGGCCGCGCCCTCGGTGACACGCTCGCCCGAGGCCAGCGCGAACCGGCCGAACTGGCAGTTGGCGGCGTAGTGATCCGTTTTCTGTCTCAGAACATCGCTCAAATTCGGTTCAGGCCGAGGGCGTCCGGCGGGCGGCCAGGGTGGTCCGCGCCGAGGTGTCAGCGGAACCAGGTTCCTCCTCCAGCCGCTCGCGGCCGCGCCGGAGAACCGCCTTTTCCCGGCTGACCGAGAAAGTGGAAAGCACGAGGCCGGTTTGGGGATTCGGGGGGCGGTCGATGGGCGGGGTTGTTTTTCGAGTTGGCATACCTTCTAAGTATCGGCCCGGACCGCCGGGTTCCGTGGGCGTTCACGTGTTGCGCCTCCCGTTTTCCCGAATCAAATTACCGGCGATTTCCCGATGGGCTTTGGTTTGCCGCCCCGCAGCGCATCCGGTAAAGATAGGCGTCTCCCCAACCGCCTTGTCCGCCCGCGGGTGATATACCGTATGAAAGAAATCGCCGCAGTAAACTTGGAGGAGCTGGCCGCTCATCTCGCGTCCCGGCGCCGCATCATCCTGGATGCCTGGCGGGCCGAGAGTCAGGCGGATCCCGCCCAACCCACCGCCGGGTCGCTCACGCGCGCGCAGTTCAACGACCATATCCCGGAGGTGCTGGACGCATTGGAGCGCATGTTGCGCAGCCAGCCGGGTAGCGCCCGGGCCGACCGCGCCGTCGATGAAATACATGTGCAGGAAGTAAAGCATGGCCAGCAGCGCTGGCAGCAGGGTTACCGCCTGCAGGAATTGTTGCGCGAGTGGGGGCACCTGCACCAGTGCCTGGCGCGGGAAGTGGAGACCTTCGCGGTCGCACACCCGACCTGGGGCTATCCGGCTTTTGCCGCCGCCCAGCACGCGCTAATCCGTCTCATCAACGCCGGCATCAGCGAAAGCGGGGACCAATACGGGCGGATGGAGCGCGCCGAGGCGGCCGGACGCGTCAACGACCTTGAGCAAGCCATCACCCAGGTGAACCGGCTGGAACACCGGCGCTCCCAGTTGATCCACCAGGCTGTGCACGACCTGCGCGGCGACGTCCAATCGGTCCGCAACGTCGCCGAGCTGCTGGGCTCCTCCGACATCGCGGAGGAGGAACGGGTGGAGTTCGCCGGCATGCTGCAGACGGGCGTGGATGCGGTGGGCAAGATGCTCACTGATCTCATGGACCTCGCCCGGTTGGAAGCGGGGCAGGAGCATCGCACCATCGCGCCTTTCAATGCCGGCACGGTGTTGCTGGAACTGTGCCGGGTGGCGCGGCCCACCGCGACGACGCAGCAAATCTACCTGCGGACGGACGGTCCGACTTCGCTGGAAGTCGAGGGCGATGCCCAAAAGGTCCGCCGGTTGCTGCAAAACCTTCTGTTCAATGCGCTGAAATACACCCGGAAGGGTGGCGTTACCGTAAGCTGGGGCCGCGACAAGGACCAGTGGTGGTTGTCCGTCAAGGACACGGGACCCGGACTGATGGCCGGCCCCGGTGCACCGCTGGCGGTCAGCCTGCGGGAGGCAACCGTCACCGCTCGGGAAACCGACGTGAAGGCGGCGGCGGCGGAGGGCCGCGAATCCGCGGTGTTGGACCAGGCCAAGGCAGGCTCCAGCAAACCCGTGACCTCGCACCAAAACGCCGGCGAGGGTATCGGTCTTTCCATCGTCAAACGGCTTTGCGAACTGCTCGACGCCAGCCTTGAACTGGTCAGCTCCAGTGAGAGCGGCACGACGTTGCGGGTGGTCTTTCCGCTCGCGTATCAACAGCCGCCGCGCTGAGGTCCGCCGTCCGGAAACCGTCATGTTCTTTGAGGCGGCGGTTAGCGCCCGGCTGATGCTCCCCACAGGGGTCACCACCAGGAGTATTTTCAAACCCGGATTGTCATTCTGAGCGCAGTGAAGAATCCATCAGAACTTAGGCCGCCTCCCCTCGGAAGCGAGTATCCAACTGGATTCTTCGCGACGCTCAGAATGACAGGTTTCTAATATTTAAGGGGTTGAAGGCTCCCTAGGTGAGCGACGCCATGTCGATCACAAAGCGGTATTTCACGTCGCTCTTCAGCATGCGCTCGTAGGCGTCGTTGATCTGGTCCATGCGGATCATCTCGATGTCACACGTGATGTTGTGCTGCCCGCAGAAATCCAGCATCTCCTGCGTCTCGGGCAGGCCGCCAATCAACGAACCGGAGAAGGAACGGCGGCGGAAAATCAGGGGGAACGCCGCCACCGGCAGCGGCTTCTCGGGCGCGCCGACCAGCACCAGATTGCCGTCCCGCTTGAGGAGGTTGAGGTAGGCGTTGATGTCGTGGCTGGCCGACACGGCATCCAGGATGAGATCGAAACTGTTGGCCTGCGTCGCCATCTGCGTCTCGTTGGTGGAGACAACCACCTCGTGAGCGCCGAGGCGTTTGCCGTCCGCAACCTTGCCCGGTGAGGTGGTGAAGAGCACGACATGGGCGCCGAAGGCTTTGGCAAACTTGACGCCCATGTGGCCGAGGCCGCCCAAGCCGACGATGCCAACCTTCTGGCCGGGGCCGACCCTCCAGTGACGCAGCGGGGAATACGTGGTGATGCCGGCGCACAGCAGCGGCGCGGCGGCCGCGGGATTGAGGTTGGCGGGCATGCGGAGCACGAAGTCCTCCGTCACGACGATGCTCTGGGCGTAACCCCCGAGGGTGGGGGCGTTGAGATGCTTGTCCGTGCTGCCGTAGGTCATTGTCATGCTAGTGCAGAATTGTTCCAGGCCCGAGCGGCAATCCGGGCAGGTGCGGCAGGAGTCGACGAGGCAGCCCACGCCGACGGTTTCGCCCACCTTGAACTTCTTCACGCCGCTGCCGACGGCCGTCACACGACCCACGATCTCGTGGCCCGGCACAGCCGGATACTGGGTGAAGTTCCACTCGTTGCGGGCGAAGTGGAGGTCGGAGTGGCAGACGCCACAGTAAAGGATCTGGATCTGGACGTCGGTGTCCGTCGGTTGGCGGCGTTCGATGGTGGCCGCGGAGAGCGGAGCCGTGGCACTGGTGGTTGAGAAAGCCTTGGTGGAATAGCAGACCGGTTTGGACATGGGAGAGGGAGGGTTGCCGTGCAAGGTTGCCGGATTTGGCAGCAACTGCAACTGGTGAATGGGACGGGAGGGAACCCGGAGGGAGGCCCCGGGCAATTATTCATCGTCCATTGTTCACTGTTTGTTGTTCATTCGTTGGGGCCGATGAACGCTGGAAAATGAAAATTGAACAATGAACATTGGGCTGACCCCTGCGGGCTTTACGCGCGCAACGGAGCTGGCCTATCCTCGGGCTGGGATGAGCACCGTTTACCACTTGGCCCAGATCAATGTCGCCCGCGCCCGCGCGCCGATGGATTCACCTTCCGCGACAAGAGGCCGCTGCCGCCGGGTCGGTGAGGGGGACGGTTAGTAACGTAATACGTTGCAGGGGGCCTGGACCGGCAGGAGGCGGTCCGATGCGGGCAGGCGCCCTACTTCGCCAGAGGCTACGAAGGGCAGGCAAATTCGACTGGCAGAAAACGGTCCGATGCGGGTAGGCGGGGGTTCCCCGATGGCGGAGTGCGAGGCGGGGAGGTATGCTTACGGCGGAAACCCTTAACCCCTTCTTCTCATGAATCGCTTTTTTCAATCCTCCCTGCTCGTGACCGGCACGCTGGTCCTCGCAGTCGCCGCCTTTGCCCAGCAGACTGCCCCGGCGGCTCCGCCCGCGACGCCGCGCGCGGACGCGCCCGCTGCACCGATCAATCCCAACCAGGCGACGCCCGCGACCGAGCAGGCCGCGGCGCCCGCCCCGCTCCGGGAGCTGAATTTCGCCGAGGCGGACACCGACGGCGACAAGCGGATCTCGCTGTCGGAGTTCTCGACCTTCGTGGAGTCACGGATGGCCTCGCGCAGCACCGAGACGGTCAGGGAGGAGACGATCCAGCGATTCCTTGATCTCGACCAGAACAACGACGCCTACCTGTCCGAGTCCGAGGCGCGGGTCACTCCGCAATCGACGCAGCCCGCGGCGGCCAAGCAACCCCGCTGAGTCGCGGATGGGCAGTGGGTCAGGTTTGGTATAGGTCGGGCTTCATGCCCGACAATCAACGCTGCATGTCGGGGGTAAACTCCGACCTACAAAACCGGGCGGCCAAAAACCAGAAGCAAACTGCCCCACCACCCGCGGATGACCTCAGATCCAATGTCACTTAATATGTGACATTCGGTTTTTGGGACAACGTCTTACGCGATCAGTCTTCGCCTCGACGGCTGACAGGCGGCGCGAAGCGTTGTCCCTCACGCGCCGGGCGACGCGGATAATGTGTAATATAATAAGTTACACATTATTCCGGCACAGCGTGGTCACGTGACTCTGAACGGCTCTCAACCCGCACGCTCAACCAACAACTGCGGCGCGCAAGCGCGTCGCCTACGTTTCGTGGGCGAAGTCCCTCGAGAATATCTCGATGGCGGTGTCGGCTACGCGTTTGGTGTCGTTGTAGGCGTAGTAGCCCACTCCCACCGCACTGATCACGGGGATAAAACGGGAGAGACCCTTGCCGATCATTCGTTCGGTGACCCTCAGGCCGATTTTCTCCAGGATCCCTTGGGCGGCTTTCAGGGCCGCGCGCCGGACCAGATAGCGCTCACCGACCCGCACGACCAGGTCGCTCATGAGCGCAGCGCTGCCGTGCTTGAAGAGGCAGTAGATCATCGTTTCTTTTTGGAGATACGCGCTTTTGCCATAGGCCGCGGCGATGTCGGCGACCAAGGATCGCTGCAGGCGCCAGATCGCCAGCAAATCGGGCAGGACGGTAACCAGCCCGAGTGGTCCGGGAGGGAGCGCAAATAATGCTGAAATGCCGGCCGCCTTCATGGCCGCGGCGGCCGCCAGGGACCGGGCTTTGGCATCCGGGTCCGGGTTGGTTCGCTCCGCCGACTTTGGGATGCTCACGACCAGGTCAAGCAACGCCGTGGCCACCGGGTTCGGCTTGCTGGCAGACGGACGGGTGACTTTCGGCATGGTAACCCATTAGACTACAAACGGGCGGGAAAGAGTCGTTGAGCTTCGCTGCCTGGCGCCGGCGTTACTTTTCCCGGACGTAGGTTTCCGCCCAAGGGAGCAAAGCTTGGGACGTCGAGTTTTCGCCGGTCAGCACGGCGACGGAGGAACCCCGCCGCAGCAGAATGGCGCCGAATGGTTTCCCACTGTCGTCGCCGTCCACGGCGAACGCCGTGGAGCCGCCCACCTCGATTGTTTTGACCGTCATGGGCAGGCCCGGCGGGATGAAGGCTTGCACCGTGCGCAACGCCTGCATCGCGGTCCAGGCGTTGGAGACGCTGGAGTAGCTGGCCACGCCGGCGATGAAACCATCCGCGGAATTCATGGAGGAGGCATACCCGGCGATCGAGATGGAGCCGGGCAACATGGTTTTCGCCAGCGGGAGGAGCTCGGCGAATTTGGCCATCTCCGGGTCCTGCCCACTGTTCGCCATGGCGGCATCCATTTCGGCGACCGCAGCGGTGATGTCGGCTTCCGTGAAAGTCCTGACCAGTTGCACACTGGTGCCCGGGGGAGGCGGGGGCAGCCGGCTGAAGGAGCCGCGGTATTGCTCGTCCTCGAGCAGGCCCTGGCCGTTGCCGACGTTGCGGGCCAGCCGCTCGGCCACGGCGATGCCGCCGGCTTCCTGAGCGGAAATCAGGATGGCGGTGTTGGTGTCGCCCCGGCGGAGCGCGTAGTAAACGGCGAGGGCGGTGCTGACGCGGAAGCCGCGGTAGGTCACGTTCCCGGGGGTCTGCAATTCCAGGCCGGTGACGGTCGCATCGGGCGCAATCTCGTCCAGCTGCTGGCGCGTGGGCATGGCCAGTTCGCCGTTGTGGGTGTCGCGCAGGGCCATGGTCACCACGTTCACCTTCGCCCCGGCGTTCGCGGTCACGTATTCGGCCGCGGTGGCGTTTTCAGCCAGGGCCGCCAGCGATGCGGGCGCGATCCAGGGAGGCAGCCGCTGGCTGGAAATCTGACCGGAGCCGCGGGACTCGCCCTCGACCGGCGGGGCATAACTTTCGCTGACGACCTGGGTGGGCCGGGCCGGGTTGTCCGGGGCGGTGTCGATGGGGAATTCGGTGAGGGTGCCGGCCATGCGCTCCGGCAGGGTTGCGGTCGCCTGCGCGGCGGCCGGGGCAGCCGTCTTGGACATCCGGCTCGCCGCCACGAAACCGGCGCCGGTCAGCGCCACGAGGGTGAGCGCCACGCCGGTGTGGATCAGGGCGGTCACCAAGGGCGGACGAACCGGGGGCGGGTCCGCCGGTTCCCCGGCGGTGCGCCCGCCGGCGCCCAGGAGCAGCGGCACGATGTTGCCCAGCAGCGGCACGCCGAACAAGGCGCCGAGGGCCTGGCTCCGGCCGACGCGTTTCGCCATGCCGGCGCCGAGGTAGGCGAACACGAGGAAATTCAGGACGGGAATCAGCGCGGGCAGGGTCAGCAGGACCGACGTGCCGGCCAGCCGGCACATCAGGTAATAATTCAGCACCGGGAACCACGCCAGCCAGGCGGAGCGCTGGCGCACGCGGGCGGCCAGCAGGCTGAGGCCGAACGCCATCACGACATAGGCCAGGACGTAGGCGATGACGGCCCACTTGGCATAGTTCAGCTAGGCGACGGGATTGAAGTCAGCGGGCATGGGGTGTGCGTGTGGGGGTAACCGAACGAAGACAGAAACCGAAAACCGGAGGCCTGAAGGGGGTAGGCCTGGGCCATGACGATCGCGGGGGCGGAAAATGTCAGCCGAATTCAGCGTGAAACCGGAGACGAAGGCCTGCATGGATTCACGAGGCGTGCAGGGATGGGTAACCCAAGCGGGCAGGCACACCAGCTTTGGGCTGAAGCCCGCGTCGTCCCGGATTGACGACAGCCAAGCCGACGCTTGACACCTGATAGCATTGATAGCAACGTGCGGGCATGCCGCAACTTCTCGTCCGTGACATCGAATCCTCTGTCGTGAAGAAGCTGCGCCGCCGCGCCGCGGCGCAGGGGATTTCCATGGAGGAGGCCCACCGCCAGCTGCTGCGGAGCGCACTGGTCGGGAATCAGGAGGGTCCGGCGGAGGATTTCCTCGCCTACCTGCGCAGCATTCCGTCCGGCGGGGCCATGACGTTTCCCCGGGCGGTTGATCGTCCTCGCCGGAACGAATTCTGATGGCTTACCTGCTGGACACCTGCGTGTTGTCCGAGCTGCGGAAGCCGAAGGCGCATCCCGGGGTGACGGCGTGGATGGCAGGTATCCAGCCGGAAGAGGCCTTTTTGAGCGTGCTGACCCTGAGCGAGATTCGCCGGGGCATCGAACTGCGCCGGGCCAAGGATCAGGCGGCGGCGAGGGCCTTGGAACGATGGTTGCTCGGGTTGGAGGCGCATTATGCCGACCGGATATTGCCCATCACGGCGACGATAACCGACCGCTGGGGCCGGCTGTCGCCGAACCAGCCGTTGCCGGTGACGGACGGGTTGATTGCGGCCACGGCGCTGGAGCACAAGCTGACCGTCGTGACGCGCAACACGGAGGACTTCGTGCGGTCAGGGGTGAGCCTGCTGGATCCGTTCGGGGAGTAAGACACCTGAAAGCTGAAAACCTAGGATTCCATACATTGATTGGCGGCAAGAAAGCGCAAAAGGCGCAGAACTAAATTATTTCACGCGATCAGCCGTCGCCGGGCCTTCAGCCTTCGTTTGGCCTACGGCTGACATGATGGCTGACAGGCGATGAGTTACAATTTGCGGCAGGGTGCGAATTGCAGATCGGGGAGCCCTTCGACTTCGCTCAGGGTGATTTGCGCGGCAAATCAGAGGCGGTGGTAAACCCCGGCACGTCGACCAGCGACGGCCCTACCGCTGAGGCGGGATGCGGTGATCCCGCCCGACAGTGGCCCGCAGGGATGCGGGCCCTCCAAGGATCAGCCGGCCATCGGGTTCAGGCCCTTGAGCTTGAAGTGCGGCGCGGCGGCGAGCAGGTGGGTGTCGTTGGAATAGACGGCCTTGAAGCCATTGGCGGCGGCGGTGGCGAGGTGCAGGGCGTCGGCGCCGCGGAGATAAACCGTGCGGGGCAGTCCGGCATAGACCGCGCCAATGCGCTCCAGCACCTCGGGGCCGGCCGACAGCCAGTGAAAAGCGCCGGCCTCTCGGTCCGCTTCAAATTGGTCCAGCAGGGCCTGATAGGATCTTGGCGTGACGACTCCCTCCCGCAGCTTGCGGTGGAAGGCTGCCAGTGTCTCCGCCTGGCCGTGCGCGGCACAGGCCACATGGTCGGCGGCGGCCAGTTCCCGGACGACGGCAAAGCCCGCATCCTCGAAATAGAGGCGCACCAGATAACTGGTGTCGAGGTAGATCACCGCTCGTCGCGTTCGGCGGAGATGCCGGCAGTCGAATCAGCGCCGCCGGAGAGTTTTGTCGCCTTGAAGGCAGGCAGCAGGGTGCGGCGGGAGAAATACGGCGCGTCGGAAGTGGCGGTCGCCGGCACCAGCTTGGCCACGGGCCGGCCACGCTCGGTAACATGCAGCTCGCCAATCGCGGCGGCCCGGCGGACCCACCGGCCGGTCTCATCATGGAGCTGGCGGATGGTGATGGATTTCATGTGTCACTTGGTGACACATGGGTGGAATGCTGTCAAGCGACCGAACTCAGGATGGCTGGCAGGTCTCACGGATAGGCGCGGATGAGGTGGTCGCAATTTGCGACCACCATACTGCAAGTGGCGATGTGTCCGGAGCTTGGTAAGACGGCGGTGAAGAAACTTGAGGCGCCCAAATGGCACATCGAGTTGAGGGTGCCAAATGGCGACGGCCTTCGTTTTCAAGGTCGCAATCCGCGACCTTGAACCAGGGCGACAATCTTCTCCGCGAACTCTGCGACCTCTGTGTTAAAGGTATTTCTTCAATCGTCGAACTAGTTTCGCCTCATCCCGCCGACGTAATTCATGTTGTGTCCTCGCCGCCCCGAGGGCGCCCGCTGCGTCCACCCTTTCTCCCGCGCCGGCGGGATCCAGGGCCAGCCCTTGACGCAAACCGCGGGCTGACCGTGTTCGGCTCACTGCCCGCAGGGCACCCGTTTGCCTCACCTCTCGCTACGCTCAAGGCTTCGCCATCTTCGTGCTTCGCACTTCGTCTCCGCCCTGCCGGGCTTCGTCCCACACACGACTGCCAATCTGCGGAGCAAACGAGCTTCGTTCTTACGGCGAAGCTCATGCTCCCAGATTCGCACCACTTTCCAGCCGCGTCCGCGTAGGACGTGGTTTACGCGGCGGTCGCGGGCTTTGTTGTTGGTGATCTTCTTTCTCCAGAAGGGGGCGTTAGTCTTGGGCTGAGTGCCGTGCTTGGGGCAGCCGTGCCAGAAGCAGCCGTCGACGAAGACGGCGACGCGGACCTTGCGAAAAACAAAATCCGGACGGACTCGGCCGCTGGAACGGACGCGTCGCAGGTTCTTGGGTCTAGGTTTTAGGTTCTTGGGATTCTGAGTCCGAGCCCCAGACGCCAGACCCGAGACCCCAGACCCGATGCGCAAAGCGCATCCCCGTCGCCAGCCCGTGATGCCATTCGCCCCAAAAATCTGAATCAGCCGCATTTCGGTGTGCAGCCGTCCACAAACATCGCGGTCTTGCCTTGGGTTTGATGGGGCGGCAGTTCTTTAGCAGTGGCGAATCTCACCCCAACCGCAGTTGCTTCAAGAGCTTGGTATGGGGCGTCGATTGAGGACTTCAGAAAGGCTGATCCGGATGCGGTGTTCGGGATCTTGGCTCAGAATCCCGACTTCGATCTAGTGACGACCCAGAAGGCGGCGTGGCTGGAACAGATTGCGTTTCTGCAGAAGAATCTAGAGGGACTGACGGGCGCCCTCTTTTTGGAGTTCAATATTCCCCGCATGGGTAGCCGGGTGGATGCGGTCCTTCTGATTGGTCCCGTCGTGTTCGTCGTTGAATTCAAAGTAGGCGAATCGGAGTTCGATCGAGCGGCGGTGGACCAAGTTTGGGACTATGCGCTCGATCTAAAGAATTTCCATGAGGCGAGTCACCAAGTGTCACTGGTGCCTATATTGATCGCAACCGAGGCGAAGGAGTCGCCGCCCACCAAGCTGACTAAGGACGCGGATGGGGTTTACCGCCCGATGCAGACTCATCCGGTCGGGTTCCGTGGAGTAATTGAATATGCTTTG
>JBKJRX010000346.1:0-2955 GCA_046593155.1 Lacunisphaera sp.
GAACTGCTCCGCGGCAACGCCGCCGGCAAGCTCGTGCTCGGCGCGGACGGCTTCGAACAATTCAATTTCTTTGTCACCGACCAGGTGCGCGTGCCTGGTCTGCGGGCCGACTACGCGGGCCTCCGCCAGCTCACGAACCTGGTCGGTGACAAAGAAATTGAATTGTTCGAGGCCGTCCGCGCCGAGCACGAGCTTGCCGGCGGCGTTGCCGCGGAGCAGTTCGACGCTCGCGGTCAGGTAGCGGGTGCCGCGCACGCGCTTGGCTCCCTCCGGCTTCGGCTTCGCGTGAAAGGCGTTGTCGCCGGCGAGCTGGACGTCGGGGCCGGACGGGCGCTCGGTGAGCGACGGCGCGTGCGTTTCGAGCCAGTTGGGTGCGTCTTCCATGCCGCCGTAGATCGTGACGTCGGGCCCGAGTTGGCGGCGCAGGTCGTCGAGCGGCATCTCCCAGGAGGTCTGCCAGAAATTGCTGAAGGTGCAGAAGTCGATGAGGTCGCGGCGCACCAATTCCTTCAGGTCAAGGCCGATGCTGCGCAGGTAGGGGAGGTTGGAGGAAGTGCGGATACCCAGCGGGTAGAAAGGACGGCGAGCCTTGGTTAGGGCGCGCACCGAGGCGAACCAGTCCGTCATCTCGTCGATCTGCTTTTGGGAGGCCGGCGCCTCGACACAGACGGGGTGGCGCAGCCAGTCCATTTCCAGCCCCTCGTAGTCGTAGGCCTCCACGCCCTCACGAATCATCTCGAACATGTAGTCGCGGACGGCCGGGCGGCCGTAGTTCAAGCCCACCCAGGCCGCCTGCGAGCTGCCGGTGGCGTCGGGCACGCGGCCGGACAGCCGGTTCTGCGGTTCGCGAAACAGCCGGCAGTTCACGGGACTGTCGGGTGCGCCGGAAAAATGCGTGGGATTCATCCGGTAGCTCAGCCACGGACTGACGCCGCGCACGCGGCACCCCCGCGCGCACTCCGCCAGCCAGTCGACGCCGGCTTCGGCCAGATCGAGATAGAGATCCAGCATCTCCACCATGTTCTTGGAAAATTTATCAACCAATGCCGGCGCCATGCCCGCCAGACCCGCCCCGACCGAACGCGTGAACGCCAGGTCACCGCGACGATAACCTTGGAGCAGATATTCCAGTTTCTTGGTTGGATACCACGCGACCTGCGTGTTGGGATTGATGAGCAGGGTGTCGACCCCACTGTCGGCGATGGCCCCGAGGTAACGCTGAATGGAGCGGGCGCTGTAGGCTCCGCCTTCCGGCTGCCAAAGCTCGGGGTTGTAGAAGAGGAAGTTGCAGTCACCGTTGAACAGGTTGCGGTGCGCGGTCAGCCGGCGCGGGCCTGTGGGCGCGGACTCCGTAGCGCCGAGCGCGGGCAGCGACGCATGGGACAGGGCCACCGCGGCTCCGGTCAGCACGCCGGAACCCAGAAAGTCGCGGCGTGTCAGTGTGCCCGGTGCGGGAAAGTCCGCGGCCTGGCGTGTGCGGTCCTGCCCCATGGTCAGCCGGCGCGCAGGAGTTTGGTCAGCGCGCTGTGCTCGGCCCCGGCGCGGGGCAGCTGCTCGCGCTCGGTGGGCAGGCGGCCAGTGATGCGCCAGAGGTCGCCGGTCTCGGCGACGTAGACCGCGCCGTCCTTGGCGACGGCGATACCGTGCGGCGAGGCGACCTGGCCGGCGAGCAGCCAGCAGTCGAGCACGCGGCCGGTGAGGTCGAGACGCAGGATCGCGCCGTCAAGGGCGCATGTGCCGTAAAGAAACCCGTCCGCCGCGGCGATAAGTCCGTCGATGGAGTGGAGGTCGGACCAGGTGGCGACGTGCGTGCCGTCAGTGCGGAAGACCTGGATGCGGTCGTTTTCGCGGTCCGTCATGTAGAGCAGGCCGTCGGCGCCGAGCGTGATCACATGCGGGGTGTGGAATTCGCCGTTGGCCGTGCCACGGCGCCCCCAGTCGAACAGGAAGCGGCCGTCGGCGCCAAACTTCGCGATGCGCGAGTTGCCGTAACCGTCGGTGATGAAGAACTCGCCGCTGGGCAGCACACAGACGTGCGTGGGCTGGAAAAAATGAGTGGCGTCGCAGCCGGAGACGCCGTCGACGCCGAGCGTGAGCAGCAGCTCGCCCTCGGGGGAGAACTTGAACACGAGGTGCCGGCTCACATCGGTGATCCAGAGATTGTCCCAGGGATCGACATGCAGGCCGTGCATCCATTGGCGCTCAGGCATGGGAATGGGGACGGGGCCGCGCAGGTCGTAGGCGACGCTTTTCCGCAGGTGTTGCGCGCCGATCTCCCGGTCGAACGTGCCGTCGGGGTGGAGGCGCAGCACGGGATGCTCGCCCCGGTGGGCGAGGTAGATGCGGCCGCGCGAGTCGAGGCCGACGCCGACCACGCGGTCGAGGGTGATGCCGGCCAGTTCGGTCCAGCGACGCTGGATTTCCAGCTTGGTCTTGGAGGAGTGGGTGAAGGAGGGGGCGCGGAGCGGGAACATGGCGGGTGCGGGTGGGAAACGGTTCGTGGCCTGACGTGTGCGATCCTGCCCCATGGTCAGCCAACGACCTTGCACTTGGTCAGGGCACTCCCTTCGAGGCCGGTGCGCGGCAGCATCTCGCGCTCGGCGGGGAGGCGACCGGTGAGGTTCCAGTTGTCCCCGGTCTCCGCGATGTAGATGGAGCCGTCCTTGCCCACGGCGATGCCATGTGGGTAGTGCAGCACGCCGGGCAGAGTCCAGACATCGAGGGTGCGACCGGAGAGGTCGAAACGGATAATTGCGTTGTCGATGCCCCCCGAGCCATAAATGAAGCCGTCCGGGGCGGCATAGAGTCCGTCCACGGAGTGCAGGTCGGGCCAGGTCGCGACATGGGTGCCGTCGGTCCGGAACACCTGGATACGGTCGTTCTCGCGGTCGGTCATGTAGAGCAGGCCGTCGGCGCCGACGGTGATCACGTGGGGCGTATGGAACTCGCCGTCCG
>JBKJRX010000043.1:0-14915 GCA_046593155.1 Lacunisphaera sp.
TTCACGACCTGCTTGATGATGCGGATGGACTGCTTCATCTCCTCGCCGCGGCAGAGGTAGCGGTCGTAGCAGTCGCCCTTCGAGCCGACCGGCACGTCGAACTCATACTTCTCGTAGCCGGAGTAAGGCTTGTCCTTGCGGAGGTCCATGCCGACGCCGGAACCGCGCAGATTCGGACCGGTCAGACCGTAGGCGATGGCGTCGGCCTTCGAGATGACGCCGACGTCGACCGTGCGGTCCATGAAGATCTTGTTGCGCGAGAGCAGGCCGAGAATCTCCTCGAGAATCGGCAGGAACTGGTCACAGAACGCGTCCACTTTCTGGGTCCAGCCCTCGGGCACGTCGCGCTGCAGGCCGCCGATGCGGGTGTAGCTGGTGGTGAAGCGCGCACCGGTCAGCTCCTCGAACAGCTTGTAGAGTTTCTCGCGCTCCTCGAAGCAATACATGAACACCGTCCACGCCCCGACATCGATGCCGTAGGCGCCGAGACCCATCAGATGGGCCGAGACACGCGCCATCTCGGCCGTGAGCACGCGGATCGCCTGGCAGCGGGCCGGCATCTCAAGGCCGGCGAGGCGTTCGACGGCGATGGCGTAGGCCATGTTGTTCGCGAGCGGGGCAAGGTAGTCCAGCCGGTCCGTGTAAGGCACAAACTGGTTGTAGGTCATGTTCTCCGCGATCTTCTCGTCGCCGCGGTGCAGGTAGCCGACCACCGGGTCGGCCTTCGTCACGATCTCGCCGTCGAGTTCGAACTGGATGCGCAGCACCCCATGCGTGGAGGGGTGCGACGGGCCCATCGACAGCGACATCTTTTCCGAATCGAATTCCTTCGGCAAGGTGCCCGATTTCGCGGCAGCGTCGGGATATGAAAAATCAGTGGCCATGTTCAGAGAGAATTACGGACCACAGAACACCCGGAAGACACCGAAGTAATCCCCGAAAATGTCATTCTGAACGAAGTGAAGAATCCATCATCACATACGCCAGCGAACATCATGCTGGTTCCTTCGCTGCGCACAGGATGGCAGGCCGTGAGTGTTTTTCGCGCCTCTTTGCGCCTTTTTGCGGCTAATGAGTTCATTCCGGTTTTTCGCGCTTTTCGTTCCAGGCTTCGTCCTTGGCGCGCGGCTCGGCGTCGCTCATCGGCTCACCGGGCGTGGCCACGAACGGGCCACCGGCCATCGGGGCGGAGATGACGCCGACACCGATCTCGGCATTGATGTCCGCGTCGGACATCTCGGTCGGCAGGCCCGCGAGCGGGAATTCCTTGCGGAGCGGGAAATACGGATAGGCGTCCCACATCAGGATGCGACGCAGGTCGGGGTGGCCGCTGAACTTGATGCCAAACATGTCGTAGGCCTCGCGCTCATGCCAATCGGCCCCGGCCCACAGGCCGGTCGCGGTCGGCATGGCTGGCTCGGCATCCACCGGGCAGTTGGCCGCAATGCGCACATAGGTGTGCTTCGTGCTCGAATAGACGTGCCAGACAACGGTGAAGCGCGGGGAAACCTCGGCGCTCCAATCGATCGCGGTCACATCCATCAGGAAATCGCAGCCTTGCGCATCACGCAGATATTGCAGCACGGCCAACACGTCGCCGGCCGGGACATTGAAGGCCGGACAATCGAGGCTGGCGCGGGGAGTGGCCGAGGGAAACTGCTGGCTAACGGCGGTCGGAAGGTCGACGTCGGTGGTCATGCGCGGCAGCGGTGGTGTCAGGCGCTGAGCAGATTCTTGAACGAGCGCTCGCCGCGAATCTTGGTTTGCAGCTTCATGAGGGCGTCGAGCAAGGCCTCGGGGCGCGGCGGACAGCCGCTGACATAGACGTCCACCGGGATGATGCGGTCCACGCCCTGCAGGGTGGCGTAGCTGCGATACATGCCGCCGGAACTGGCGCAGGCCCCCATGGCGATGACCCATTTCGGGGCGGCCATCTGGTCGTAAATGCGACGGACCACCGGAGCCATCTTGTAGGTGACGGTGCCAGCCACGATCATGCAGTCGGATTGGCGGGGGGAGAAACGCATGACCTCGGCGCCGAAGCGGGCGATGTCGAACCGGCTGGAGGCCGTCGCCATCAATTCGATGGCGCAGCAGGCCAGACCCATCGGCATGGGCCACATGGAGTTCGTCCGCAGCCAGTTGATCGCAGCGTCCGCCCGGGTGACGGTGACGTCCCCTTCGATTTTGCTGTTATACGCGAGCTCCGGATTGGCGGTGACCATGTGTGTAAAAAATCGACCCAAGCTACCACCCCACCCTGTTCACGCAAGGCGCTTTCGGCCATTTGGGGGAGAAATTTCCAGAAAG
Source organism: Lacunisphaera sp. (assembly GCA_046593155.1). Lineage (GTDB taxonomy): Bacteria > Verrucomicrobiota > Verrucomicrobiia > Opitutales > Opitutaceae > Lacunisphaera. Next base: position 2,311 of record JBKJRX010000043.1, read on the forward strand.
GGATTTGCCGTTGACCGCGACTGCGAGTTCCAACTTAACTCGACCTCTTTCACGTTCACGGAGAGGTGGCAGAGTGGTCGAATGCGCGTGCTTGGAAAGCACGTGTAGGCGCAAGCCTACCGGGGGTTCGAATCCCTCCCTCTCCGCCACCCTTCGCTCCAAGGGAGCTTCGGGTGGCACGGCCATCCTGCGAAACACGGCCCCCCTCGAGCCGGACTGATGCTCATGCGAAGGGTGCCCCACGCAGCCTTGGCGAAGTGGGGCATGCGAGCGGGGACGCAGGTCCGCATTTTGTCGCCTTAATCCGGGCCAAATTGCGCCTTCGTGCATCGCGGTTGGTTGGGGGAAACTAGCGGGGTGTATTACGTCTACCTGCTCGAGACTGTTTCCAGGCCCAAACAACGCTATATTGGATACACCTCGGACTTACGCAGCCGGTTGCGCGCACACAATGATGGCAAGCTACCGAATACCGCCCGGTATCGGCCTTGGGCGCTGGCCACCTACCTGGCCTTCTCCTCAAAGTGTCAGGCCCTCGCGTTCGAAGGCTATTTGAAGACCGGATCCGGCTATGCTTTTTCGCGGAAACGGCTATGGCCGACATAGCCCCTCCCTTCGAACCCCGTATTGCCTTGGACCCAAACCCCGGCACACTGACCCTGCACACACCCCATGGCCTCGAAACGCATTGTCATCATCGGCGGAGGCTTTGGCGGTGTGAAGTGCGCCCAGACTCTGCGCGGCCAGCTGCGGCGGGGCGATGCCGAGGTCTATCTCTTCAACAAGGAAAACCACCTGGTGTTCAGTCCGCTGCTGGCCGATGCCGTCGGCTCGTCGCTCAATCTGCTCGATGTCATCGTGCCTCTGCGCCAGCTCCTTCCGCACGTCCATTGCCGCACTGAGGAAGTCCGGAGCATCGACCTCGCCGGCAGCCGGATCGAATACGAAAGCCACGACGGCCAGCCACGCCACCTCGACTACGACCATGTGGTGATCGGCTGCGGCAACATCTCGAACCTCAACGTCGTGCCCGGCATGGCCGACCATGCGTTCCCGCTGAAGACCGTCGGCGATGCCGCCGTGCTGCGCACCCACATCCTCTCCCGGATGGAAAAGGCCGAGGTCTGCGACGACCCGGAGAAACGCCGCTGGTATCTCTCCTTTGTCGTCGTGGGCGGCGGCTACAGCGGCGTGGAGACCGCCGGCGAGATCAACGACCTCGTCCGCTCCAGCCTGCGCTTCTATTCCAACATCCGCGACGACGATGTCAGTGTGACGCTCATCCACTCGCGCGACCAGCTGCTGCCCGAGATCAGTCCCCAACTCCGCGAGTTCGCCCGGACGAAGATGGAGCAGGCCGGTGTCACCATGAAGCTCAACGCCCGCGTGATGCTCGCCACCGGCGAGGGCGTGGGCCTCAAGGACGGCTTCGTGCGCGGCGGCACCATCGTCTGCACCATCGGCAGCACCATCGCGCCCGTCGTCGAGCGGCTCGACACCCCCAAGGAGAAGGGCCGGCTGCTCACCGAGCCCGACATGCGCCTGCGCGGCCGGGCCAACGCCTGGGCCATCGGCGACTGCGCCAGCATTCTCAACGCGCACGACGGCCAGCCCTCGCCGCCCACCGGCCAGTTCGCCGAACGCCAGGGCCGGCAGTGCGCTGACAACATTGTCCGCGTGATCGCCGGCGAGGCGACGCGGCCTTTCTCGTTCAAGGTGCTCGGCCAGCTCTGCTCCATCGGCGGCCACAGCGCCGTCGCCGAGATGATGGGTTTCAAGCTCTCGGGTTTTATCGCGTGGTTCGTGTGGCGCGGGGTCTACCTCTTCAAGCTCCCTTCGCTCTCGCGCCGCATCCAGGTCGGCTTCGACTGGGCGTGGCTGCTGATCTTCCCGCGCGACCTGAGCTGCATCAAGACCGACGTCACCGACCGCGTCTCGCACGCGCACTACGAACCGGGCGACTACATCATCAAGCAGGGTGAGCCGCCCTCGGGCTTCTATGTCATCGAGCAGGGTGAAGTCGAAATCGTGCGCACGCTTCCTGAAAAACCCGAGGGCGAGGTCATCGCCACCCTCGGCACCGGCAACTTCTTCGGCGAGCAGGCCCTGATCAACAACCGCCCGCGCGCCGCCTCGGTCCGCGCCCGCACCCCGGTCGAGGTCGTGGTCATGGGCCGCAACGTCTTCACCACCATCTCCAAGTCCCTTGCGCCGCTGCGCGCCGCGCTCACCGCCGCCATCACGCGCCGCTCCTCCGCCGCCTGGCAGGAGCGCCCGGCGGTGCTCGCCGCCCTGCGGGATTTCAAGCTGGCCGAGTTCATCGAGCCGGCCCCCACCCCGCTGCTCAAGCCGACCGACACGCTCTATGAGGTCACCCACCAGTTCGCCCGCCACCCGTCTGATTTTTTCTTCGTTTCGCCCGACGGCGCGCGGCTCGACGGCATGATCACGCTGACGGATTTGTTGCGGGCCCAGAGCAACGGCGTGATGCCCGACACGCCCCTCGCCGATTTCATGAAGAAGGATCCCACTGCGCTCGCCGCCACCGATAGCGCGCTCATCGCCGCGTCGGCCTTCCGGGAACACGGCTTTAAGACGATCCCTGTCGTGGCGGACAAGACCAGCCGTCGCATCGTCGGCGTGGTCCGCGTCCGCAAGCTCATCGCCCGCGTCCTTGAAGTCGTGCCGCCGCCCACGGGCCTGACCGCCCCGGCGCAGCCACCAGCGTAGGTAGGGCGGTGACTCCGCTCACCGCCGCGGCGCGGAACGGAGTCCGCGCCCTACCCCAGGCCCGAAACTCTGTTTGCCAAACGGCCGCCCTGAAGTAGCCTCTGCCCTTCACTTTCCGGCCGATGCAAGACCTTACCGACCTCTATCAGTCCGTCATTCTGGACCACAACCGCCGACCGCGAAACCGCGGCAAGCTGCCCACGGCCAACCGGGTCGCCCACGGCGATAATCCGAGCTGCGGCGACCAGTGCACCGTCCACCTCCGTCTCGACGGTGACCGCATCGGTGACATTTCTTTCGAGGGCTCCGGCTGCGCCATCTCGCAAGCCAGCGCCTCGCTCATGACGCTGAACCTCAAGGGCAAAACTGTCTCCGAGGCCGAGGCCATCTACGCCGACGTGCACAAACTGGTCACGACCGGCAAGGTCGACGAGGACAACCTGTCCGACCTTGCGGCGCTTGCGGGCGTCCACCAGTTCCCGGCCCGCATCAAGTGCGCCACCCTCGGCTGGCACGCCGCCCTCAACGCCGCCAAGGGCGACCCGATCACGGCCACCACGGAGACGCACAAGGATTGATGAATCGTTCTCCTTCTCGTTCTCCTAGGGTGTGTTTGCAAAATGTGATTCTGGACAACCAAGCCACGGTAGGCTGCCTGCTTGCAGGCGCGGATACGGCGCGAGCAAGCTCGCTGGCCCACGGAAAACTGATTTTCCAAACACACCTTAGTTGCGCAGCGTGGCGGTGGCGGTGGCCGGGTTGCCGGCGTTGTAGCCGGTGTCAGGCGTGACGGTGACTGTCACCGTCGCGGGATTGGCGTTGGTGGTGTTCGCCACCGCGTAGATCGTCAGGGCGGCCGAGGCGGCCCCGGCGGGAATGATGACCACGACGGGCATGTCGCCCTCGGGCCGGCGATAGTCGTTCCATTTCACCGCGGAGCCGCCAAGCGCGAACTTCACGGTCAGGGTCGACGTAGTCTCGCCGGAACGCGTGAAGGTGAACACGGCCGTGTCAGCGGAGTCGCCGAACTTCGCGGAATCGTCGGTGGCCGCGACGGTCACGTTGGCGCGACCGTTGTCGGTGAAGAAATTCTTCACGGCAAACACGCGGCGTCCGTCCGGCAGCGCGGCCTCGGCTTCCACCCATTGCTCGCCGTTGCCCCTGGGCGTGAAGGTGAAGGTGGGGCCGTAAGCGGCCGGCTGACCGGCGGCCTCCCACACGATCGTGGCGGCGGAAAGATCGAGCCCGGGAGCGGAGACCGTTGCGGTCACCTGCGTGCCGGCCAGCAGTTGCGCGGGCAGGCCGCCGATCGAACCGCTGGCGCTTTTCCACGCCTGGCCCTTGTGGGCCGTTTGCGCGGCGAGAAATGCCAGGCTGGCGAGGCTGCGCCCTTGGTCGAGGTGCACGAACTCGGTGGTGACATTGTGCGTGTCGGTCCAGCGGTCATAGAAGGGAAAAGGCGAGCTGCGGGCGCTGTCGCGCGGGAAGGTCAGGGCCGCCAGCTCGACACCGTAGGTGCTGTTGTAAACCGGGCCGGTCTGCAGGTTGCCCTGCGGAATGCCGGTCGGGGGCAGCTCGCGGCGGTCATTCTGCGCGTATTGATGCACGATCTCGTGCTGGCGCTTGCGGCCGAGGCCGGTGACGTAGACCACGTTCACGGGATTGGCCCCGCCCTCGTAGTTCAGGTTGGCCAGCACGGCGTCGAGGTATTCGCTGCGCGCGCCCAGCTGGTGGGCCACGGTGAGATCAAAACCCTGCGCGCTGGAGAAATACCAGCCGGCGCTCTGCACGCGCTTGGACTCCTCGGGGAAGCTGGTGCCATAGGCGCTTTGCCCGGACCATTTGAGGGCGGCATCACCGGCGCTGCGCAGCTCGGCTTCGCACTTGGCGAGATAGGTGCCGTCCAGCTGGCTGGCGGACAACCGGCCGCTGCGCGCGGCAAAGGCGTAGGCGCGGGCCGCGTTACCCCAGCCCATGAAGGCATGCCACCAGCCCCAGCGACGGGTCTCGGGATTCGCGGGGTCATACCAGGACTTGAGCGTGGAATGGATCGAGGCGTCGCCCGTCGCGGCAAACATGGCGGCGGCCGCCCAGGCGAGTTCGTCGTCGTGCGTGAAGTCGTCGCCGTAATGCGTGATCTTCTGGTAGGAGCCGGCCTTGCCGTGCTTCGCGATGGCGGTGGTGAGGAACTGCCAGCCGGCCTTCGCTTTTGTCAGGTAGGCCGCCGCGGCTTGCGGGTAGGCGGCCTTGAACTTGGGCGAGGACGCGATTTCGGCGAGCGCCGCCACCGCCGCGGCGGTGGCGGCGGTGTTCTTGGGCCACACGACCTGCGCGTCGCCACTGTCGGGCAGCACATTGCTCTCATATCGCCGCTCGCGCGGATAGACGATGAAGTAGAAGCCGCCGTCCCCATCCTGCATCTTGGCGAGGAAGTCGGCCTCGATCTTCGCCTCCTGCAGAAGGTCGCTGATGCCATCGCCACTCTCGGGCAGGCCGAGATTGTCGAGATCGCCGGCGCCCGCGATGGAATCCGCGCCGAAGGCGAGCTGATGCACGAGCGAGGCGCTGTTCACGGTATATTTGCTGTAGTCACCGGCATCATGGTGCCCGCCGGAGACGTCCACCGTGCCCTTGTTCACGAAAGGATAGAGCATGCTCCCCTCGCCCGTGAGCTTCGCGGCGAGTTGCGCAGGGTTGTTGGAATTAACGACCCCCGCCTCATTCGTGATGATGCCCCAGGTGAAATTGAAACCGGCGCCGGCGGGCACGGTGGCGGGATTGACGTGACACGCCCCGTGGGTGTGCCGCGTGTGCGCCGCGGAGTTGTCCGAGCCGCAGCGTTGGTGATAGAGGCCGAGCGCGTAGGCGCGGACGAAGCCCATCGCGATACCCTCATCGATGCGGAACGGAATGGAGGCGCCCAGGCCGGAGACCTGCAGCCGGTATTTGCCCGGCGTGTTGAAATTCGTGAAGTCGGCCTCGTAAACCTGCTGGTAGGGTGTCGGCGAATACGTCCAGCCGGTGTCGGCGCGACGCGTGAGTATGCCCGCATGCACGACCGAACCCGTGCCCGCGTCCAGGATCTGGAAACCGGCCGACGCGGGAATCTCCATCTCGCCCAGGTTGCCGAGGTAGTAGCCGACGAAGGCTTTCTTCTGGCGGCCGGGAATGTATCCTTCCTGGTTCACGTGCAGCGAGGGACCGTAACGCAGCGGATTCGCGGTGGTGGCGAAGGACATCGACGACGGCCAGAGGGAGTTGCCGGGGTTTTTGACCTCGACGGACTGGCCGCTACCGACCGCGGTGCTGATCTTAAGATAAATCGTGCTCTCGACGCGGAGGTCGCGCAGGGCCAGCGGGGCGTAGAGCGGGCGACGCTTGAAGCCGACCGACTGCACGGTGGCAGGCTGGCCGTTGACCGTGACGGTGAACGAACTGGCGGCGGGCAGCGAAGCGTTGCCGGAACCATCGACGAAATTCCAGACATCCATCGTGGCCGGATCGGGTCGCTTGATGCTGAGGCGGGTGAGTTCCAACACGGTGGGCGACACCACGCGCAGAGCGTGATCCCCGTCGATTGGCTGTTCCAGCGTGAGGTAATCGAGTGAAGTCAGCCCCGGAATGTCCGACGCACTGGCGCCGCTGCCCGGTGAAGTGCCCGGGTTCGTTGAAGGCGTAGTCGGGGTGGTCGGCGCCGGGGCGGACGGCGAAGCTGTAATCGGCGTGGAAGTGCTGGGGCTGCCGGGGGAGTCGGATTCACACGCGGTCAGGAACAGGAGAAGGCTCGCGCAGGCGGCAACAGGAAGCAATTTCATGCCCCTACTCTAGCGGCCGGAATTTTTCCTCCTATCCGCCCGGGTCCGATAGTCCTGTCAGCCCGGTGGTGTTCGGCTTGTCGGGTTTCGTCCTACACTGCGGTTCCCGGATTTTCTTCCCTAAAAAAGGCAGGGCGAATCCTCCGGAGGATTTGGAGCCGGCCCGCCCTCGGGCCGGTCTTCTTATCCACCGGAGCGAGGACGCCCCGGCTCCAAATCGATCCAAGCCGGAGCACCTGTCAGCCATAGGCTCGGCGACGGCTGAAGCTCCGGGGTATTAGGGCGTGTCTTCAAACCCTGGTTTGTCATTCTGAACGCAGTGAAGAATCCATCAGTGTGACCGCCAACGCCCATCCTACTGGATCCTTCGCACGGCTCAGGATGACGGTTTCGATTATTTTTGCGCGGGATCACGTTAGATGGCCAAGCGCCTGATAAAGGCGGGTTGGGTAGTTTGAAGACACGCCCCAGACCCAAAGGGAATAAAACGGGAACGATTCCAAACAACGTCAGTCAATCAAACTTACAAAAGAGCCCCGCAGAGGTGTGACCCTGCGGGGCTCCGGGATGCTATCCGGCGGGGAGAGCGAGCGGCCGCTCGTTCTCCGGGGCGGAGGACGCCAAAAAACGTCCTCCGCCTGCCAGGCAGTAAATTATTACCGGCGGGCGCGAATCTCGGCGCACGTGGCGCGGATGCGGATCGCCTGCAGCCGGCGGGTTTCGGCGAGTTCGACCAAGCGGCTCAGGATGAAGGACGCGGCGAGGAAGGAGACAGAAAAGAGCAGATTGGTAATCATGATGGTTTTTGGGAGGAGGGTTACGATTGGATGACGCTTACTATAGCGATTTCCCAAGTATCCTCTATCGGCCGCGCGCTGATTGATGCGTCATGGTTGGTCCTACAGGGGGTGGGTTTGAACCCGGGTGGAACCCGGTCCGCCAGCGAGCGGTGACCCTGCATTCCGGACGCAAAAGAGCCCCGCAGGGGTGTGAATCCTGCGGGGCTCCGGGGTGCTATCCGGCGGAGGAAGGAGCGGCCGCTCGTTCCTGACAGCGGATGTCTTGCGACACCCACCGTTGCCGGACAGTAAGTCTTTGCCTAGCGATCGGAATCGCCCGGCCGCCTTTCGGCGGAAGGTTTGATGCGCACCGGCGCGGGTTTCCGGGCCGAGCCGGATGCGAACATCCAGAACAGGGCCCAGGCCACCAAGCCAAAGGTGGCGGCGCGACAAATGAAATCGATCATCTGGGTAATCACTTGAGGGTTGCGGTTGCGCTGTAGGTGGAGCCGACGTTGTAGCCGGAACCATCCTGCAGGGTGAGAATCACGGTCGCCGGGTTGGCGTTCGTGGTGTTGGCGATGGCGCGGATCGTCAGCGTGGCTGACGTCGCCCCAGCGGGAATCACGACCGTTTCAGGCATATCGCCTTCAGGACGACGGTAGTCGGTCCATTTGGCCGCGCTGCCCGAGAGGCGATAGTTCACGGTCACCGCGTCCGTCGTGCTGCCGGCACGGGTGAACGTGTAGACGGCATTGTCCGTCGTGCCGATGGTGGCAACCGCGTCGGTGGCCGCGACGGTGACCGTTGGCAGGCCGTTCTCGGCGAACAGCGTGGCGCGGCCGACCGCACGGCGGCCATCCGGCCACTGCGCCTCGACCTCGACCCACTGGGCACCGTAGCCGCTGGGCGTAAACGTGAAGGTCTCGCCGAAGGCCGGGGCGGAGCCCTTGGCCTCCCAGATGATGCGCGCACCGTCGAGGTTCATGCCGGCAACCTGCAGGCCGACCGTGATCGGCGTGCCGAGCGCGGGGACCGCCGGGACACCGGTGATGGTAGCGGGCGCGGACTTCCACGCCTGGCTCTTGGCCGGGGTCAGGGTCGCGAGGTAGGCGAGCGCGGCGAGGCCGCGGGCCTGGTCGAGGTGCACGAACTCCGTGGTGACGTTGAACGTGTCGCTCCAGCGGTCGTAGAAACCGTGCTGGCCGGTGCCGGCGTTGTCGCGCGGGAACGTGAGGGCCGCGAGCTCGGTGCCGTAGGTCGGCGTGTAGACCGGGCCCGTCTGCAGGCTGCCCTGCGGGATACCGTTCGGCGGCAGCACGCGGTCGTCGTTCTGCGAATACTGGTGGACGATCTCCTTCTGGCGCTTCCAGCCGAGGCCGGTCACGTAGGTGAGATTGAGGGCGTTCGAGCCGCCCTCGTAGTTCATATTCCGGATCAGCGCCTCAAGGTAGTCGGCCCGGCTGTCGAGCTGGCGGGCGACCGCGAGGTCGAACGCCTGCGATGCCGAGAAATACCAGCCGGCGCTCTGCACGCGCTTGGACTCCAGCGGGAAGCTGGTGCCATAGGCGCTGTCCTGGGCCCACTTGAGGGCGTCATTGCCGGCGGCGCGAACCTCGGCCTCGCACTTGGCGAGGTAGCTGGCGTCGAGCGCGCCGGCCGGGAGACGGCCGCTGCGCACCGCGAAGGCGTAGCTGCGGACGGCGTTGCCGTAGGACATGTAACCATGCCACCAGCCCCAGCGATACGTGGTCGGGTCGGACGGATTGAACCAGGTCTTCAGCGTTGCGTGGATCGCCGCGTCGCCGGTGGCGGCGAACATGGCGGCGGCGGCCCAGGCGAGTTCGTCGTCATGGGTGAAGTCGTCACCGTAGTGTGTGATGCGCTGGTAGGAACCGGCCTTGCCGTGTTTGGCGATGGCGTCGGTCAGGAACTGCCAGCCGGCCTTCGCCTTGGCGAGGTAGTCGGCGGCCGCCAACGGGTAGGCGGCCTTGAAGCGCGGGGACGAGGCGGTCTCGGCGAGGGCCGCGACCGCGGCCGCGGTGGCGGCGGTGTTCTTCGGCCAGACGATCTGCGGATCGCCTCGGTCGGGGAGCACGTTGCTCTCGTAGCGCCGTTCACGCGGATAGACGATGAAGTAGAATCCGCCGTCGGTGTCCTGGAGCTTGGCCAGGAAGTCGGCCTCGATCTTGGCTTCCTGCAGCACGTCGCTGATGCCGTCGCCGCTCTCAGGCAGGCCGAGATTGTCGAGGTCGGCCACGCCGCTCATGGAATCCACCGAGAACATCAGCGTGTGCACGAGGGCCGCGCTGTTGATGGTGTATTTGCTGTAGTCTCCCGCGTCATGGTGGCCGCCCGCGACATCAACCATGCCCTGCTTGACGAAGGGGAACAGCTGCTTCGAGGGATCAGTCAGGCGCGGCGCGGTTTGTGCCGGGTTGTTGGAATTGACGACGCTGGCCTCGCTGGCGATGACCGACCAGGTGTAGGCGAACGTCGTGGCGGAAGCCGCGACCTCAGCGGGCGCCAGATGGCAGGCGGCATGGGTGTGGCGGGTGAACGGCAGCTCGTTGGCGTGGCCGCAGCGCTGGTGATAAAGGCCCTGCGCGTAGGTGCGGGTGAAGGCCATGGCCACGCCGTCATCGATCATGAACGGCAGGGAGGCGCCGAGACCCGGGACGACGAGTTTGTATTCGCCGGCGGTGGACAGCGCGCTGAAGTCGGCTTCGTAAACCTTCTGGTAGGGCGTGGGCGTGTAGGCCCAGCCGTTGTCCGGACGCGCCTTGAGCGTGCCTTGGAAGGCGACCGTGCCGGTGGCGGCGTTGACCACCGAGAAGTTCATGTTCGCGACGACCATCTCACCGAGGTTGCCAAGGTAATAACCCACGGAAGCGTGCTTCGGCAGGGAGGGCACATAGCCCTCCTGGTTGACATGGATGGCCGGGCTGTAACGCAGCGGGTGCGCGACGGCCTTGAACTCCATCGTGGCGGGCCAGAGCGAGTCACCGGGATTCCTGACCTCGACGGTCTGGCCGTCGGTGATCGGCGTCGCGAGCTGCAGCACGAGGCTGTTGCTGATGCGCAGGTCGCGGCCGACGAGCGGCGCGTAGAGCGGGCGGCGCTTGAAGCCGACCGACTGCACCGGGATCGTCTGGCCGTTGACCGTCACCGCCAGCTGGGTATTCGCGGGTGCCGAGAAATTTCCGGCGCCATCCACGAAGTTCCAGCTGTCGACCGCGCCACCAGCCGCGGCCGTGTTGATGCGGACGAGTTCGAGCGTGGTCGGTGAGAGCACGTGCAGCGTGCTGCTGCCGATCGAGGGAATTTGCAGTTTCGTGTAATCCACGACGCTGACCGCCGGGACCCCGGAGGTGTCCACCGGTGAAGTGCCGGGAGGCACGGGGGTAACGGACGCAACCGGCGTCGGATCGGCCAGCGCAACGGGGGTTGTGCCTGCGGCGCTGGTCAGGAGAATGCTGACGGTGCCGGTTTTCGCCGTGCCGATCGTGTAGGCCGCGTCGGTCGCCAGCGTGGCGATGGCCGTAGCCGGATCGGAGGCGGTGACGTTGGCGATGGCCACGATGTTCATCACGGCGGACGAGGCACCGGCCGGGATGGTGAACTCCACCGGCATGTCGCCCTCGGGGCGGCGATAGTCGATCCATTTCACGGCGGTGCCGGAAAGGGCGAACTTGACCGTCAGCGCGGAGGCGGTGCTGCCCGTGCGGGTGAAGGTGAACGCACCGTTGTCAGTCGAGCTGATGGCGGCGGTCGTGTCCGTCGCGGCGAGCGTGACGGTCGCCAGGCCGGTCGAGGAACCCGTCGAGGACGAGCCCGCAGCGGCCCGACCGGAAACATCCCAGGTGGCGCGACCGCCGAAGAGCGAGAAGCTCATGCCGGTGACCGACTGGCCTTCGAGACCGACCTGGCTGGCCGGGACTTCGAGGCGGACCCACTGGCCGGTGGCCGGCAGCGCGCCCATGGAGCGACGGCTGGCGGTGCCGTTGGTGCCGTAAGTGATCTGGTCGGCGCCCCAATAGGCGCGGTGTTCCCAGTTGTTCGACAGCCAGCTGATCATCACCTCGGTCGGCGGGTTGGCCGGGTCGAGGTAGATGTAGGTGTAGAGCGTGTCACCGGTGGCGACGGCCATCGGGGCGCTGGCCCAGCTGAACGAATGATCGTGCAGGCCGGCCGCGAGGTTGGACTGGTGGGCCTTGGTGCCGGAGAACGGCGCCGGGCTGGCCACCCAGTTCCACGAATCACCGCCGCCGCTGGAGCCGCTGGCGCCAGCCGGGAGGGAATCGTCAAACCACGGCGTTGACGTGCCAGTGCCGCTGGTCGGGGTGGTGGTGCCGGTCGACGCCGAGGCGGCGATGCGGCCGATGTTGTCCCAAGTGACGCGACCGCCCTGGAGCGAGAAGCTCATGCCGCGAACGGACTGACCTTCGAGGCCAACCTGGCTGGCGGGCACTTCGAGACGCACCCACTGGCCGGTGGCCGGCAGCGCGCCGACGTAGCGGCGGCTGGCAGTGTTGTTGGTGCCGTAGGCGATTTCGTTGGCGCCCCAATAGGCGCGATGCTCCCAGTTGTCGGCGAGCCAGTTGATCATGATCTCGGTCGGCGGGTTGGCCGGATCGAGGTAGACGTAGGCGACCAGGGTGTCGCCGGTGGCGACATTCATCGTGGCCGTCGCCCAGTTGAACGAGTGCTCATGCAGACCGGTCGCGAGATTGGACTGGTGGGCCTTGGTGCCGGAGAACGGCGCCGGACTGCTGGTCACCCAGCTCCACGTGTCGCCGCCGCTGCCGGCGCCGAGCGCGCCAGCCGGGAGGGCGTCATCAAACCAGGTAAGGACCGTGCCGGTGGCCAGAGCCGTCGGCGTAGTCGGGGTCGTCGGCGTGGCGGTCGTATTGCTGATCGTCACGGATCCCGCCAGAGCGGTGGTCTTGTTGCCGGCGGCGTCGCGCGCAATCGCGCCCACCGTGTGGAGACCGTTGGTCGTCTTCGTGGAATCCCACAGGTAAGTGTAGGGAACGACGGTGACTTCAGCCCCCAGGTTCTTGCCATCGAGCAGGAACTGGACGCCAGCCACACCGACGTTGTCGGTGGCCGTGGCGGAAACAGTCACCGCCGCGCCGCTGACCGTGGAGGCGAGCTTCGGGCGCGACATCGAGACGATCGGCGCGATGGTGTCGGTGCCGGTCACCGGGGTGGCCTGGCCGGCCGCCGTGATTGTCACGGTGGCGGTCTTGGCCGTGCCAACCATGTAGGCCGCGTCATC
>JBKJRX010000044.1:0-5353 GCA_046593155.1 Lacunisphaera sp.
GGCGCACGGCGGCATGACCCGCAAGGAAATCTGAGGCTCCGGCCCAACCAGGATACCATCATGGAAATTCAAGCACTCACCCGCAACGCGCGCATGTCGCCCAAGAAGGTTCGCGAGGTCGCGCGCCTCATCCAGGGCCGCACGGTCAACGAGGCCATCGACTTCCTCACGCTCGTTCCGCGCAAGTCCGCCCGCCTCCTCGTCAAGACGCTCAAGAGCGCCGTGGCGAACGCCGAGAACAATAACAGCATCACCGCCGACCAGCTCACCGTGCACCGCGCCCTCATCGAGAACGGCCCTGTGCTCAAGCGCTTCAAGGCCGGCGCCAAGGGCTCGGCCAAGCCGCGCGTCAAGCGCATGTCGCACCTCCGCATCATCCTCTCCGACGGCAAAACCAACTAACTTTTCCCATGGGACAAAAGACCAACCCTACAGGCTTCCGCCTCGCCGTCCGCCGCAACTGGCAGTCGCGCTGGTTCGCGCGCAAGAAGGATTTCGCCAAGCTCCTCCACGAGGATCAGATCATCCGCTCCACGCTGATGGAGAAGCTCAAGCAGGCCTCGGTGCCGCGCATCTTCATTGAACGCGCGGGCAACCGCGTCCGCGTCAAAATCTTCACCGCCCGCCCCGGCATCGTCATTGGCAAGAAGGGCCAGGAAGTGGAGAATATGAAGGTCCAGCTCGGCAAACTCACCGGCAAGGAGGTCCTCCTCGACATCCAGGAAGTGAAGAAGCCCGAGATCGAGGCCCAGCTTGTGGCCGAGAACGTCGCGCTCCAGCTCGAGCGCCGCATCGCCTTTCGCCGCGCCATCAAGAAATCCATCCAGATCGCGATGTCGCTCGGTATCGACGGCATCAAGATCCAGTGCTCGGGCCGCCTCGGCGGGGCCGACATTGCCCGCCGCGAATGGCAGCGCCAAGGTCGCATCCCGCTGCACACGCTGCGCGAAAACATCGATTACGGCTTTGCCGAGGCCCTGACGGTCTGGGGCAAGATCGGTGTCAAATGCTGGATCTGCAAAAAAGACGAAGCCAACTAACCTGTTTACCGGCCTCCAAGCGTAACGCTTACCGCCCACTGCTCCCATGCCTGCTCTATCTCCCGCCCGCACCAAATACCGCAAGTCGATGAAAGGCTCCCGCGCTGGCAATGCCAAGCGCGGCAACACGCTCGCCTTCGGCGAATTCGGCCTGCAGTCCCTGTCCCGTGGCCCGATGACCGGCCAGCAAATTGAGGCTGCCCGCGTCTGCATCGCCCGGCATCTCAAGCGCAAGGGCAAGCTCTGGATCCGCATCTTCCCGCACAAGCCCGTGACCAAGAAGCCCGCCGAGGTGCGCATGGGTCAGGGTAAGGGCCCGGTCGAATTCTACGTTGCCGTCATCAAGCCCGGCGCCGTCCTTTTCGAGCTTGCCGGCGTCCCCGCCACCATCGCCAAGGAGGCCTTCCGCCTCGCCGATGCCAAACTGCCTTTCCGCTGCCGCTTCATCGTCCGCGAAGGCGCCGCCGTCTAATCTCCCGGAGAACGTTCCCATGACTTCCAAAGAAATCCGCGACCTCGCGCCCAGCGAGATCACCACCAAGCTCCGCGAAACCCGCGAAGCCCTCCTCCAGCTGCGCCTGCGCAAGAACGCCGGCCAGGTCGAGAAGCCGCACCTCCTGCGCACCTACCGCAAGGACATCGCGCGCCTGCTGACTGCGCTCGCCTCCAAGAAAACCGCCAAGGCCAAGGTCGCCTGAGCCAACTGCATCCCTCCATGTCCACTCACGAACGCCATAACCGCCGCAAGACCCTCATCGGTTTCGTCAGCTCCAAGATGGGCGACAAGTCCGTCAAGGTCACCGTCCCCTACAAGACGCCGCACCCGCTTTACCACAAGGTCATCAACCGCAAGACCGTCCTCCACGTCCACGACGAGAAGAACGAGGCCAAGATGGGTGACAAGATCGAGGTCATGGAGACCCGCCCGATCAGCCGCCTGAAGCGCTGGCGCGTCATCCGCGTCGTTGAGGCCGCTGTCGGAGTCGACATCGTCGCCGTGTCCGAGAAGGACGTGGCCGAGGCCGTTCCGACGAAGACCACCAAGGCCAACGCCACCGCCGCCAAGGCCTAACCCTCCGCCGGAGACCCTACCATGATCCAGATGCGTTCCATCCTCGATATTGCCGACAACACCGGCGCGCGCCGCGCGTCGATGATCGGCAAGATCGGGCATCCCTCCCGCTATGCCCACGTCGGTGACATCATCACCATCAACATCAAGGAGAGCAGCACCGACGCCACCGTGAAGAAGGGTGAGGTCCACAAGGCCGTCATCGTTCGCACTCGCGCGGCGCTCCGCCGGTCCGACGGCAGCTACCTCCGCTTCGATTCCAACGCCGTCGTCATCATTGGCGAGGACGGCAACCCGAAGGGCACCCGCATCTTCGGCCCCGTCGCCCGCGAGCTCCGCGCCAAGAACTACACGAAGATCATCTCGCTCGCTCCGGAGGTCCTCTAACATGTCCCAGAAATTTCACATCAAGAAGAACGACGTGGTGGTCGTCATCGCCGGCTCCCATAAGGGCAAGTCGGGCAAGGTTCTCGAGATCCGTTCGGCCAAGAACCGCGCGGTCGTCGAGGGCGTGGCCATGATCAAACGCCACCTCAAGAAGTCCCAGGAAAATCCCCAAGGCAAGATTGCTGAGCGCGAGGGCACCGTCCATGTGTCAAACCTCATGCTCCAGTCGCGCTTCGACGCCTCGAAGCGCAAGAAGACCGCCGCCCCGGCGGCCAAGGTCTGAGCAGGCGAGGGGATCTATTTTAAAATAAACCATCAGCATCCGGGTCGGAAATCCGGTCGCAACCATGAGCAAACAACCCACTCCTCTCCAGAAACACTACGCCGAGACCGTCGCCCCGGCCTTGATGGCCTCTCGCGGCTACAAGAACAAGCACCAGGTCCCGAAGCTCGAAAAGATCGTCCTGAACACCGGCATCTCTTCAGAAGCCGACAAGAACCAGATCGCCGACACCGCGCGCGACATGGCTCTCATCGCCGGCCAGAAGCCCGTGCTCAATCGCTCGAAAAAGGCCATCGCCAATTTCAAGCTGAAGCCCAACCAGATCACCGGCTGTCACGTCACCATCCGCGGCGAGGCCATGTGGCACTTCCTGATGCGCCTGCTCGCCGTGGCGCTGCCCACCATTCGCGACTTCCGCGGAGTGCCGAACAAGCTCGACGGCCAGGGCAACTACACGATCGGCATCACCGATTTCACCATCTTCCCTGAGATCGTCGTCGAGAACAACAAGCGCTCGATGGGTCTCGACATTACGCTCGTGACCTCCGCCCACACCGACGACGAGGCCCGCGAACTCCTCAAGCTCCTCGGCATGCCCTTCCGTCGCATCGAGCCCGTGACGCCCGCCAAGACTTCCGCTGCCTAACCCCTTCCGATCATGCCGAAAACCTCCGCCATCGAACGTAACAAGAAGCGCATCCGCCTCGTCGAGAAGCACGCCGTCAAGCGCGCCGAACTGAAGGCCATCCTCGCCAACCCGGCGACGACCGACGACGAGTTCTTCGCCGCCCAGAAGAAGCTCGCGAAGCTTCCGCGCAATTCCTCCAAGGTCCGTATCCGCAACCGCTGCTCGCTGAGCGGCCGGCCGCGCGGTTTCCATCGCCGCTTTGGCGTTTCCCGCATCACGCTCCGCGAGCTCGCGCTCGCCGGCAAGATCCCAGGCGTCACCAAGTCCTCCTGGTAAACTACTTTCCCGCCGGAAGTCGGATATGATCCGACGGGCTAACACTAAAAACATCCATCCATGACAGACCCAATCAGTGATTTTCTGACCCACCTTCGCAATGCGTCGAAGGCTGGTCTCGCCGTGTGCGTTTCGCCGCACTCCAAGCTCAAGGAGAGCCTGGCCGGCATTCTTAAGTCCGAAGGCTACATTCGCGATGTGGCCACTGGTGCCGATGAGCGCGGCCACAAGACCGTCATCGTCACCATGAAGTATGTCGACAGCGCCCCCGTCATCACGGGCCTCAAGCGCTCCTCGACCCCCGGCCGCCGGCTCTACACCGGCTACACGGAGATTCCCCGCGTCCTCAACGGCCTTGGCATCGCCATCATTTCCACCTCCAAGGGTCTCATGAAGGACCAGGACGCCCGCCGCAACAAACTCGGCGGAGAACTCGTCTGCACCGTCTGGTAAGGAACCAACCACCATGAGCAGAATCGGCAAACAACCCGTCCCCATTCCCGACAAGGTCAAAATCGACATCAAGGGCACCACCGTGTCCGTCGAGGGCCCCAAGGGTAAGGTCAGCAAAACTTTCGCGTCCGTCGTAAAGATCGAGAAGAAGGACAACACCGTCCTCGTCTCGCCCACCGACGAAACCCGCTTTTCCCGCGCCATGTATGGCACGGCCCGCTCCGTCATCGCCGGCATGGTGAAGGGCGTCAGCGTCGGCTACCTCAAGGAACTCGAGATCCAGGGTGTCGGCTTCAAGGCCGCGCTCAAGGGCAAGCAGCTCGACCTCGCGCTCGGCTACTCGCACGCGATCCTCCACGACATTCCCGAGGGCATCAAGGTCACCGTCACCGACCAGACCAAGCTCAAGATCGAGGGCGCCGACAAGCAGCTCGTCGGTCAGGTCACCGCGGAAATCCGCGCCTATTACCCGCCGGAGCCTTACAAGGGCAAGGGTGTCCGCATCGTTGGCGAGCACGCCGAGCGCGTCCGCCGCAAGGAAGGCAAGACCGTCGCCTAACCGGGATCAAAACCATGAAAACTGTTTACAAGGCCCAACTCCTCCAGAAGCGCAAATGGCGCATCCGCAAGAAGGTGACCGGCACCGCCGCCCGCCCCCGTCTCAGCGTCAAGTTCTCCGGCAAGCACATCTATGCGCAGGCCGTCAACGACGAGGCCGGCGCAACTCTCGTGTTCCTCTCGACCCTCGATCCCGAGGTGAAGAAGGGTGGCACGAAGGGCAACGTCTCCGGTGCCAAGTCCCTCGCCGTGGCCTTCGCCTCCAAGGCCAAGGCCGCCGGTATCACCTCCGTGGTGTTCGACCGCAACGGTCGCCCCTACCACGGCCGCGTCAAAACCTTTGCTGAAGCCGCCCGCGAGGGTGGTCTCCAATTCTAATCCTCCCCCATGGCTAACAATAACAGGTCTTTTTCCGGCCCCGGCAATGATTCGGGCGAGCCCGGCATGTTCGAGAAGGTCGTCTTCATCAACCGCTGCGCCAAGGTCGTGAAAGGCGGCCGCCGCTTCAGCTTCTCCGCGCTGTCCGTCGTCGGCGACGGCAAGGGCAACGTCGGCATCGGCTACGGCAAGGCCAACGAAGTCCCCGACGCCATCCG
>JBKJRX010000113.1:0-6282 GCA_046593155.1 Lacunisphaera sp.
CCCACCGGCCAGCAGCCCGTCGTCTACAAGATCGCGAAGCAGGCCGGTGGGCAGGGCGAGGAGGTCGTAGTCGTGGAAGGAATTGATCTTCACGTCGACGAACTCGCCGACCGCCAGCTCGCGGGGGACATAGACGCGGCCGTCGATGTCGGGGGCGTCGGCCTCGCCGCGGGCGACGCCGGGTTCCTCGACGAGGACCTTCAGCGTTTGGCCCACATAGCCTTTGCTGACCTCGGTGGCGATCTGCCGCTGCAGGCCCATCAGGGTGTGCCAGCGGGCTTCCTTCACCTTGGGGAGAATCTGGTCGGGCATCCTGGCACCGCGGGTGCCTTCCTCCTGCGAGTAGCGGAACACGCCGAGGCGCTCGAACTTGGTCGCCTTGATGAAGGCGCAGAGCTCGGCGATGTCGGCCTCGGTCTCGCCGGGGAAGCCGACGATGAAAGTGGTGCGGATGGCGATGCCCGGGATGCCGGCGCGGATGCGCTTGAGCAGGTCGCGGATGTAGTCACCGCTCGTTTCGCGCTGCATGCGCCCCAGCATGCTGTCGCTGATATGCTGCAGCGGGATGTCGATGTAACGGGCCACCTTCGGGCATTCGGCGATGGTCTTGATGAGTTCGTCGCTCCAGTGCGCCGGGTGGGTGTAGAGCAGGCGGATCCAGAAGTCGCCCTCAATGGCGTTGAGCTCGCGGAGGAGGGTGGTGAGGGCGGTGCCGCGCGAGGAATCGACCGGCGTGCGGGGATTGGGGCGCTGCTCCCAGGTGTCCATGCCGAAGAAGGTCGTGTCCTGCGAGATGAGGTTGAGCTCCTTGACGCCCTCCTTGACCAGCTGGCGGGCCTCGGCCACGACGCTGGCGACGGTGCGGCTGCGGTGGCGCCCGCGGATCTGCGGGATGATGCAGAAGGTGCAGGGGTGGTTGCAACCCTCCGCGATCTTCATGTAGGCAAAATGCTTCGGGGTGAGCCGGAACCGTGGTGTGTCGAAATCCGGGATGTAGGTGGACTTGCCCTCGATGAAGTTGACCGGAGCGTCGGTCTTGCCGCGCTCCTTGGCGTAGATCGCCTCGATGATCGGTGCGACCTTGGTGATCTGATCGAGGCCGATGAAGGCGTCGACCTCGTCGTGCAGCGAGCTGGAGAGGTCCTTCGAGAAGCGCTGGGACATGCAGCCGGCGACAATGAGCTTCTGCTCCTTGCGGCGCTTGGTCATGCCGCGGCTCTGGTGAACCTCGAGAATATGGCCGATCGACTCCTCCTTGGACGAGTCGATGAACGAGCAGGTGTTGACGATGACGACGTCGGCCTTCTCCGCTTCGGGGATGACGGCCATGCCGGCCTGGTGCAAATGGCCGATCATGATCTCGCTATCGACGAGATTTTTCGCGCAACCGAGGGAGATGAGACTGACCTTGATCATGGATAAGCGGTCACGGCGGTCGATGATCGTCAGGCCGGCAAAAATGAAAACGGCGGTCATCGACCGCCGCTACAGTCCGGCCCGGCAAGGCGAGGGCTTACTTCTTGGCCTTGGCGATCTTGGCCTTCAGGGCGGCATTGCGACGCTTGTGGTAAGCGAGGCGGCGTTTCTTTTTGATGTGCTTGTTGGTTTGTTGACCCATAGGAAGAGAGGAGTGAAGGGAGACTTGTGCCTGAAAGCCGGGGGCGGAGTCAAGCGGTGGATTGGATGGTAGGGGCCGTTGCCCTCAACGGCCCGGAGGAAGGGCGCTTGGGGGCAAGCGCCCCTACCGGCTTGCCGGTTGGTATCTCAATACCGCGCCAAGGTCGGGTCGATTTGCTGCGCCCAGGCGTCAATACCGCCGGCGACGTTAGTAACATGGGCGAACCCGTTGGCCCGCAGGAACTGGGTGACCCGCATACTGCGGACGCCATGGTGACACATGACCAGGATGGGCTGGTCGCGCGGCAGGTTCGGCAGGTTTTCCGGGATCTGGCGCATGGGGATGTGCCGGCTGCCCGCCACCGCGCAGGTGGCGACCTCGGACGGCTCGCGGACATCGAGCAGCAGCGCTCCGGCGCGCAGCTGTTGCGCGGCGGTGGTGACATCGAATTCAAGGGCGGCTTCCATGGCAGGCGCCAAGAAGTGAATGCCGGCGGATTTGGCAATGGGTTTTTAACCTCCGAGTTCGCCGTTGACCCGGCGCGGAGGCGGCAAATCGTATCAGTTTATGCCCGAGCGTTTTGTTGTAATCATGGCCGGTGGCCGCGGTGAGCGGTTCTGGCCCCAAAGTCGCGAAGCCTCCCCCAAGCACCTGCTCCCCATCGTCGGGGACAAGCCGATGCTGGCCCAGACCGTCGACCGGGTGGCCGGGGTCGTGCCGTCCACGAACATTTTCGTCATCACCACGCAGGCCCAGCTCGAGGGCTGCCGACGCGCTTGTCCCGGATTGCCGGCGGCGAATATCGTCGCCGAGCCGATGGGGCGCGACACGGCCGCGGCGACCGGTCTGGCCATGCTGTTGGTCAAGCAGCGCAACCCGGCGGCGGCATTCGCCATGTTGCCGGCGGACCATGTGATTCATAACACGGAGGAATATGCCCGCTTGCTGAGCGTGGCGTTTGAATCCGCCGAGGTGGCGGATGTGCTCGTCACCCTCGGCATCAAGCCCACCGAGCCCGCGACCGGCTTTGGCTATATCCAGCAAGCCGGCCCTTGGCGCACCATCGGCGGCCGCGAAGTATTCGCGGTCAAGCGCTTTGTCGAGAAACCCAGTCTGGAGACGGCCAGGAGTTACCTGACCTCGGGGGAATATTTCTGGAATGCGGGCATGTTCGTCTGGCGCGTGCCGGTCGTCGAGGCGGCATTCAAGGTGCATGCGGCCGAGCTCTATGCCGGGTTGGCCCAGCTGGAAGCCGCCGCCAGGTCGCCGGGTGGCTGGGCGAAGGCGTTGCCGGAGATTTATCCGAGCCTGAAGAAAATCTCGGTGGATTACGCCGTGATGGAGAAGTCCACCAACGTGGTGGTGGTGCCGGCGACGTTCGATTGGGACGACGTCGGGGCCTGGCCGGCGATCGCCAAGCATTTCACGGCCGATGAGGCCGGCAATGTGCTGCGCGGACTGGCCATGGTCGAGGGCGGTGCCAACAACATCGTGGTCTCGACCGACGGGCACCTGACCGCGGTGGTCGGCGCGAGTGACCTCATTGTGGTCCACACCGCCGAGGCGACCTTGGTGTGCCACAAGGACAAGGCGCAGGAGATCAAGGCGCTGCTCGAGCGCCTCAAGCAGGACCCGGCGAAGAAGAAGTTTTTATGATGCCGCTGGCAAATATGCCAATGGTAGGGCGCGGACTCCGTCCGCGCCGCGGCGGTGAAGGGACTCACCGCCCTACCTGACCCATGCGCTGCCTCGGCATCGATTACGGCACGAAGCGCGTCGGCCTGGCCCACGGCGACGAGGTCGGAGTAGCCACGCCGCTATCAGCGCTGGTGGACCCTGACGAAGCGATGCGCTGGGCGAAACTCGGCGAAGTCATCAAACAGCGCCGGATCACCGATCTGGTGCTTGGTTATCCCTACAACATGGACGGCTCGGTCGGCTTCAAGGCGAAGGAAGTCGACGTCTTCGCGGCAAAACTGAAAGCGACTTTTGGTCTGCCCGTGCATCTGGTGGATGAGACGCTGACCAGTTCCGAGGCCGAGTCGTCGATCGCGAAGAAAGACCGCCGCAGCGTGCGCGACTCGGGCCTGATCGACTCGCGTGCCGCTTGCCTGATCTTGCAGGACTACCTCAACCAGAAATTCCCCCCTGAGATTTCGGAGGGTTAACCACTAATGGCACTAATGCCTCACCAGGGTGTGCCTTCAAACCCCTTAAATATTCGAAACCTGTTATTCTGAGCGTAGCGAAGAATCCAGTTGGATACTCGCTTCCGAGCGGAGGCGGCCTAAGTTATGATGGATTCTTCACTGCGTTCAGAATGACAGACCGGGTTTGAATACACGCCCTAATCTCCACCAACGGCCCACTATTCAGAGGTTGGGTCGCACAAGAAAACCCTTTCTCGTGAAACCCATTAGTGTCCTATTAGTGTGCATTAGTGGTTAAAAAATCCCCATGAATTCCACCGACAAAATCACCGCGGCCGTCAAGGACGGCAAACTGATGGCGAGTGCCGCCGACAACCTGAATGCCTGGCGGCAGGCCGGCTTGCCCGCGTGGGCGGAGGAGAGCCTGGCTGAGCTGATCGAGCGCGGCGAGTGGGGCGAACTCAACGACCGGTTTTACCGCTACCTCGAGTTCGGCACCGGCGGGATGCGCGGTCGCACCATCGGCAAGGTGGCGGCCAGAGCCGAGACCGGCACACTGTCGCTCAGCGGCAGCCCCGCGTATGCTGCGGTGGGCAGCAACCTGCTCAACGAGTTCACCCTCACCAGGGCGATCATCGGCTTGCATCGCTACATGGCGGGATACCTCACGACCCAGAAGAGCGGCGCCAGACCGAAGATCGTTATCGCGCACGACGTCCGTCATTTCTCCCGGCACTTTTGCGAGCTGGCCGCTTCCACCTGGACGCGACTCGGCGGCGAGGCGGTCATCTTCGACGGCCCGCGCTCCACACCGCAGCTGAGCTTTTCGGTGCGCCATTTCAAGGCGCACACGGGCGTCGTGATCACGGCGAGCCACAATCCGCCGCACGACAATGGCTTCAAGGCCTACTTCACCGATGGCGCGCAGGTGATCCCTCCGCACGACAAGGGCATCATCGCCGAGGTCGACGCGGTGCCGCTGTCCGCGGTAAAGGAGTTTCTCACCAAGGACCTGACGAAGGTTGTCACGCTCGGAAAAAAAGCCGACGAGGACTATCTCGCGGCGGCGGCGGCGGCGTTGCTTGACTCCACGGTGTTCAAGAAGGCCCCGCTGAAGGTGGTGTTTACGAACATCCATGGTGTGGGCGCGATCTCGTCGGTGCCGCTGTTGCAGCAAGCCGGCGTGCAACTGACCCAGGTGCCGGAGCAGACGGCCTTTGATGCGCGTTTTCCGACGGTGAAGTCACCCAACCCCGAGAACGCCGAGGCGCTGGCACTGGCCGTGGCGCTGGCGGAGCAGGGCGGCCACGACCTCGTGATGGCCACCGACCCGGACAGCGACCGCATGGGCGCGGCGGTGCGGAACAAGGCGGGCAAGATGGAACTGCTCACGGGCAACCAGGTCGGCGCGTTGCTGGCCGACTATCGCGTCGCGAAATACAAGGAGCTCGGCTGGATCCCCGCGGCCGGCACGCAGACCGCGGCGCTCGTGAAGACGTTCGTCACCACGCCGCTGCAGGACGCCATCGGCCGCGGTCACGGGGTGAAGGTCATCAACACGCTGACCGGCTTCAAGTGGATCGCGGGCAAGATGCGCGGTTATGAGGAGAAGCTCATTGCGGCGATGGGTCCCGGTTTCGACTACGACGGCACGCCGTTTCGCGAGCGGGCGGCGCTCCTGCAGAAGCACAGCACCTTCTACCTGTTCGGCACCGAGGAGAGTTACGGCTACCTGCCCAATGATCTGCTGCGCGACAAGGACGGCAACGCGGCCTGCCTGATGTTCGCCGAGGTGGCCGCATGGGTGAAGTCGCGCGGCCTGACGGTGCCCGAATACCTCGACGAGATTTACCTGAAATACGGCTTCTTCCTCGAGGGTGTCATCAATATCTATTACGAAGGCGCCAGCGGCGCGGCGAAGATCAAGCGCATCCTCGACACCTACCGGTCGGCCCCGCCCACGGCGTTTGGCGACACCAAGGTCACGAAGTTCCAGGACTTCGGCCGGGAAAAATTCTACGACACGGACGGCGAGCTCATTCCCGCGCAGGATCTTTATCTGGTCACGCTGGCCAACGGCTATTCGTTCGCCGCCCGCGGGAGCGGCACCGAGCCGAAGATGAAGTTTTATCTTTTCGCCCAGGAGCCGGTGAAGTCCGCGGCGGATCTGCCCGCCGCCAAGGCGAAGGCCAAGGCGACGCTGGATGCGCTGAAGACCTTGATGGAAGCGGACGCCAAGCGGCGCGCTGAGCCGCCTACGCCATAGGCTACGGCGCGCCAAGAGGCTCCAGCCGTCGCCGAGCCTATGGCTGGTTCGTCCGGCCGCTTCGCGACAGACGAAGAGGTAAGCGGCTGCGCTCGGGAATGTAAGGCCGGTGCTAAAGCAATTTAAAGAAAATCGTCGCCGGATTTTTAGCCACAAAGGAACGCAAGGAGCACAAAGACAATCCATTCAGACTGCTGTTCTTTGCGATCTATGCGTTCCTTTGTGGCTACACTTCAGGTTAAACCGCT
>JBKJRX010000120.1:0-9570 GCA_046593155.1 Lacunisphaera sp.
CATGAACTCGGGCATGCCACCCTTGAGCTTGGAGGCGATGAAGCCCACGGCAAAGACCAGGCCACCGATCTTGACGATCACCTGCGCCAGATCCGTCCAGATGACCGCGCGCATGCCGCCGAGCGCCGTGTAGCCGATCGTCACCAGGCCCATGATGAGGATGCTCCAGATCACGTTCAGGCCGGTAATGGTGGCAATGGCCAGCGATGGCAGGAACAGGATCACGCTCAAGCGGCCACCCATGTGCATGACGATGCAGAAGGCACTGGCCGCCAGGCGCACCGAGCGGTGGAAGCGCTGGTCGAGATAGGTAAACACCGACATCAGTTCCAGCCGGCGTAACATCGGCACGATCCAGATGGCGACGAACACCAGCCCCAAGGCACCCAACAGGTTGCCGAGCAGATACTGCCAGTTGGTCGCGAAGGCCTTGGCCGTGGTGGCAATGTAGCCGATGGCGCTGGAGTTGGTAGCGTAGAGGCTGATGCCCGCCGCCCAGAACGGAATGGTGCGGTTACCGACGAAGAAATCCGCGGTCGATTTCTTCTTCTCCCGGCGGGAGCAATACACGCCGATGCCGGCGATGATGGTCAGGTAGAGGACGATCATCACCCAATCGAGCGGCCGGAGAAGGTGCTTGGTCGGCACCAGCTCGGCCAGGCCCAGCTCCAGAGTGCCGCTGGAATTCCGCGCGACCAGGAAACCGTTGCCCCAGGCCGCGGCGGGCTGCAGTCCGTGAGCATCAATCCCCCCCAGTTCGGCCCACACGTTTGTGATGGTGTAGTAACTCACCATGCGTTGTGCCGTGCCGTCGCTAACAATGCCGATCATGTGCGCCTGACCCGTGGCCCTGATTGCACCCGGCACGAGCGTTCCCGGCAACCGGGAAACCTCCGTCCAGGTTTGGGTGGGAGACCAGCGGTAAAGCCGCTGGCCGCTACTGTCCGCGGGTGTTGTCACCGCGAAGAGCGAGTCCTGCTGGGCTGTGAGCGCCTCGATCCGCGCGCCGGCGGTAATGCCGGCATGATGACGCCAAGTGGGCACGGTCTCGTTCAAGGCCAGGAGATAGAGCTGCGCGACGCCACTTTCATCCAGACCATGCACGAAAAGCCGGGTATCCTTGACCGCCCCGAGAACGTCCTTCAACGGCGCAGGCAGCGGCGGCAAATCCCGCCACGTCAGCTGTCCGCCGGACAACAGGAGTTGCCGCACATGCCGCGCCGGACCCGCCGGGTTTTCCGCGAGCAGCGTGAAAGCCGTGCGGCCGTCGCCAAAGACCTCCGCGATCGTGCCCTCGGCCCCCCCGGCCTGTTCCCGCCAGCCGGTTCCCTCCTGCGTCCAGGTCCGGGTGTTCGCGACGACCAGCGGCGCGCCCTCAATTGCAACCAGGTGCGCGTCTGCCCCGGCCGAAACCTGGCCCTGCGCGGTGACGCGCACTGGTAATAGCGGTGCACCGTCGAGCAACACGGCAAAGCCCAGCGCCACCAGCGAGGCAGCGACCTTTCTCGGGGAGCGGAGGGGGGCGAAGGGAATCATCACACCATGCTTGGTCGCCTGCGGATCGTCACGGCAAAGTTGGGGCAGCGGGCTTGAAAAACACGCCCGATGGCCGCCGGGCCTGGGGGCAGGCCGCGGCGGGCATCGGGCGAAGATGCTAAGTCACCAGTGGTGGCTCAGAACTTTTTCGCATATGATACCGAGATCACGCGACCGCGGCCGGCGAAGTAATTCTGAAACTGGTCAATCTGCGCCCAGGGCAGGATGTAGTATTTGTCCGTCACGTTCTCGAAGCCGATGGCGAAGTCACCCCACTTGGTGGAGTAGCTGGCCGTCAGGTGTGCGAGCGTGAGCGAGGTGGTGTGTTCCTCGCCGGCGGCGCCGACGTTGATGTCGCGGCCGAAGAGGTGTTCGACATCGAGCGTCATGCTGGCCTTGGGCATGAATTTCCAGGTCGAGGACAGGTTGAGTTTGTCGGGGCTGACGTTGCCCATGCCCTGCTGGCGGATCAGCGGCCCGGTTGCGGTCGTCCGCGTGAAGCCCTTGGTGTGGGAATACAGCGCCGTGAACTTGAGGGTCGAGGTCGCCTTGAATTCGCCGGTGAATTCATATCCGCTCAGCTTGACCGGCCGGCGCTGCAGGACGAAATCCCGCGTGATCGGGTCGACCGTAAGACTTGAGCCGAGCTCAGAATAGGAGCGGTAGTAAGAGGTGCTGAAACTGAAGCGCTTGCCCTGCCAGCTCACCCCGCCCTCCTTGTTGTCCACGATGACGGCCTGCAGGTCGAGAATGCCCGCCACGGATTGGCCGGGAGTATTCACGTTGCGCAGGGGAATGCCGACGTTGGGCAGCGTGAAGCCCTTGCTGTAGGAAGCGAAGACCGACCAGTGCTGGGGCAGGCGCACGATGATGCCAGCGTTCGGCAGGGTATCGCTGTAATCCAGGGTGCCGCCGGAGACGAACTGCCGGTTGTTGAAAAAAACGGTCCTGTAGTCATCCACCTGGAGCTGGCCGTTTTCCTGGCGCACGCCCGCGCTTACGGTCACCGGGCCCCGGGAGTAGGAAACCTGCGTGAAGGGCGCCTTGCTCGTGTAGTTCATCGGGGGCACCCACACGCGATTGGTCAGCGCCAGGATCTGCTGCGCGGTTTCTTCCAGGTAGTCAAAGCCGAGGTTGATATCGAGGCCCTCGAACGCAAACAGATCGTCGCGCGACCAGGAGCTGCGCACACCGCGCTTCTGGGAGTTGATTTCCGACTGGTCGACCAGCGTGCCGAGCGGCGCGATGTCCGGATCCTGTTTGTCGGCGCCGCCAAGCTCAGCGACGAAACGCATGGCCTGGCTGGCCTTGTAAACCTGGACATTCAGCGAACCGCCGAAGAGGGCGTCATTCCTGTAAGCCAGGGCATACTGGGAGAAATCGTTGAACTCGGTCTTCGCCCCCGCCGGCACACCGCGCTTGGCGGAATCGGTGAGGCCCAGGGCGCGGTTGCCGAGTTGCTGCACGTAGTGTCCCTGGCCCTCGACTTTGAACTGGCTGATGGTGAGGGTCAGCCGCTGGGCGTTGTTCTCGCTCCAGTTGTGACCGGCCTTGATAAATAGGTTCGTGGAATTCGTATCGTTGATCGAGCCGCTGGCACCCATGCCCATGCGCCGGCCGTTGGCGTCATAGGACATGCCGCGCTTGGCGAAGGCCGCGCCAAAAATCAGGTCGTTCGCACCTTCCTTGTGCATGTAATTAAGGCCGACCCGGTAGCCGCTGCTGTCGTCGTAACCCTGGGTGTAGAACTTGGTGCGCAGGGTGGCTTCGCTGCCATCCTTGGTCGGACCCTTGGAGATGTAATTGATGATGCCGCCGGCGGCACCGATGCCTTCCGAGGCCGAGGGTCCGTTGATGACCTCGATCTGGGCCACGATATCCATGTCCGTGAACGTGGCGTTGCGGCTGCCTTCGCGCAGCGGCGTGGTCTGGGAAATGCCGTCGAATAGGCGGAGGGCCACGCGGCCGCGCAGCGTCTCACCGGTGTTCTGCATTTGCTGGGTGCCGGGCGCGTAGCCGGGCACGGTGCGCGACAGCACGGCCGTCGCGTCGTCGGTGAGCAACTGCGTGTTGGCGATCTCCTCATTCGAGACCAGTTTGATGGCCCCGGGGATCTGGTCGATCGCCTTGGGCGAGCGGTAACCGGTGGTGACGGTCAGTTTCTCCAACTTGATCACGTCGGTCTGATCATCCTTAACGGGCGCCACGGTCTGGGCGCGGCCGCTGACGGCGAAGGAGGCAAGCAGCAGCGCGGCTAACAGCGCGGCGGCGGATTGGGGGTGGGCAGGGTGTGTTTTCATGGGGCAGATTAAGCAAACGTTTGTGCTTACGGTGGGGTAACTGGGATAAAATCGGAAGCAAACCGGCGCCGGCTCAGGCGATCGGGGATGCGAAAAAAAACAGGGAGGAGTCCGTCGGGACGGCAACGAGGGGGTGCATGGTTGGCGGGCGGGGCGGGGAAACGGCGGGGTGGCCGGCAAATGGAAAGCAAACGTTTGCACGACGAACATTTTGTTTTTAACCCTCGTGTCAACTTTTTTGTCAGCCTACAAATCTGCCCACACCCCCGCCTCCGCCGCCCCATGAATTTTCCTTCTCCCGCGCAGATCCGGCTCGACGGCCCGCTCGGCCGGGCGCTGGCCGCCAGCCAAGCCGCGCACCTCGCCCGGTTCGTGCAGGACGAGACCAGTCCGCCGATCGCCCTCTTCTGCCCCGAGCACACGCAGCACAACCACGAGGGCGACTGGTATGGCGAACATGCGGGCAAATGGCTTTGCGCCGCCGCCCGCGCCGTGCAGCGAACCAGCGACGCGCAGCTGACGGCCAGTTTACGCCGCGTGGCGGATTACCTCGTGAGCGTGCAGGAAGCCGACGGCTACCTCGGCACCTACGCACCAGCCCGGCGATTCATGTGCCGGCAGGTGGCCGGCCCGCGCACCTGGGATGGCGCCCCCGGCCAGCGCACCTGGGACATTTGGGTGCACAGCTACCTTATTCTCGGTCTGCTCGAGGCAGGCCGCGCCCTCGCCCATCCCGCTTATGTTGCCGCCGCCAGAAAAATCGGCGATCTGTGCTGGCAAGCCCTCTCCACCGGCGGCATCGACATTACTTCACTCGGCAACCATCACGGCCTCTCCGCCACCGTGCTGCTGGACCCGGCGGTGGAACTCTACCTGGAGACCCGCGACGCGAAATACTTGGAGCTGGCCAAGCTCATTGTGAAACAAGCCAGCGAAGCGCCCGCGCTCGAACTATTGCCGCAGGCGCTTGCCGGCACCGATGCCGCCTTCATTGCCACCGGTAAGGCCTACCAGTTGTCCTGGAATCTGGTCGGCCTCGCCAAGCTGCACAAAGCGACCGGTGAACCGGCCTATTTGCAGGCCGCGCAACAGGTCTGGGAGAGCATCCGGCAGCATCACTTGACCCTCGGTGGTGGGCCGTGGGGTGGCGTGGCCCACCGGTCCCGCGAAGTCTTCAACCCGCCGCAGGTCTTCAGTCCCTACGGCTACGTGGAGACCTGCTCCACTTTCTCCTGGATTCAGCTCAACCGCGAACTGTTAGCCCTTACCGGCGAAGCCAAGTATGCCGACGAGATCGAGAAATCCGCCTACAACGACTTGCTCGGCGCGCAAGCCCCGGAGGGCGACAACTGGTGCTATTATTCGTTTCCGAACGGCAAGCGGGTTTACACGACCTACTGGCGCTGCTGCAAATCAAGCGGCCCCTGGGCCCTGGAGGAATTACCGCCACTCGCCTACGGGCTGACCACCGAGGGCCATCTCGCCATCAATCTTTATGGCCCCGGTCAGGCCACGCTGTTGTCGCCGCATGCCGGCACGGTCCGTCTTGAGCAGGTCACCCGTTATCCATTCGAAGGCGACATCCGCATCACGGTCCGGCCCGAGCGCGCCGCCCGGTATGCGATTCTGGTGCGCATCCCTGCTTGGGCAGAGCAAGCTGTCATCCAAATCAACGGCGTGACCACGACTGTTCCCCGGTTGCCCAATACCTACGCCGCGATCGAGCGGGTCTGGCAGCCCGGCGATGTCATTACCCTGCAATTCGCCATGCCGCCCAAGCTCCATCGCCGGGTCAGCCGCAACGTCCAGGAATCGCGGGCTCCGGACGGCTCGGCTGTCAGCCAGGAGGTGCTGCGCTTTGACTACGCCGCAATCACCCGCGGCCCGCTGGTTTATTCCACCGGATTGATCGACGGTTTCAAAACCGAGGAAACCATCCGCCTGCCGCAGGAACCGGAAGCCGGGCTCGAGTTGCTGGACGCGCCGGCGGGCAGCGAAGGTCGGGCCGTGCGCCTTAATCTCGGCTATCGCCCCCCCCTGACTTTCGTCCCCTATTTCGAAGCGGGTGGCCGGGCGGATGGCAGCTGGCGACTCACCTGGCTGCAAGTCGCGCCCGAGCGAAGCTGAAGCCAGCGGCGTCAGGCCGCCTTGGTCTTCCGCAGGAAGCGGTGCAATTCGGTTCGGGTCGGCATCGCAAAAGCTGCCCCTGGCTTGGTGATCGACAGTGCCGCCACCGCCGTGCCGAGATGAGCCGCTTCGACGATCCGGCCCTTGTAGCGAACAAGCCCGGCCGCAAACCCGCCGCAAAAAGCATCCCCTGCACCGGTCGTATCGACTACCCGGCGCACCCGGTGCGCCGGAATGAAAAAATGTCCGGTCTGCTCTGAGATGAAGCATCCCCGGTCGCCCAGGGTCACGATCAGCGTGGGCACACCGAATTTCCGGCACATCCCGTGCAACTCATCCCACGGCATGGCTTGCAGGGCCCGTTCATCGAAGCCTCGCCGATTGTTGCCCGGCAGCGCGCGGACCAGCGCGACGAACTCGCTTTCATTGGGAATCAGAATGTCCACATGCCGGAGAATCCCCGGCGCAAAGTCAGCCCGCATGGGAGCTGGATTCAAAATGGTTGTCACCCCGGCTTGGCGCGCGGTCCGGAGCACATGCGCGGTCGTGGTCAGGTTCGCTTCCAACTGGGTCACCACAACCTTGGCCTTGGTCAGCACGGTGCGCGGAACATCGGTCGGAGCCAGCCGGGCATTGGCGCCTGGTTCGATCACAATCTGGTTCTGGCCTTCCCGGTTGATCAGGATCACCGCCGTTCCGGTGGCCTGGTCCGGCTTGAGCGCGAGTCGGCAGCCGATTCCTTCCCGTCGATAGAACGCCGCCACCTGCCCGGCAAAGGCATCCCGTCCCATTGCACCTACGAATACCGTGCGCACTCCGGTCCGGCCGCAGGCGATCGCCTGGTTGGATCCCTTGCCGCCCTGACCGCTCGCCAGCCGGGCCATGATCGTCTGGCCGCCGCGGGGAAAATCGTCACACGTGAAGGTCAGATCCTGCATGATGCTGCCGACGACAACGACTTGGGGTGAAAGAGACATTGGGAACGAAGAGGGTGGCCGCCGGGTGCGAAGCGGTTTTGGCAAAACCAAGGGGTGACCTAATGCAAACGTTTGCCTATCCCCGGCGTCAAGCGAAACCTTTTCTGGAGCGGCCAGTCCGCGGCCGCGAACTCAGCAGGATTTCCGGATGATCAGCTCGGGCATGAGCTTGAGGCTTGTGGCCGGGCGCTTCGCGTCCTCGATGCGTTTCAGGAGGAGTTCCGCAGCGTATTTTCCCACCTCGTAGGCGGGCTGGCGCACCACGGTGAGCGGAGGGTTGAACACGCTCGAGAGCGGCAGCTCATCGAAACCCACAATCGCGATTTGCTTGGGAATTCTCAGCCCGCGGGCGGCAATGGCCTCGAGCGCCCCCGCGGTCATCAGCCCGTTGCAGGCGAAAAGCGCGGTGGGCGGATCGGCAAGGGAAAGCAGCTCGTGCGCGAGAGTCTGCCCGCTCTCCTGCTTGAAGTCGCCGAAACGGATCAGCTCCGACTTGATCGGGAGCCCGGCCTGGGTGTGCGCATCCTTGTAGCCGCGCAGGCGCTCGCGGCCGGTCGAGGAATCGGCAGGACCGCCGATCAGGCCAATCCGCTTGTGCCCTTGGGCGATGATATGCTCCACCGCCTTCAGGGCGCCGGTGTGATTGTCCACTTCGACCTTGTCGAGATTGCCGCTGGAGAGGCTGCGGTCCACGCAAACGACCGGGGTGCCGTTGCGCACCACCTGCAGCACCGCCGGATCATTCTCATGGATGGGCGGCAGGATGATACCGTCCACCGATTCCGACTGCATGACATCGAGGTAGAACCGCTCCTTGGCCTCGTCCTCGTCGTAATTGCACAACAGCACGGCGTAGCTGCTCTTGTAGGCCACATCCTCAACCCCCCGCGCCAGGTCGGCAAAAAAACTGTTCTGGATATTAGGGATGATCAACCCCAGCAGATGGCTGCTGCTGTCCCGTGTGCGCAACCGGCGGGCGACGCGGTTGGGTTTGTAGCCCAGTTCGCGCATGGCCTTGAGCACGCGCGCCTGAGTCTCGGAA
The DNA here is from genome assembly GCA_046593155.1 of Lacunisphaera sp. Lineage (GTDB taxonomy): Bacteria > Verrucomicrobiota > Verrucomicrobiia > Opitutales > Opitutaceae > Lacunisphaera. Next base: position 7,983 of record JBKJRX010000120.1, read on the forward strand.
CCGATCTTGCCGGTCTGGTTGATCGTGCGTGAGACCGTCGATATGTTCACCTTCGCCCGGCGGGCCACATCAATCAGACTGGAGGGCTTTTTCATGAGGGACGGCACGCAGGGGCGGCCGGGAAACGTCAAGTTGCGGTCATCGCGCATGGCAAGCAAGGCACGATTTGGATAGACATGCCCGCATGGCTACGCAAACGTTTGCATGCTTTTCCGCCGGCTGCCCACCCCCGCGACCTCGCCCACTTTAGTCATGCCTTCCTCCGCAAACCCCGCCAGCCTGCCCGGTGCCACCCCTCTCCTCGCATGAGTCAACCGCAACACGCCCCGTCCGCCCGGATCGCCGAGTTTCAACTGTCCCACGCCCGCAACGGTCCGAATCTCCCCCTCCCCGGCAATCCGCCGGGCTGGCCGTTCCAGAACATCGGCCACTGGCGCATCGACGTAAACCGCAGTGCCGACGCCTGGCGGCGCGACTTCCGTGAGTGGCGCCATGAGCACCTTATCCGCATGGGCTACAGCGGGACGAACTACGAGCGGCCCGAGTTCCGCTGGGCGCAGCGCAATTTCGTCCACGCCCAGATGATGGTCGAGGACAGGTATTTCTACGACCCGGTCGCGGGAAAATACACGGTCGACCGCTACCTTGACGATCTCACGGCCCGCTTCGGCGGCGTGGACAGCGTGCTCATCTGGTATGTCTATCCCAACATCGGCATCGATGATCGCAACCAGACCGCGCTCGCCGCAGACCTGCCCGGCGGACTCGCCGGCCTGAAACAGACCGTGGCCGACTTCCACCGCCGCGGCGTCAAGGTCTTCATCCCCACCATGGCCTGGGACAACGGCACGCAATCCACCGGCACGACTGACTGGGACGCGGTGGTCCGCCTCGCGGCCGCCGTCGGGGCCGACGGCGTCAACGGCGACACCTACAGCGGCGTGCCGCGCGCCTTCCTCGAGACGGCCGACGCCATTGGCCATCCGCTCGTCTTCCAGCCCGAGGCCGTGCCGCTGTCGGATGAGGCGCTGATGTGGAACCTCCAAAGCTGGGGCAAACACATCTCGACCGAGGTCATCCCTGCCGTGGCCAAGTTGAAGTGGCTCGAACCGCGCCACATGAGCAACATTGAGAACCGCTGGGGCCGCGAGCGCACCAACGACTTCCACTACATCTTCTTCAACGGCATCGGCTACAACGCCTGGGAGAACATCTGGGGCGTCTGGAACCAGCTGACTCCGCGCGACGGCGCCACGCTCCACCGCATCGCCGACCTCTACCGACAGTTTCCCGATTTGCTCGTGAGTCTCGGATGGGAGCCCTACGCCCACACGCTGCAGCCCGGCACCTTCGCGTCGATGTTCCCCGGGGGCGGCCTGATTCTTTGGACCGTCGTCAACCGCAACGAATACGAACTCGCGGGCGACCTGCTCCTCGTCGCCCACGCAGCCGGACGCCGCTATTACGACGTCTGGAACGGTGCCGAACTCACCCCGCGCCTCGACGGCGGTCAAGCCACCCTCACCTTCCCGCTTGAGACCCGCGGCTTCGGCGCTGTGCTCGGCGTCGAGGCCGGCGTGCAACCCGC
>JBKJRX010000016.1:0-12993 GCA_046593155.1 Lacunisphaera sp.
ACGTAAAGATCCCCGGAGCGCCTGTCAGCCATAGGCTCGGCGACGGCTGAAGCTCCGGGGCATTGATCAAGGCCGTTGTGCGGTGAAGTAGCCGCACGTCCTGCTGGAGCCGGCCCGCCCTCGGGCCGGTCTTCTTATCCACCGGGGCGAGGGCGCCCCGGCTCCAAATCGAGCCCCAAAGGGAATAAAAAAGCCGGGCGCTAGGCCCGGCTTGAGAAAGCGGAGGAGTATCTCAGGCCGAACGGCGGCGGCGGTGGATTATCACGCTCATCAGCGCCAGACCGCCAAACATCGCCGCATAGGTCGAGGGCTCAGGGACGGCCTGGATGGTGAACTTTGTCTGGGCGGTGTAGACGCCGGCGTATTGCGCTCCACTCATTCCCCCGGTTCCACCCGTAAACGTAAACACATTCGTTCCGCCGACGATATCGTCAAAACTAAGCTCAACGAAGTAGTTGTTACCGGCCGTCATGGACAACGCCGGGACCGTGAAAGTGTGGGAGCGACTGCCGATGCCAAAGCTCTCAGTCCCACCATTATAATTAAACCCCTCAACAAAGGTTCCCATATGGTCGGCCGTGCCGGTGATGGTGATGGTAAGAGCTTGCGCTACATTCCACGTTAAAACTCCGGCCACGATGGTCCCTCCGCTCAGATCAGTCGCGAGCGGCGCCACCGGATAGGTGCCACCGGTAAGCGAGATCGGGCTAACCATCTGACCAAGTGCGGTGAGGCTGTAATTGCCGACGCCATACGCGTTATTCAACAGCAACTCCGAGGTGTAGTTATTTTGCACCACCCAAGAGGAATCGCCGACGTCATACGTCATGGTCGTGGATCCCGTTCCTGAAGGGATCGTCAGCGTCGGCGGGGTAATTCCGGAGATATTTCCGGCACCACTGGGTCCCTCGACCGCCGCCCGGAAACTCCAAGGGTTGACGGCATCAACCGTGGTGGAGTTATCAGTCTGCGTGTATTGATGCCGCAGGGACACCATGAGGAAATTCACCGTCTGGGCCGAAGCGATGGTCGCCGCCGCCATCGCTGAAAACAGGACAAGGAGGACGCGCGTCGATTTCATACGCTGAAATAAAGCTTCATCTACGCTGTGAAAGCGACGCTAAAAGCACGCGTCTCTTAGGGCGGGAAACCCTGTTTCCCCCGGCCGGTTCAGCCTCTCCATCCCGCGCTGCGATGAGGCCACACGAGAGGTTGGGCAGGAGTCCCAGTTTGGTCAAAGCCTCGCCTGCAAACCTCAGACCGCGCGCCGACGGCGGTGGATCATCACGCCAGCCAGCGCCAGCGCCCCGAAAATGGCGGCATAGGTCGAAGGCTCGGGGATGGCCTGGATCTGAAAGCTGGTGAACGCGGAATAAATCGTGATGCCTTTGGCTGAGCCGCCGTATGTTCCGCTCAAATCCACCAACGAGCCGATGAGGTTGTTGAACTCCATATCGCCCGAGTAAAACTGCCCGGCCGCAAAGGTGTTGGCGGCGATTACCAGCTGCGCTGAGTTACCGCTGAAAATAAAGGAGCCCGGCGAGGTTTCATTGCTCGCCTCTTGATCAGGAATGCTGCCAAAAACCCCTACGCCTACACGTCCCTGTCCATTTGTGTAATTGGTCGAAAAGGTGGTGGTGGTGATTGTGAGGGCCAGCGTGGGATCGACCAGCATCTTGCCGCCCGACCATGTCACGGGGTTGCTGTTCTGGGTGGCGATCACGAAGGGCGTGTTGGGCAGACCATCATTGGTGGTGCCCACAAGATTAGTCATGGTAAGCGTGCTGTCAGCGTAAGGGCCACCAACGGTCCTGCTGATCGAAATGGTGTAACCACCGGCACCAAACGCGGTGTTCAGTGCGCTCATGGTGGAGAACATATTTCCGGAGGCGGGCGCCTGCCATTCGCTACCATCTTGCACGCCCGAATACACCGTCGTCGCATCACCTGGTTTCTTGAACGAGAAAGAGGAGATCAAATTCAGATTGGCACCGTTCATGAAGACCTCCGCAGAATACGGCGTGCTGCTCGCCAATGACGATGAACCGGCTGTCGTCTGGATATAATTTGCTGACCGATCGAGGATGACGATACTGATCGTCTGGGCCGAAGCGATGGTCGCCGCCGCCATCGCTAAAATCAGGGCAAGGAGGACGCGTGTCGATTTCATGTGAAGGCAGAAAAGTCCAGCAGCGCCGTGAAGGCGACGCTAAATTCAGGGAATCCCCCCAGGCCGGACCGCTCTAGTTGCGCCCGGCCGGCTTCAGCACCTTCTCCCGCGCCACGAGGTAGAGAAACACGCACAACGCACTGAATGGCAGCAGCGTCAGCAGGTCGGCATTCGGCCCCGTGTAGAAGGGGTTATGCGCGGTCGACCAGTTGCTTACGGCCTTGTCGAAATTTACCGTCACTCCCTGGACGATGGCGATGATGATGCCCGCGATCGCCCCGCCGGCGATGTAGCCGGACGACAACATCACGCCGGGGCTCTTGTCGCTCTCGGCGGTGAACTCGTCCGCCGTCATGCTGACGCAGGCCGGTTTCTGCCGGAGCTTCCGGTCCACCAGCCAGCGGATCATGCCGCCCACAAAAATCGGCGCGGAGGACGAAATGGGGAGATACACCCCCACGGCGAAGGCCAGCGCGGGCACAAACGACATCTGCAGGGAAATCGTGATCGCCACGCCCAACAGCACGAGCGCCCACGGCAGCTTCTGGTCGAGGATGCCCTTGATGATGTAGGAAACGAGCGTCGCCTTGGGCGCGTCGAACTTGAGCACCGTGGTGCCGTCCGGCCGGGTCTTGTGCGCACCGTTGATGCCGGGATCAACGAGCCACACGGCCTCGCCGCGGTCGTTGACGAAATATTTGCCCTCGGGACCGCCAATGGTGTCGGTCTTGTGCCAGACAAAATACTGCGCGCGGTCGTCCTTGGCCTGCGGACCGGTGATGGCCTGCTTGGCCTTGTCCACCTTCGCGAGGTCGACCGTGAGCCCCGGCGCAATCTGGGCCGCGGGCACGTAGACGGTTGCCGAGTCGTTCAAGCGGAGCAGAATCGGGCCCAGGATGAGCGCCGAGCAGAGGGCCCCGATAAGAATGGAATATTGCTGCAGCCGTGGCGTGCCGCCGACGAGGAAGCCGGTCTTCAGGTCCTGCGACGTGGTGCCGCCGTTCGACGAGGCGATGCACACGATGGCGCCAATGGAGAGCGCCGTGACGTAATAGGCGCCACCGGTCCAGCCCACGAGCAGGAACACCAGGCAGGTGAACAGCAGCGTGGCCACGGTCATGCCCGAGATGGGATTGGACGTGGATCCGATTTCACCGGTCAGGCGCGACGACACCGTCACGAACAAAAAGCCAAACGCCACGATGAGCAGCGCGCCCAGCAGGTTCATGTGCAGCGACGGCGCGAACACGATGCCCAGCAGAAGCACGATGATACCAATGCCCACATACTTCATCGGAATATCCTGGTCGGTGCGCGGCGTCTCGTGGGCCAGCGTGCTTGCACGCGCCGAGCCATCGGGTGCGAGCTCGCTGGCCCGCCTACCGATGCCGATGTCGCGCAAGCCGCCCTTCATGCCGTGCCAGATGGTCGGCAGGGCCTGGAGCAGGCTGATGATGCCGCCCGCCGCCACCGCGCCGGCGCCGATGTAGAGCACGTAGGCCCCGCGGATGCCACCGGGCCCCATTTCGGAAATCGGAATCGTGCCCGGCGCGATCGCGCCCGGCACGCCCTCGCCGAAGAACTTGATCAGGGGAATCAGCAACAAATAGGACAACGCGCCACCGGCACACATGATGCCCCCGATGTAGGGTCCGATGATGTAGCCGACGCCCAGCAACGCCGGGGAAACCTCGATACCGACCGAACCCGCCTTGAACGGCGCTCCAAAGATTTTTTCGGAGACATCCTTCCAGCCCTTGAACGCCAGGTTCAGCGTGGTGTAGGCCAGGCCAAGGCCGAAGCCGGTGAAAATGGCCTTGGCTCCCGGGGATTTGCCCAGCCCGGCTGCTTCCGCGGCCGCCATCTCGGCCTTCGCTGACGGTGAGGCCGCCGCGCGCGAAACCTCGTCCACCCCGGCCTTGAGCACCGCGGCGCAGGCCGTGCCCTCGGGATATTTGAGCACACCGTGTTCCTTTACGATGAGCGCCCGCCGCAACGGGATCATCATGAGGATGCCCAGCAGACCGCCCATGACCGCCACGAGCATCACGCGCGTGAGTTCCAGGTCGAAACCAAGGATGAGGATCGCCGGCATCGTCACACCCACGCCAAACGCGATGGACTCGCCCGCCGATCCCGCGGTCTGCGTGATGTTGTTCTCGAGGATGGTCGCATCGCGCAGGCCGGTCTTCGACAGGGCACGGAACAGCGCCAGCGAGATGACGGCCACGGGGATCGAGGCGCTCACGGTCAGGCCGACCTTGAGCACGAGGTAAAGCGACGAGGCGCCGAAGATCATACCGAGCACGGCACCGGTCACGACGGCGCGCAGGGTGAACTCAGGCAGGTTGGCGGAAGCGGGGATGAACGGCTCGAACTTGGGGGAAGGAGGTTGGGCCATGGGGGGTGTTGGCGGTGAGCATGACCAACTGTATCGGTCCCCGGCAATGCCGGAGTGGAAGGCAAAAACCCGGCAAGGAGGCGAGACTATCATTCCCGCGGGCAGGTGCATCGCCACCGCTTGTAGGTGGCGCGCTTGCGCGCAACGTGGCGTGCAAGCACGCCACCTACAGGAATTCGATCGCGGGACTGATCGTCCCGCCTCCAAAAGCCTAAGTCTCACCGCTTCAGTTTCGTCGTCTTCCGCGCGGCCAGCAGCCGCTTGATGAGCCAGTAAAGCATCTCGAGCCGCGGCACGGGCAAAAATCTCCGGGGCAAGCCCCGAGGCATTTGTTCAAACCAACGCCAACTCATTATTCCCGTGATAACGTCTCTCATTTGTAGGAGCTTGCTTGCAAGCGATTCAGCGTATGATTCGTCACCGGGCGCCACGAATCGCTTGCAAGCAAGCTCCTCCATTTCGACCAAGCCGAAGCACCTGTCAGCCCTAGGCCCGGCGACGGCTGAAGCTTCGGGGTATCGGACCCACCGCGAATGATATGCCGCCATTGCTCAAGCCTGAGTTTTGGCGAAGGGGATCCGTTCAAGTTTCACCCCTGGAGCATTATGCATGGGAAACAGACGCGGGCCCGTTGGGGAACGGCGGCGGGCCAATAAGCTTGAGAGGGGCGAGGCGACGCGATAGCCATCTTTTTGCCATGCACGCAGTCCTGCCCCCTCGGGAGTGTAGACTTTATTTTCACCGTCGGATGTCTGGTCAGGTTGGATGGCAAACGCCCCGGGCGACCCGCGCAGGAAATTGCCGTCGATTGGATTTTTGCCCCACGAAAACCAAACCTCAAACCGAGGAGTGTATCAGCCCATGAAAAACCCATGTCCGTTGTTTTGCGCGATGGCCCGCCGCCATCTTGTCCCGGCCGCCTTGATCCTGCTGTCCCTCGCCGGTCCCGTTCGAGCCCAGGTCACCATCAACATCGACAACAGCTCCTATCAATACTTCGCCGTCGATACGGCCCGAAATTTTCTCTACGCGGCCGAGGCCTCCAATGCCGGCACCAAGCATCTGAGTGTCATCAATACTTTGACGAACACCGTGGTCGGCACTTATAACTACACTTCGGGCGGCTACACCTCCCAGGTCGCGGCGAGCGGCACCAATGTCTTCTGGGCCGACCAAGGCAGCAACCAGTTGAAGGTCATCGCGGTCAATGGATCCGGCACCCCCACCCTGACCCGCAACGATGCCGCGACCTTGGCGACCGGCGTGGCGGCGCTCACCACGACCTATGGCGTGAGTCAACAGGGCACGGGGGATGTCATGGATATTAAACTTATTTCGAATGGCAGCACCTCGTTCACTGCTAGCGTTGGCGGCGTGGCCGGCGCCGTCTTCAGCGATGCAAACACCAACCGGTATTACGCCCGCGGCTCCACGAGCTACAATGTGATCGACGCCACCAACGGCAGCATCGTGCGCACGTTGTCCGGACAGGTCATGGCGATCGACTCCGCCGCCGCACACAATTTCGTTTATCTGCAAAACGCAGGTAACGCGAACAGGCTCGACCAATTGACCGGCTCCGGCAACACGCTGAGCACCTTTTATGATTTCGGCGCCGCCTTCAACGATGTGGCCGTGAACAGCGCCAACGGGGATATTTTCGTCGCCCAGAGTGCGTTGAACCGGGTGGTGCACCTTAACTCCAGCATGGCTCTCGTGCAGCAATTCACCGTGACGGGCGCCCAATCACTCGCGTTCGCCAACGGCCAGTTGTTTGTGCATGGAACCGGCCAGGCCTATTTGACTGCCATCGCCATTCCCGAACCCGCCACCTGGTCGGCCCTGCTCGGCGGCCTCGGGCTTGGGCTCGCCCTCTGGCGCCGGCGGGCCAAGGGGCGTGTAAGTCTGTAGGGTCGCCGCTGGTCGGCGGGCCATCCGAGTGTAGGTGGCGTGCTTGCGCGCCACGTTGCGCGCGAGCGCGCAACCTACATGGCTACGGGCCCCACACGGCCCGGCGGCGAGCGCCCGGCCCTACATTTTCATCTACCGCTTCCTAGCCTTGTCGCGTGCCGCCAGCAGCCGCTTGATGAGCCAGTAAAGCATCTCAAGCCGCGGCACGGGCACACCGACGGACTTGGCGCGGCGCACGGGCTCGCCCCAGATTTCCTCGAGCTCGATCGGGCGGCCCTCACGGTAATCGATGAGGCTGGACGGCTCGTATTTCCCAAGCTTCGCCGTGCGGTCGAACTGCAGGTCCATGAATGAACGCGGAATCGTGTGGCCGAACTTGGCCGCCGCCTCGAGGATCTCCTCCATCAGGCGCCGGGCCAGCAGGCGCAGGCCCTCGTCGGCCATGAGGACATCGGTGGTGACCCCGCCCGCGGCGATGGCAAGGCCGTTGAAGGGCACATTCCACACGAGCTTCTTCCAGCGCAGTTCCTCCAGATTGTCCTGGGCTTCGCACTTCACCCCGGCGGCCTCGAAGAGCGCGGCCACCTCGCGCGTGCGGGCCTGCGCCGGCCGGCCGAACTCGCCGAGCAGCACCAGCCCGGGAAACGCGCACTGAACCACGCCCGGGGCGGTGCGGGTGACGCCGACAAAACAAATGGCCCCGAGCACGCGGTCGCCGCCCACCACTTCCGCGACCGGCTCCTCCACCCCGAGGCCGTTCTGGAGGGTGAGCACGAGCGTGTCCGGCCCCATGAGCGGCGGCAGGAGCTTCGCCAGCGCGGCGTTGGTGGTGGCCTTCACGCTGACAATCACCAAGTCGCATGGACCGATGTCGGCGGCCGTGGCGTGGGTCAGGACCTTCTTGAGGTGAAAGCGCTCGGCCGGTGTCTTGACCCGGATCCCGCGGGCCATGATGGCCGCCCGGCCGCTGCGCACGAGGAAGTGGACCTCGTTGCCGGCCTTGGCCAGACGCCCGCCATAATAACAGCCGAGCGCGCCGGTCCCGACGATGGCAATGCGGGGATTGGCGGGGAGATTGGCACTCACAACGCCTCAGTCGTCACAAAGTTGCGTTGAAAATACAATCTCTCAGTCACCCGGCGTCCGGCAGGTTCCGGTCATTTTCATGGTTTTCATTCACAGTGGCTTGTCGCCCGCCTGTAACCCGACAAATCACCCGCCAGCGCACACCCTCAGCCTTGGCGCCGCACGCCGGCCTTTTCGTCAGGCATAACTGGCCGGCATGCCAGTGAATGTCGTGGCTCTTTCATCAATCTTACGGAAAATATTCTATTATTCAATTATCCCCAGCAGTTTGCACATCGACTCCGGGGAATCACTCCACCCGGTAAGTTCTGGTCCTGGAGTGAAAATTCATGTCTCCCCAGCGCTCCGTGGGCGTTCTTCACAATAGGGCTGCGGGCTGTTCACAAACCACGCCCTCCGCTCCTTTCCGAGGGAAGGGACGCGGTGACTGACAAGTTATTCACAGCTTTTGTGATCGTCGTTTCTGTAGGTCGGGCTTCATGCCCGACAGGCTCCATCGATGTCGGACATGAAGCCCGACCTGCCTCAATCACCCGCCCACATCCGGGCACTCACAACGGCATGTTGTCGGTCATCCGCACCTCATCCACCCAATAGGAGATGGCCATGAGGCACTGGCCGGGCACGACCTCGCGCAATTGCTCCATCGTATTCCGATCAACCACTGAAATATAGATCACGCGCAAGCGCCGCTTGGCCGCGATAAGATGGGTGACCTCCGCCACCAGCCGGTCGGCGCTTTTTACGCCGGCCTCGACCATTTCCTTCGCGCGCCGCAGCGAGGCATAGACTGCCAGCGCCTCCTCGCGCTGCGTCGGCGTCAGATAACTGTTGCGCGCGCTCAGGACCAGGCCGTCGGGATCGCGCACGGCGGGGCCGGTTACGATTTCGAGCGGCAGCAGCAGATCGGCGACGGCCTTGCGGACCACAGCAACCTGCTGGGCATCCTTTTCGCCCAGCACCACGAGGTCGGGGCGCACCACGTTGATGAGCTTCAACCAGCACGTCAGCATGCCCCGAAACAGCGCCGGCCGCACCACGCCGCACAGATGCTTGCTGATGATTTCCTCCTGCAGGTGCGTCGAATATCCGCGGGGATACATCTCCTCGGTCGACGGAACAAATAACACGTCCACGTTTTCTTTCTCACAAAGCAGCGCGTCGGCCGACAGGCTGCGGGGGTATTTGGCCAGATCCTCGCTCGGGCCGAATTGCAGCGGGTTGACGAAGGTGGACACCACGACCGCCGCCCCGGTCTCCCGCGCGAGCCGCATGAGGCTGACATGACCGGCGTGCAAGGCCCCCGCGGTGGGAACCAGCGCCACGCGCCGGCCACCCGAGCGCAAGACCGCCGCTGCTTCCCGCATCGCGTTGATTTTGTCGATTTTTTGCATGGCCGGAACGGGCTTGAACTATCCAGAAGCGGTTAGCTTTATCAAGCCTTGCGTCTGCCCTGTCGTAGGTGGCGCGCTCGCGCGCCACGTTGCGAGCAAGCTCGCAACCTACATAAAGCAGAGACCCTCACACTCCCCTTTTTCCCTCTCACTTCTCCCATGATCCGCACCAACGAGCACTACTCGAAACTGAAGGCCTCCTATCTCTTCGCCGACATCGCCAAGCGCGTGAACGCCTACGTCGCGGCCAACCCCGGCAAGCCGGTCATCCGCCTCGGCATCGGCGACGTCACCGAGCCGCTGCCGCCGGTGTGCATCGCGGCGCTGCACGCCGCCACCGACGAGCTGGCCCACCGCGCCACCTTCAAGGGCTATGGCCCCGAGCAGGGTTACGCCTTCCTGCGCGAGGCCATCGCGCAGCACGACTTCAAGGCCCTCGGCGCCAATATCGAGCCCGACGAGGTGTTCGTCAGCGACGGCTCGAAATGCGACGTCGCCAACATCCAGGAAATCTTCGCCGCCGACACCAAGCTCGCCATCCCGGATCCCGTTTATCCCGTTTACGTGGACACCAACGTCATGGCCGGCCGCACCGGCGCAAACGTGGATGGCCGCTACTCCGGCATTGTTTATCTCGATTCGACCGCCGCCAACGGCTACGTGCCCGCCCCGCCGAAAGAAGGGGCCGACCTCATCTATCTCTGCTTCCCCAACAACCCGACGGGCGCCGTCGCCACCAAGACCCAGTTGGCCGCCTGGGTCGCCTACGCGAAGCAGCACCACGCCATCATTCTCTACGACGCGGCCTACGAGGCCTACGTCCGCACGCCCGGCATACCGCGCTCCATCTATGAAATCGAGGGGGCGCGCGATGTCGCCATCGAGCTGCGCAGCTACTCGAAGCTCGCCGGCTTCACCGGCCTGCGCTGCGCCTACACCATTGTCCCGAAGACCCTCAAGGCCCGCGACGCTGCCGGGAACGAGCAGGCGGTCCATGCCCTCTGGAACCGCCGCCATACGACAAAATTCAACGGCGTCTCCTATCCCGTGCAGAAAGCCGCCGCCGCCGTCTATTCGCCCGAAGGCCAGAAGCAGACGCGCGAGCTCACGGATTTCTATCTCGGTAACGCCAAGCTCATCCGCGAGGCCGTGACCAAGCTCGGCATGACCTGCATCGGCGGCGACAACGCGCCCTACATCTGGGTGAACACCGGCCGCGACTCTTGGGAATTCTTCGACCTGCTGCTGAACAAGGCGCAGGTCGTGACGACCCCCGGCGCCGGCTTCGGCAAATGCGGCGAGGGCCACGTGCGCATCAGCGCCTTCAACTCCCGCGAGAACGTCACCACCGCCCTCGCCCGCATCGCCGCCGCGCTGCGGTAGGGGCAGTTGCCCTCAACCGCCCTGCCTTGCTGTAGGGTCGGCGCTTCAGCCTTCGCCAGGCCTACGGCTGACAAGCGTCGCCTGACCGTTGATTGAGTCCGCCCTTGATTAGCACCTTTTGTGGATGCATAGTGTCGGCGTGATCGATTCGCGCACCTTGCCCGCTTACAGCCTAACTGATGCCGCCCGCTGCATTGGTGCGAACCCTGCTACGCTGCGCACTTGGTTCAAAGGACGTTCCTACCCAATCCGCGGCGGGATTCGTCGGTCACCGAACCTGCTTGCGGCCGCTGCGCCCGATGCCCTGTCCTTTCAAAATCTGGTTCAGGCGCACGTTGTTCAGGGCATTCGTAAGCACTATCACATCCCCATGCATCATGTCCGCAAGGCTTTGACCTGCCTGCACGAAAGCATGGGCAGCCTCGACCTGCTCGCATCCGATAGGTTTTTCCACGATGGGGAGCACCTGCTTCTTAAAATCCAAGATCAGCTCATCTCCTTGTCTGAGCGTGGCCAGACAGTCAGCGAGCCCATCTTAAAGCAATACCTGCGCCGGATAACCTACGGTAAGGACGGTTTGGCTGCCCGGCTTTATCCCTTTCTCCATACCGCAACGGGCCTCTACGAACCGCAACACATCATGATCGATCCCAAGATCGCCTTCGGCAAACCCTGCCTAAGGAGACTAGGGGTCAAAACCGATATCATCGCCGACCGCTTTCTTGCCGGCGAAACGATCGAGGACCTGACCGCGGATTATGGCGCGAAGCCCGAAGAAATCCAAGAAGCCATCCGCTGGTCTTCCCGCAAGGCCGCCTGACCCGGTCTTCTTTATTGACCGCGATACCGGCGGTCGATTGCTCGCGGAAGCGCTGCGCCCCCAAGGTTACCATGTCGAATTGCACGACGCGCATTTTCCTCAGGATACTGGTGACACCGATTGGATTCGTCAGGTGGCGGCCCGTGGCTGGACTGTGCTTACTTGTGACCGCAACATCGCCCGCAAGGAGCCCGAGCGTTCGAAATTTGGCACCGCTCCGACTCACACATTTATTCTCTATGCTCTTACACAGGTGCCTCGGGACAAACGCGTCTCGCTGGTATTGGAAGTGTTGCCCAAGCTCCTCCGATTGGTGTCGGAAGGTTCACCTCATGGAATCTACCGTGTGCATACTGACGGCAGGGTAGAGCGTGTTGCACACCTCAAGCCAAGATTCCGGCTAGATCAATTCTAGGCCCTTACCGGCGTGCTTGAATTTGTGGGTGTGGACCCAGCACCCGCACCAGACCCATGAATACGTCACCACCGCCCTCGCCCGCATCGCCGCCGCGCTGCGGTAGGGGCAGTTAGCCCTCAACCGCCCTGCCTTTGGTGGAGCCCGCGCTCCGCGCGGGCTGAGTAAAGATCCCCGGAGAAAGCTCCGAGGCATTTGATCAAGGCGGTTGTGCGGTGGAGTGGGCGCACGTCCTGCTGGAGCCGGCCCGCCCTCGGGCCGGTCTTCTTAGCCACCGGGGCGAGGGCGCCCCGGCTCCACATCGATCCAAGCCGGAGCACCTGTCAGCCATAGGCTCAGCGACGGCTGAAGCTCCGGGGTATTAGACCCAAAGCGAATAAACCTGCGCGGAGCGCAGGTTCCACCTTTTCACCGGTTCAGCATCGCCGTCACCCGCGAGCGGTTGGCCACGCCGAGTTTCCGGAAAATACCGGCGAGCTGGGTCTTGATCGTCAGCTTGCTCCGGCGCAGCTCCTTGGCGATCTCCTCGGTGGTCAACCCGTCGCGGACGCGCAGGGCCACCTCGCGTTCGCGGAAGGTCAGGCGCGACAGGAGGCTGAGCGCGCCGGGGGAGATCGGCCGCTCGCGATCACCGCGGGGCCGGCGGTAGTCGAGCTGGAGAAAACAGGCGGGCGGACCGGTGCGGCCGGGCCGGCGCTGGAGGCGGATGACGGCGTGCAAGCCGCGTTCCGGCTCGCTCATGATGCGGGGCTCGGGGGTCGCTCCTTCCGGACTGTCCGCGGCGAGCAGGGCCTGGCATTCCTGCCAAAGAATTTCCGGCACGACGAAATCCGCGTGCTTAAGCGGCAGGGCATCGCGCCGGAGCAGCGTGCGGTTCCAGACCGCGCAGACGATTTCGGCCTCGCGGTTGAACCACAGTGGCTTGCCGTGGGCGGAAAGCACCAGCAGGCCCACCGGCAGGTCGTCGAGGACCACTTGCGCCAGTTCCAACAGGTCACGAAGCTTGGATTCGACGGAAGGCATGCGCGAGTGGATGCCCCTTTCTTTCCAGACCCGGCGCGGAATGTCTAATGGAATTCTATCCTCAACAGGTCGCCGCAAGCGGTGATGCTTCATCGCCAGCCCTGGTAGGCTGCCTGCTTGCAGGCAGGGATATGGCGCGAGCAAGCTCGCTGGCCCACAAGAAACTGATTTTTCAAACACGCCCCAACGCTACTCCGTTAAGAATCCTACACACCCCGCCCTGGCGGGCAGCAGCCGTCGCCGAGCCTAGGGCCGCCAAGCCCCTCTTCCTAAAGCGGTTTAACCTGAAGTGTAGCCACAAAGGAACGCATAGATCGCAAAGAACAGCAGTCTGAATGGATTGTCTTTGTGCTCCTTGCGTTCCTTTGTGGCTAAAAATCCGGCGACGAT
>JBKJRX010000296.1:0-4447 GCA_046593155.1 Lacunisphaera sp.
GGCCGTGCTCGCGCCGCGCGTCGTGTTGCCCGAGGATCTGCTCGTGCCGGCCGCCGGCCCCACCGTGGCGACGCGGCTGGAGGCGCAGCTCGCCTGGGCGGAAGTGGTGCGCACGGCGGAGCCGGAGGAATTCCGCGCGGTCTTTCCGGTGGATCCGCCGGCGCGCAACTTTGCCTGGGCTTCCCGGCTGGCGACGCAATTGCAACGTCTGCAGTCGACGCTCGGCGAGAACGGGCTGCGGCTGCGCGATGTCGTGCGGCGCGCGGGCGAGGGGCTGCCGGAGACGGAGCGCTGGACGCAACTGGGCGAGTTGGAAGAACTCTGTGATGCCGTGTTGGCGGCGGGTGGCCGGCGCGAAGCGCAGGCCGCGCGCATCGAGTCCGCCCGCGCGCCGGGCTTACCGGAGGGCACCACCCGGATCGTGTTGCTCGCCACCCCGGATCCGCTGCCGCTGGCGATTGGGGTGCTGGCCGAATTTGCGCGATCGGTGCCGGTGGACGTCGTGGTGTTCGGGCCGGCCGCGGGCACGGATCTATTCGATGAGTGGGGCCGGCCGCTGACGGATGCCTGGTCACACCGGCCGTTGGTCCTGCGGGATTTTACGGCCCAGGTCCGCCTGTGTGCCGATGCGACCGAGCAAGCGGAGCGCGTGACCGAACTCGCCAGGAATTATGGCGAACCCGAGGGCAGGCTGGCGCTCGGCGTGGCTGATGCCGAGGTCGCTCCCGCCTTGGAAAACGGATTGCGCGGCGCGGGACTGGCGGTGTTCAACCCGGGCGGCCGGCCACGTCGGCGCGATGGTTTGCACCCCCTGCTCGCCACGCTGGCGGCGCTGGTGCGGGAGCCGGCGTTCGACACCGTGCAGGCGCTGGCGCGCTGCCCCGATTTCATGGCCTGGCTGGTCGGGCGGACGGGGGCGCAATATTCAGTCGCGACCATGCTCACCGAACTCGACGAGTTGCACGCCCGGCATTTGCCGGCGACCCTCGCGGGCGCCCTGGACCATACGGCCCAACGCCCGGCAGCGCGGGCGGCGCTGGAGGCGGCGCAGGAGTTGCGCGGGCGGCTCACCCGCGGCGAGTTTCCCGCGAATGCCTCGGCGGCACTCTCGACGATCTTTGGCGCCCGGCGCCTGGCCGGTGATTCCGCCTTGGCCGAATCAGCCGACGCCTGGATGGAGGTGTTGCGCGGGGCCGCCGCGGCGCAGCCGGATTTCCCGGCACTGACCAACGCCGAGTGGTGGGAGTTGGCGCTGACCCAGTTCGGCGAAAGCCTGCGCTTTGACGTGCGGCCCGCCGGGGCGGTGGACCTGCTCGGCTGGCTGGAATTATTGTGGGAAGATGCGCTGCATCTCGTGGTGACCGGATTGAATGATGGCCGCGTGCCCGAGACAGTGGCCGGGGATGCTTTTCTACCGGAGGCGCTGCGGGCGCGACTGGGGTTGAAGACCAACGAGGCGCGTTTCGCGCGCGACGCCTACCTGCTCGCGGCCCTCGCCGAGTGCCGGAAAGAAACGGGCCGGCTGGATTTGCTGGTGGGCAAGTTATCGGCGGCGGGCGATCCCTTGCGGCCGTCGCGGTTGTTGCTGGCGTGTCCCGACCCGGAGCTGCCCCGGCGCGTGGCCGCGCTTTTCCGTCCGGTGGAGGCGGCGCGCCCCGGACTGCCTTGGCGGCGGGCCTGGCGACTCACCCCGCCGGTCGTGCCACCACCGGCGCGTCTTTCGGTGACCGCTTTCCGCGACTACTTGCGGTGTCCATTCCGGTTCTACCTGAAGCAGGGGCTGAAGATGGAAGGGGTGGATCCTTTCAAGAGTGAACTGGACGCCATGGATTTCGGCATCCTCTGCCATGCCGCGCTGGAGGCGATGGGCAAGGAACCGGCCCTGCGCGACTGCCTGGACGCAGCGGTGTTGCGGGAATTCCTGCTGGGGCAGGTGGACCGGCGGTCGCGCGATCGCTACGGCGCCGAGCTGACGCTGCCGCTGATCGTCCAGCTGGAGTCGGCGCGGCAGCGACTGGGTCGCGCCGCGGAGGTGCAGGCGGAACAACGCGCGGCGGGCTGGGTGATCGAGCAGGTCGAGCGCAAGTTCGAGCTGACCCTCGGGGCCGTCACCGTGAGCGGAAAGATCGATCGCATCGAGCGCCACGCCGCGACCGGGGCGGTGCGGGTGATCGATTACAAGACGTCGGACAAGGGGGTGGCGCCGCTGGCCGCGCACGTGCGGAGTGCCCGGCGCGAGGAAACGGCGCCGGCCTGGGCGCGGTTCACGGTGGGCGGAAAGGAGTTGGTGTGGACCGACCTGCAATTGCCGCTCTATCTGGAAGCGCTGGCCGGGGAGCTCGGCGGGGCGGCCGGCGCGGGGTATTTCAACCTGCCCAAGGCGGTGGGCGAGACGTCGCTGGTGATGTGGGAGAATTATGACGCGTCGTGGCGGGCGGCGGCCCGACGCTGCGCGGAGGGTGTCGCCGCGGGGGTGGCCGCGGGAATTTTCTGGCCGCCGGCGGAGATTGCGCCGCGGGAGGAGGAGGAGATCTTCGCGGGGCTGTTTCATCACGGCACCGCCGACAGCGTGGAGGGGAGGGGCGCGCCATGAGTCCCACCGGCCATGTGATGATCCTCGCTTCGGCGGGTTCGGGGAAGACCTATGCGCTGACCAACCGCTACATCCGGTTGCTCGCGCACGGCGCGAAGCCGGAGCGCATCGCCGCGCTGACTTTCACGCGCAAGGCGGCCGGGGAGTTTTTCGACGAGATCCTGAAAAAACTGGCCGGAGCGGCCGGGGATGAAGCTGCGGGGAAAAAACTCGCGATCGAGATCGGGGCGCCCGGGCTGCGCGCGGCGGATTTTCTGAAGTTGTTACGGGTGGTAACCGACTCGATGCACCGGCTCAATCTCGGGACACTGGACAGTTTTTTTGCCCGGATCGTGCGGGCCTTTCCGCTTGAGCTTGGCCTGGCCGGCGATTTCGAAGTGCTGCAGGAGCATGCGGCGCGGCTGGAGCGGCGGCGGGTGCTGCGGCGGATGTTTGCCCACGCCGCCGGCGGCACCGCCCGGCAGGATTTCATCGAGGCGTTCAAGCGGGCGACTTTCGGCACCGAGGAGAAGCGGCTTGGAGCGCGACTGGACGCTTTCCTCGACGAACACGCCGAGGTCTATCTCGCCGCGCCGGAGGCAGGTGGGTGGGGCCGGACGGAGAAGATCTGGCCGGAGGGTTCCACGTGGCAGGCGGCGGCCGATCCCCGGCGGCGGGCCGCGGCGGCCGGGGACTTGAAGGCGGCGCTGCCTTGGGCGACGTTCAGCGACGCGCAGCGGGAGCGGTGGGAGGATTTTTTTGCCACGCTTGCCGACTGGGCGCCGGGCGCGCCGCTGCCCAAGCCGGTGGCGTATGTGCTGGGAAATGCATTCAAGGCGTGGCCGGGGCTGGCGGAAATCACCGTCGAGCGGAAGAAAGTGCCGCTGGCGGCGGCGGCGGGCGGGGCGTTGCGGACGCTGGTGAGCGGGATCATCGGCGCCGAACACGCCCGCCGGCTGGAGACGACGCAGGGCATGTTCGCCGTGTTGCGCGGCTACGAGGAAGTTTATGATGGCGCGGTGCGGCGCGCCGGCCGGCTGACGTTTGCCGACGTGCAGCGCCTGCTGCGGCCCGACACCCCGGACGGGGCGCGGCTGCTGACGCGGGAGGCGGCCGCGGAGGCGCGGCTGTTCATCGACTGGCGGCTCGATGCGCAGATCGACCATTGGCTGCTGGACGAATTCCAGGACACGAGCTTCGGCCAGTGGAGCGTGTTGCGAAACCTGATCGACGAGGCCGTGCAGGATCCCGCGGAGGCGCGGAGTTTTTTCTATGTGGGCGACGTCAAGCAGGCGATCTTCGCGTGGCGCGAGGGGGACGCGCGGCTGTTCCGCGAGATTTTCGACCACTACAACGCGGCGCGCCCCGGGGCGATTCGCGAGGAGCGGCTCGACCGGTCGTGGCGGTCGGGACCGGCCGTCATCGCGATGGTGAATCGCGTGCTGGGAGACGGCGAGGCGCTGGCGCGGCTGTTTCCGGCGGAAGCCGCGCAACGGTGGACGCGGGAGTGGCGCGACCACGAGAGCGCCCAATCCAAACTGGGCGGTTATGCGACCTTGCGGCACGCCGAGGACGAGACCGGACGTTTTGCGGCGACCTTGAAAATCATCAATGAGACGCAGGCCCTGGAGCGTGGATTGAGCGTGGCGGTGTTGGTGCAGAAGAACAGCATCGCGGCCGGGCTGGCGGACTATCTGCGGCGGGAGGGCGGGTTGCCGGCCGTGGCCGAGTCCGATCTGCACGTGGCAACCGATAATCCGCTCGCCAGCGCCTTGCTCGCGCTGTTCCGGGCGGCAGCGCACCCCGGAGACCGGGCGGCGTGGGCGCACGTGGCGATGACACCGTTGCAGGCCGTGCTGGCCGCGGAGAATTGTG
>JBKJRX010000058.1:0-5102 GCA_046593155.1 Lacunisphaera sp.
CCATGATGGGTCCGGTCGCCCAAGCGATCCTCACTCCCATCCTCGTGGTAATCTTTGGCCTGATCATGTCGCTCATCATCGCGGCCATCCTCAAGCGCCCGGCGCCGGATGAGACCAAGGTGACGGCGGCCTAAAGCAAACCGGGGCGACGCTTTCGCGCCACCCCGGGTATTGCACACACCGGCGCGGCTTGAGCCGCGCTTGATTGTTTAGAGGGAGCGCCGGGCCGGCCGGGCCGAGTGGCCGAGCTCCCGGCGGATCTTGGTCTTGGCCGGTTCCGACGGGAGCGGCAGGACCTCATGCTCGAACTTCTCACCCGCCTCGAAGCTGATGGTATCGCTGTCGAGCTTCTCGAGCTGCTTCAGCACTTCCGGCGGAAGCTTCTTGCGCTCCTCCTCGGTGTTGATCGGACCTTGGAACGTCACCTTGCCCTTGGCGTCCTTCACGGTCAGCTCGCGTTTGCCCTCATCGGACTTGATCTCGATGAAGCCATCGTCGTCTGAATAGGAAATATTGCTGTTCGGCAGGTCGAGGATGGTGGAACCCCGGCCGCCCCGCCGCACGATGCGGACCCCGGGACTGGCCGTGAAATTACGGTGTTCGCGCCCGATCATGCGCAGGACATCCCGGGCATCATCATCGTCCATGCCGGGCAGCCCGCGCAGCTTGGCCATGCCTCCGGGTGACATCGTCATGGCCCCGCCAAAACCGCCGGGGCCATTTGGGAAGAAAAAATTGCCAGCCATTTTAGGCACTTCGTGGATGCCAAGCTTGGCCTTGATGGTCATCTCCTTGCCGGCACGGATCACCGTCAATCTGACCTCGTCGCCTTCCTTTTTGGCCCGCACCAGCACGCCCAGTTGGTGTTGGTTGACGAGGATCTGGTCATCCAATTTCGTAAGCACGTCATCCTCCTTGAGAACATCAGTGGCCGGGCTTTTTTCTGCGATATGCGTGACGACGAGGCCGGTGTCGCGCCCGAGTCCGAGTTGGGCGGCGAGGGTGCGGCTGACGGGCGCGGTTTCCACCCCAAGAAAAGTGACTTTCTCCTTCTCCCTCCCGTCGTCCCCCTGGTGCATGACCGTGCCATGGTGGGGACCGTCTTTATCGAAACGGCGGATGGTGACTTCTTTCTGCGCCCAGGCGGACGGCACGAGACTGGCCACGGCAAGGACCGGCAGCAGGTATTGGCGGGATGATTTCATAAGGGATGAGGGTTGGTTTCTGTTCGGGAAAATCAGTTCGGATTGTAGCTGGCCGGCACGACGCGGACTTCGTCGCGCGGCACGGTCCACTTGATCGAGGCATTGTTGCGTGGGTTTTTCCACGTGTAGGTGTCGACATAGCGTGCCCGGACCTGGCGGGCGGAAGCTTCGCCGGCGATCTTCACCTCGCCCTCGTCCTTGAGGTCGTAGAGCACATTGGTGGCGGTCACGGGCTGATAGGCTGGAGTGTCCGTTGGCTTCACCGGCGCCAGGGTCGCGGTAAGCGGCGGGGCCGTGATTTCAGGCGGCAACTGCCGCCAACTGATAAATCCCGCGGTGGCCACAAGCCCCAGCGCCGCGGCCACGCCGGCGGTGCGCCAGCTCAGCCATTTCCACGAGCCCAGATTGGTGGCACTGGCATAGCGCGGGCGCGCCACGGCCGGCAGCTCGGCCGCCAGTTCCCGGTTGATCTGGTTCAGCCAGCGGGCCGGTGCGCGGCGGGGCTGCAGCATCTTCAGTTCGTTTTCCAGTTCCTGGAGTGATTCATCCATGGCAGGCGGGTTTCAATTCCTTGCGGAGCGCGACGAGCGCATAACGGTAGCGTGAGGCCGCGGTATTGGCCGGGATCTCCAGCGCCACACCGATTTGCTCGAACGTGAGTTCGTTCCAGATCTTGAGCACAAGCACTTCGCGCTGGCCGGCAGGCAGACGTTGCAACGCGACCTCGATCTCCCGGCGGCGATCCGCGTCCTCCCCCGGCTGGGCTTCAAAGGTGCATTCACGGTCTTCCAGACCACCATCAGCTTTTTCCTCGCGGGCCGTGCGCCGCGCATGGCGGCGGGCGTGGTCAAGTGCAGCCCGGCGGATGGACGTGATAAGCAGGGCCTGCGGATCTCCCGGCAGATGCCGCTGGTGGCGCCAGTAGCGCACAAAGGCTTCCTGGACCACATCCTCGGCATCGGCGAGGGATCGGGTCCACTGACGGGCGCACAGCAGCAGCTTGGGGCCGTGGGCTTCGAGCCAATGTTTCCAGATGCCATGATCATGTGTCGCCTCCATGCAATCCGTCGGGGGTTGTTTCCAGAAGAGCGTCACAGGGCGGGATTTTTGTCTAACCTGCGCCAGGCCGGCGGCGGATGCAGACATTAAAAGAGGCCGGGGGTTCTCCCCCGGCCTCTGTTACATACCAACCCTGACTTAAAAAAACGGGCGCTTACTGCGCGGCGTAGCGCTTGGGTCCCTGCCGGTAGTCAACGGCCGCCACGGCGACCAAGATGGCCACGGCGACGTAGCTGATTGCGACCGCGATGGTCGTGACGGCGATCAAGGCAAGGCCACTGGCCGCGATGGCTGTAAGAGTGATTTGGAGAGTGTCGTTCTTCATAAAGCTGGTTTGTTGATGTTTTCGTTGGGCACCTGATTTGGTGCTGGGAGGAGTATACGGCACAGCTTGCAATAGTTTAAATACTTAGATTCTATCAAAACAATCTGTTTTAACTATGGAATTATACCAATTACGTTACTTCTTGGCAGTCGCTGAGACAGGTAATTTTACAAAGGCTGCCCAGCGCTCTTTCATCTCTCAACCTTCGCTCAGTCAGCAAATCCTGAACCTTGAGGAGGAGTTCGGTCAGCAGCTCTTTCACCGCCTTGGTCGCAAGGTCGTGCTCACTGAGGCAGGCAAAACCCTGATGGAAGGCGCCCGCCGGATCCTCGGCGATGTCGATCAGACCCTGCAGGAGCTCAAGGAGCGCGCCAACCAAGGACCCAAAGTCATCGTCGGGGCCATCCCGACGGTCGCCCCGTTTTTCTTTCCCGCCATCCTAGCCTATTGCCAGGCCAGTGAAATCCAACTCAACATCCATACTCAGGAGGACTTCCGCCGGCCTCTTGCCGAGGCGGTTCTCGACGGTCAACTCGACTGGGCCTTGATCTCCCTGCCTTTCAACGAACCCCGGCTGCATATCGACAAACTCTACAGTGAACCGCTCTGGGTCGCCATGAGTGCCACTCACCGGCTCGCACAAGCGGAGCAGATCACCTTTGAATCCCTGCGGGATGAGCAATTCATTCTGCTGGGCGAGGCCTCAACCCTGACCCTGCAAATCCAGCGCTTTTGTGGTGACCACGATTTCGAACCGCGCATCAGCCATCGCTGCGGGCAGTTGGCCACGGCCAAGTCACTCACGGCCATGGGTCTGGGCGTTACCGTCCTGCCCAAAAGCGCGCGCAGTGCCACTGATCCCGAGGGCCTGATCTTCCGTAAATTTACCGGCCCGGTCCAGCCTTCACGCGACATAGCCCTTGTCCGGCACCGCCGCCGACACCTGGGCAAAGGAGCGCTGCTCTTCGCCGAGGTCGCCCGGGCAGTAGTCGGGCCCCTCCCGGTAACGGCCGAGTCCGCCCCGCCCTTTCGTCTGCCGCCCCTCCCACCCGCGGCAAGCTGAGTTGCGCCCGGCTCATTTTCATGAAATCCTGACCCTTCATGTCCGCCTCCGCCCAGCACCACGCCCTGACCAAGGGTCGCGAGCTCACCACGCTGCTCGTGCTTTGCGCTGTGCAATTCACGCATATCCTGGACTTCATGATCATGATGCCGCTCGGGGGTCAGCTCATGCGGGTATTCGACATTTCCCCGGCCCAATTCACCCACTTGGTGGCCGCCTACGGGTTGGCCGCCGCGGTCAGCGGCTTTGCCGGCGGTTTCTTCCTGGACCGCTTCGACCGGAAACGCTCTCTCCTCGTCCTTTACGCGGGCTTCGGCGTCGCGACCCTCGCCTGCGGTCTTGCGCCGACCCATCACACGCTCCTGGTCGCGCGGCTGGCCGCCGGCGCTTTCGGCGGGTTGGCGGGCTCCATGGTCTCCGCGATGGTGGGCGACGTGATTCCTCCTGCCCGCCGCGGCCGGGCCATGAGTTTCGTCATGGCAGCCTTCCCGGTGGCCTCGGTCCTGGGTGTGCCCACTGGCCTGATCCTCGCCGGCAAGTTCGGCTGGCACGCGCCCTTCTTCCTCCTCGCCAGCTGCGCCGCCGCCATCCTGCTCCTGGCCTCCTTCGCTCTTCCGCCCATCCGCACGGCCGTCAAAAACCACCGCCCCGTGCGCCAGATGCGGGAAATCCTTTCCCATGGCGTGCACCGGCGGGCCTTTGCCGTGGGCGCCGTGCTCGTGATGTCAGGCGGTCTCATCATCCCATTCCTTGCCCCGTCCTTTGTCACCAATGTGGGGCTCAACGAAACGACCCAACTGCCCATCGCCTACGCCGTCGGTGGCATCGCGACCGCGTTCAGCACCCCGCTCATCGGCTGGCTGAGCGATCGCCTGGACCGGCTGCGCCTGCTGGCGATCATGTCGGCCTGCGCGGTGGTCGTCGTATTCTTTATTACCCGCCTCGGCCCGTCCACCCTGGCCACTGCCAGCCTGATGATGGCCCTGTTCATGGTCACAATGTCGGGCCGCTTCGCCCCGGCGATGACCATGGTCACCAACGCCGTCGAGGCGCGCTACCGGGGTGGGTTCATGAGCGTCAATGCCGCGCTCCAACAAGCTGCCAGTGGCTTCTCCAGCATGCTGGCGGGCCTGTTTGTCACGCGCAACGCCGCCGGTCATCTGGTCGGCATGCCCGCCCTGGGTTACGTTTCCGCGGGCTTCTTCGGCTTGACGGTGCTGTTGGCCTTTGAACTCCGGGCGGCCGCCCCGCACGTGGCCACGCCCACCCCCAAGGACGCTCACCCGCCCCCGCCGCCGGCGGAAGCCGCCGCCTGACCCATCCCCATGTCCACCGCGCCAAATCCCGAGACCGCCGCCCCGCCGCACCCTGCGCCGGCGCGACCCGAGTTGCTCGCTCCAGCCGGTGACTGGGAATGTGCCAAGGCCGCCGTGGAAAACGGCGCCGACGC
>JBKJRX010000047.1:0-14885 GCA_046593155.1 Lacunisphaera sp.
GTGGGCCAGCGAGCTCGCTCGCGCTCTTTGGGCGCCCGCGAGCGGGCTGCCTACCGGGGCACTTTTTAGTTTCGAGATTGCCGAGTGGAATCGCGGCGAACTGCCTGATCCCGGCTCAGGTTTCAGGTCTCAAGAAATCCCACATCTCGTCCGGGTTCACCCCTTCCAGCCAACTGCGATCCAGCACCGGCCCCAGGAATGGCCCATCCCACCGGCGGTCGCCAAAAACCCCGTCTATGCCGAAGCCGAGTGCCCGCGACGTGAGTGGTTGTGTCAGCGCCGCACGCAGGATCGCGGCGCGGCCCAGCGCGGTTTCGATCGCACTCGAGAGCACGATGTCGGCTTTGGTGGCGGCCACCCAGGCCGCGAGTTCGTCCAGCGGTCCCACCAGCGCCGGCTTGATGACGAAGACCCCCGGCCAGCCTTGCGCCTGCCAGCGTTGGGCGGCCGCGAGGCCGGTCACCGATTCATCCAGCGCCAGCGTCACGGGAAAATCCGCCGCCAAACCCAGCAGGGCTGCCTCGTCGGCCGGCTTGACGGGCTGTTCAACAAATTCCACCCGGCGCTCGGCGCAGCGCGCCAGCCATTTTGCCGCCTGGCGACGGTCCCAGGCGCCGTTGGCATCGAGCCGCAGCTTTGCATAAGCCGGTAAGGCGGCCAGCAGGTCGTCGAAGATGCCGAGTTCATCGTCGACCGCCCCAACACCGACCTTCCACTTGAGGGAGAGATAGCCCGCCTCCACTTTCGCAGGCAACACGGCCAAGGCCTCGCGTCCCGCCGGGAGCAGGGCGGCCACCGGCAGGCGGGTCGCCTGGTTGTCAACTATTGGTTGACAACAGCCGCTGCGCGCCTGCGCCAATGCAAAGCGCACACAACCGAATCGCGCCGGGACGGCGTCCAGCACCTCGTCGGCAACAGAAGCGCCAAACTTCCGGCAAATCTCCTCCGCTTCCGCGAGCGTTTCGGTCCCAAACCATGAAATTGGGGCGATTTCGCCGTAACCGACCTGCCCGGTTTCGCTCTCAAGCCGGATCAGGATCCCCTCGCGCTCCGTCCAGTGCCCATGCGCCGTCCGCAACGCCGCCCGCAACGGCAGACGGTAGGGTCTGAATTGAAAACCGTAAAGCATCGGTCCACCACGGAAACGACGTAAAGGCCGGAAGACGAAGTTTTTTTCACCACGGATTTCACGGATTACCACGGATCAGACTCTGATTTTTAACCACTAATACACACTAATCGGACACTAATCCAAACCGCAAACAGACGGGGCATTTGTTCTCACTAATTAGTGAGCCATAAGTGACCATTAGTGGTGAAACCCTCCGGCGTTTCCCAGTTTTTGTTTGTGGTTTCCCGGCCGCGGAGTATCTCGTTCACGGCAACGATGACCAAGCCTGTTGCCTCTTCCGCCAGCGATTCGGACTTCTACCTGCCCGCCGACCGCTTCTTCGCCGCCAACCTGCCGAGCGCGCTGACCTACGACGACGTCTCGCTCGCCACGCTCCACTCGGAGATCCTCCCGAAGGACACCGACCTGGCCACCTCCCTGTCCGAAGGCCTGCGTCTGCAGATCCCCATCATCTCGTCCGACATGGACACCGTGACCGAGTCGCGCATGGCCATTGCCATGGCGCTCAACGGCGGCCTCGGCCTCATCCACTACAACCTCCCGGGCCCGGACCAGATCAAGGAGGTCGCCCGCGTGAAGCGCCACATCCACGGCCTCATCCAGGACCCGATCACCGTCGCGCCCGACGCCTACGTCAGCGAGGTCCTGGCGATGATCGACCAGAAACGCTTCGACTTCCGCACCTTTCCCGTCGTCGACGCTCACGGCAAGCTCGCCGGCCTGCTTTCCGGCAACCTCGTCAAGGACCGCTACAAGTCGAAGAAGGTCGCCGAGGTGATGACACCCCGCAAGCAGCTCATCACCGTCACGGAGAAGCAGATGGCGGCCGACCCGATCAGGGCCGCCGATAAGTTCTTCACTGCGAACGTCGGCATCCACAAGATCCTCGTCGTGGACGACAAGGACCGGCTCCGCGGCCTGGTCACCATCTCGGACGTCGAGCGCATCACCAGCGAGGCCAAATCCCGCCGCAAACCCGCGCGCGATTCCCAGTTCCGCCTTGTCGTCGGCGCCGCCATCTCCCCCGTCCGCAAGCCCGACGGCTCCCTCGATCGCGACAAGATCTTCGATCACGTCGGCGAACTCGTGGATGAAGCCGTGGACATCGTCGCCGTCTCCACGGCGCACGGCCACACCGCCGGAGTCGGTGACGTCGTGAAACTCATCCGCGGCCAGTTCAAGGACCTGCCCATCATCGCCGGCAACGTCACGAGCGGCGCGGGCGTCGAGTTCCTCGCCAACGCGGGCGCCAACGCCATCAAGATCGGCCAAGGCCCGGGCTCCATCTGCACCACCCGCATCGTGGCGGGCGTCGGCATCCCCCAGCTCACCGCGCTCCACGTGGCGGGCCACGGCGCCGCCAGGAAGGGCGTCCGCCTCATCGCCGACGGCGGCATCACGAAGTCAGGCGACATCGTCAAGGCGCTCACCCTCTCCGATGCCGTCATTCTCGGCGGCCTGCTCGCCGGCTGTCGCGAGGCACCGGGCGAGATCATGGAAATCTCCGGCAAGCTGTATAAGCAATATCGCGGCATGGGCAGCCACGCCGCCATGAAAGCCGGCTCGGCGGCCCGCTACGGCCACGACAAGAACGACACGGCCCGCAAAGTCGCCGCCGAGGGCATCGAGGCCCTCAAGGAAGTCTCCGGCTCGGTGGACGACGTGCTCGGCAACCTTATCGGCGGCGTGCAGAGCGGCATGGGCTACCTCGGCGCGAAGGATCTCGGCGAACTTCGCAAAAAGGCCCGCTACGTCCGCGTGACCCCCGCCGGCCAGAAGGAAGCCGCCCCGCACGACGTGATCGAGGTAGCGACGCGGACGGGCGGCTAGCGCGCCGCTGGCGCGCGGAGACCTGAGACCTGAAGGATTTATGCCCTCTTGTCCTTGGTGTTCTTCGCCATCGTCACGAATATTGCGATGAGCTCATCCGCCTCTTGCCAGATTGGTTCGACCAAGTCCCGTGGAACCGCGCAATCATCACGCAGCAACTCCAACCAGAGTTGGGTTTCGTCCGCCTCTTGCACGCAAAGTTCGGCCTTGGCGATGAACTCATCGGCGCTCCTCGCTCTGGAACTTTCCCGATAATTTGCCGCGACAGACGTTGCCGCGCGGAGCAGTTGTTTGCCTAAGATGCGCAGTTCTTCGCGCCGTTTGTCCAACCCGATATAGAAACGCACCACTGAACTCGCAAATGCCTTGGTGCGTCGGCGCATGGCCGCCTTCCGCTCCTCGATTATGCTCATGGCCACACTCAATCAAAATGGCCGATTCCACGTAACAGCGCCCTCCACCTCTCTTAGGGTGCCTATTCTTCCTCAGGTCTCAGCTTTCAGGTTTCAGCTTTCTCAGGGTCGGTAGACCCTGACGTAGTCGATGCGGTATTCCTGCGGAAACTGCGTGGTCGCATCCGGATAGCCCGGCCAGGCGCCGCCGACCGCGAGGTTGAGCAGGAGATAATGCCTCGCGTCGTCAAAGACCCATTTCGTGCCGGCCGGCAGGTCGGCCGGAGTCAGCGTGTGGTAGATTTTCCCGTCGAGCAGCCAGTCGATGCGCCCGGGTTGCCAGTCTACGGCGAACACATGGTAGGCATCGCCAAAGGTGGCTTCGCCGGACAGGAGCGTGGACTTGCTGATGCCGTGCTGGCCGGAGTAACCCGGGCCGTGTAGCGTGCCGTAAAGCGTGCCGGGCTGGTGGCCGATGAGTTCGACGACGTCGATCTCACCGCAGGCCGGCCAGGGTGTTTCCTTGATGTTGTGGCCGAGCATCCAGAACGCGGGCCAGATCCCCTGCCCTTTCGGCAGCTTCAGGCGGGCCTCGATGCGGCCGTAGCCGGTGGTGAACTTCCCCTGGGTCTTGAGGCGGGCCGAGGTGTAACCGCCCGCGGCCGTGCGCACGGCCTTCAGGACCAGCGCCCGGCCGTCTTCCGCCTCGGGATCCGCCACGATGAACGAATTTTCCCGGGAGTCCGTGTAGTTCTGGAGCTCCTTGTTGCCCCAGCCGTTGTCGCCGAGGTCATGGACCCATTTGGTGAGGTCAGGCCCCGAGCCGACCGGCTGGTTGAACTCATCCTGCCAGACGGGAGTGGATGCGAATGAGGTCATGGCGAAGGTGAGAGGGAGGAGAGCACGGAGCATGGGTTTCATTGAATGGAGGACCCGCGTCCCTGCGGGCCGCGGGATTGTTCATTTTTCATTGTCCAATGTTCAGTGTTCATTGCCGGAGTTCTCCCAATTTTAATTGAACGATGAAAAATGAACATTGAACCATGCGCGGCCTCATGAGGGCGCGCCGCCCTTCCGTGCGGCGAGATCCCGCTCGATCTGTTTCACCTGCGGCTCGTCGAGCTTGTAGAAGATGATGGCGAGACCGGCCAGGAGGGCGAAGCAGCCGGGCAGCAGGCTGAACAGCAGGTTGATGCCGTGGAGCGCGCGCGGCGTCTGGGCGGCGTTGGCCACAAAACCGTGGTAGGCCAGCAGCCAGCCGATCATCGCGCTGCCGATGGCGAGGCCGACCTTCTGCGCGAGGACCGTGGCGGAGAAGATGAGGCCGGTGGCGCGGCGGCCGAACTTCCATTCGCCATAATCCGCGGTGTCGGCGTAGAGCGACCACACGATGGCGGGCGTCGGGCCGGCCGCAAAGGAGCCGATGATGTTCAGCGCGTAGAGCAGCGGCAGGTTGTGCGGATCGACGAAGTAGCACCCGCCGATGCCGGCGGCGTTGATGATCGTGAGGACGATCATGAGCGAGCGTCGCGACCAGCGGGCCGTGAACAGCTTGGTGGCCATGGCCCCCGCGATGAAACAAAGGAAGCCGACGAGGTTGAAGGTGCCGATGGCGCCCTCGTTGCCCACGTTGTATTTGAAGTAGAAGATGCCGGCGCCGCTGCGAAGCCCGACGTTGGCAAGGTTCAGGAAGGCGACGAAGAAAAGCACCAGCCAAGGCGCGTTGGCCGCGAGGTCGCGCAGGTCGGGCCCGAGCGAGCCCGGCTGGTTGGCTGGCGCCACGACGCGCTCGCGGGTGTTCAGGAACGTGTAGAGGAACATGGCCACCGAGACCACGGCGAAGAGCGCCATGGTGTTGCGGAAGCCGTCGGCCGGGCTGCCACCGAACATCAGGGCGTCCTTCAACCAGGGAACGAGCCAGCCGATGAGCAGGCTGCCGGTGAAAGCGCAGGCAAAGCGGTAGGAGGAAAGCGAGGTGCGGTCCTCGGACGAGGGCGACATCACACCCATCAACGCGCCGTAGGGCGTGTTGATGGCGGCGTAGGCGATGAGCGTCAGCGTGTAGGTGACGTAGGCATAGATGAGGGTGCGCTCCGGACTGAAGCCCGGGTTGGCGAACATGAGGTAACCGAGGATGCCGTAGGGCAGCGCGCCCCACAGGATCCACGGGCGGAACTTGCCCCAGCGGGTGTTCGTGCGGTCGGCGATGACGCCGATGACCGGATTCAGGAACGCCACCAGGATCGGCATGGTGGCCATCAGCGTGCCCGCGGCCGAGTCCTTGATGCCGAGGACGTCGATGTAGTAATACGCGAGGAACTGGTTGAACGCCTGGAAATAAAAATTCGAGGCGGTGTCACCAAGGCCGTAGGCCAGTTTTTCCTTGAAGGACAGGCGGACGCTGGGAGAAGGGGTGGTCACAACGGAGATGCGGGGGGTGAAGGACGCGGCGGAGTGCCGCGGGGTGCGTTCAGGATGAGGGGAGAGGGAGCATTGCCAACCTTGGAGGAACGTGGGCAGCGACCTTGGTCGCGCAGGGGGAGGCGCGAGCTAGCTCGCTGGCCCACTCGAACACCCCAGGAAGCGGGCACCGGTTGCACCGGTGCCCGCCCTACCCTTTTTAAGCTACCCGAGCCGAAACATGATGGAGGGTCTCAAATCGTTCTCTTGCTCGTAATCTTTCTCTTTCTCTCCGGCTGACGCGAACCAATGAAAATGGGAACGAGTAAGATTGAGAGAACGATTCATGACTGAGGACGGAGGCGACCGGTCAGAACGAGATCTCATAGGAGAGTCGGGCCGTGATCGGCGGGTTGTAGATCAACCCGTAGAGTTCCCGGTCGTTGAGGAGGTTGTAGACGTTGAGCTGGAGCGACTGGCCGTGGCCGCTGCGGCTCTTCCATTCCTTGCGGACGAAGCCGTTGACCGTCACCTGCGAGGGCATGTAGAGGACGATGACCTGGCCGCTGCTGTCAGTCTGGACCTGGCCGCTGCCGTGCGTGACGCCGGAGAAGTAGGCGCGCTTGGAGGCATAGTCGCCACCGAGGCCGGCCACCCAGCCCTTGAACTCGCCGCTGAACTTGTAATTGGCGAAGATCGTGACGCGATTCTTGGGCGTGTCATCACCCGGGAAGGTGCCGGTGTTTGTGCGGGTCGAGGTGTCGGTCGGATCCGTGTAGGCCGCCGCCAGCGTCTGGCCCTTGAGGCCGAACCCGCCGTTCGGGAAATACCACGTGGCCCATTTGTCCTGGGGATACGGGTATTTGATCCACTGGCCCTTGTTGGTGAGCTCGACCTTGTTGTTGATCGAGGCCGAGAGGACGATCTGCAGCTTGTCGTTCGGCGTGAACATCAGCGTGCCGTCCCAGCCCTGCGCCTCGGAGATGGACGGGATGGCGGCCTGCTGCGGACCGTTCTGGAACGCGGCGTCGTCGAGCGTGGCATTGTTGATGCCCGGGTCGTTGATGTCGTTGCCCATATAGGGCCAGCCGGCCCAGCCGGGGCGGGCCGCGGCAAAGAAGGCGTCCATCCACGCGGCGCCGGCCGGATTGCTGGCGTTCAGGTAGATGCTGCCGCGGTTCGCGCTCTGGCCGTTGATGGGGGAAACCAGCGTGACGGCGCCGGCATTCACCGCCGCGATCCACGCCGCCTGCTGCGCCGCGTTGGGCGTGTAGGTCTGGCCGTTGGCGATGAAACCATTGTAGGTCTGACCCCCGGCGGTATACGTGGTGGTGGCGAAGGGATTGAAGAAGCCCGTGCCGTTGGCGTCGCCGAGGTTGTAGACAATCGGCTTGGTCGGGTCGAAGCGCGGGCGACCGAGCGGGGCCGGCGTGGAGAAGCCGGAGGCGAGCCACGCATTCTTGGTGATCTTGTAGCGGCTGATGGAGCCGGAGATCTTGCCGTTCATGAAGTCAAACTTGACGCCAAACTCCTTGCTCTTGGCCGTGTCGGCGCCGACCGGCGAGCCGCTCAGGGCCTCGTGCAAGCCACCGAAGTTCGGCTGGAAGCCGTCGGCCTTCAGCGCGAACGCCGAGAGACTCTTGGTGATCTTCAGCATGACGCCCATTTGCTTGGACGTCACCTGGGTCTGCTTGGCGACGCTGGTGGTGGTCGTGGCCACACCCGCCGACGTGACGTTGGTGTTGGTGGACCAGTTGTCGCTCGTGTCCTTGCGGATGCCGGTCATGAGGATGATGCGGTCGTCGACGCCCCACAGGCTGCCGAACTTGGCAAAATTATTAACGTAAAAGGCCTTGTTCCAGCCTTTGTTGATGTTGCCGCGGTTGTTCTGGTAGAGGCCGGGCGCGGGGGAACCGTCGCCCTGGGTGGCGAAGCGAATGGGTGCGAGATCAAGCGGGCCCTTGAAACTGTAGAGGCCGGGCAGGGTCTGCGAGTTGTCCGACTGGTTCTTGTTGTAGAGCTCCGAGTAACCCGCGAGCACCTGGTCCTCGATGCGGAACCAGCGGTCCTCGAAGAGCAGCTTGCGGGCGGTGAGTTCGATCCGTTCCTGGTCGCGGATGGTTTCGGCATTCCGCTGGTTCCATGAATAGCGGACGACCTCGTTGTTGAAGGTGCCGTATTGCAGGTTACCGTTGGAGGGCGTGCGGCCGTCGAGACCGTTGTCGATCGAGGTCAGCGTGATGGTCTGCGAGAGATTGAAGCCCGGATTGCCAACCGAAACCTGCTGGATGCCGCCGTTGGCGTCCCGCGTGTTGGTTTCATATTTCGTCGTGTTGAAACCGAACAGAAAATCCATCTGCGGAAGCCACTTGGATTCCTTGAGCAACTGCTGGGTGAAGATAAGCTCGATGTTCGACTGCTCCTGGTTGTTGAAGGTGTCAGGTCCGCCGAGATTGAACGTGCGCTTGTCGGCGCCCGGGGGCCAGTAGAAGCCGGTGGCCTCGAGCTGGTCGTTGTTGATCGGGGTGGCGCCAGTGCCCTGGGCGGCGCGCAGGGCGCGGAAGCCGTAGCCGTTCGCCTTGGACTTGG
Organism: Lacunisphaera sp.; assembly: GCA_046593155.1. Lineage (GTDB taxonomy): Bacteria > Verrucomicrobiota > Verrucomicrobiia > Opitutales > Opitutaceae > Lacunisphaera. Next base: position 8,344 of record JBKJRX010000047.1, read on the forward strand.
TGTATTCCGTCTCGATGAGGAGCTCGGTGGTCTTCGTGGGTTTCCAAACCAGCGAGGGCGCGATGAAATAATGTGAGTTCGACTGGTGGTCGATGTGCGTCTCGGCATCCTCCCACGCGCCGATCATGCGGTAGGCGAGGCCGGTGCCGTCGCCGAGCGGGCCGGTAACGTCGAGCGTGGCGCGCTTGAAATCATACATGCCATACTGGACGGAGGCGCGACCCTGCTGGCGAAAGAGCGGCCGCTTGGTGAGATAATCCACCACGCCGCCGAAGTTGCCCGTGCCGTAGAGGAGTGCGTTCGGCCCCTGCACGACCTCGATGCGATCGATGTTGATGGCATCGCTCGGACTGCCACGGAGAAAGCCGTTGCGGAGGACGTTGTTGGTGATGAAGCCGCGGATCTTGAGCTGCGTGCCGCTGATGTTCGACGTGACGCCCTCGGGGTTGTTCACGCCGCCCGGACCGTAGGCGCTGCTCTGGACGCCGCCGATGCCACCCTTGTTTTCCAGGTCGTTCTGCGTCTGCAGCGAGATGCTCGACGAGTAGGCTAGCGCCTTGCGCAGATCGGTCGCGCCGATGTCCTCGATGAACTCACTGGTGATGACCTGCATCGGGATCGGCAGGTCCTTGATCGGGCTGTTGACGCGCGAGCCGGAGATGGCGTTCGTCGCGGCGTAGCCCCGGTCCCTGTCGGTCGTAACGGTGAAGGGGGAGAGAACGAGCACCTCGTCCTTTTTCCCGGCGGTCTCCGGTGCGGACGATGGGGTGGTTTGCTGGGCACTGGCCGGGAGCGACCACGCCAAAGTGGCGGCCGCGCTGATCAATCCCGCCAGGAAGGCGGAACGTTGCTTGAGGTTCATAGGGGTGTCGGTTTTTTGGACCCCCGCGTCCGGCGGTATGGCGGTGGTTTCAAGAGGGAAACCAGTGCGCAATCTGCCGTTCTCGGGGTAAGGGGTTAGAGGGGTCGTGTGCGGATTTCGCCGTTCACGGTGCTATGAGAGGAAAATAGGTGCATCGCTGTCAAATTATATGTGCATGACTAGTTGCATGACTATTTAGAGCGTTTTTATAGTTATATGTATCTGTAGTTAATTAGTTTATCGTATTTATCTGCAACCATATTGCTTATTATTTATGCTTAGTTGTTTATTTTGTTGCATAGTCTTTCCCGGTCGTGATTTCTTTCCGCGCTGAATTCCGCTTCTGCGGTTTTTCGCTTTACTCACCACCCCGCCCCATGGCCGCCGTCAACCAAGAGCTCATCGCCCAGCGCCTGAATCTCTCGCGCGCCACGGTCTCGCGCAGCCTGGCGAATCATCCCGCCATCAGCGCCGAAACGCGCCGGCTCGTGCAGGAAATGGCGGCGAAACTCGGCTACAAGCAGAGTCCGGGGCGCGCCGCGCGCCGGGGCAAAAAATCCCGCACCTTCACCATCGGCGTCGTGATCGGCATCCCGCGCGGCGAGAACGTCACGATGGTCACCTACCCGCATATTTTGAAGGGCATCCGCGATCGCGCCGAGATCGAGCGCGTGACCGTGGACGTCTCCTACCAGCCGCCGGCGGACATCGACACCGACGCCGGCCAGCAGGCGCTGATGCGGCAGATTCGCAACAACGACTGGCGCGGCGCGATCCTCGTCCACCCCTTCCCCGAGCCGGCCGTGGCGCTGATCGCCAGCCGTATCTCCACCGTCTCCGTGCTGGAAAGCTACAACGAACTCGGCATCGACATCATCGACACGGACGACGCCCCCGCGATCCTCGACCTCGTGCTGCGCCTCTCGGCCGCCGGCCACCGTCGCATCGGCTTCGTTTCCTGGACTTACCCCGTCGGCGGCCACTGGGTCGCGCGGCGCTTCAGCGGCTACGTCGAGGCGCTCTTCTATCAGGGCCTCGAATTCCGTCCCGAGTGGGTCATCAACGTCCACAAGAACTCCCCGCGCCTGCTGCCCGCCGACGTGAGCGCGACCGTCGCCAAACTTTTCAAGGAGGACCGCGTGACCGCGTGGGTCTGCGCGGCCGACCACCAGGCCTACCCCTTGATGCAGGACCTGGCGGCGCGCGGCATCCGCGTGCCCGAGGATTGTTCGGTCACCGGTTTCGACGGTCTGGAGCCACCTGCCGGCCTGCGCCGCGCGACCTCCATGCGCGTCCCGCACGAGCACATCGGCTCCTCCGCTCTCACCCGCCTCGTCAACCGCATGCAGCATCCGGCCTCCCCGCGCCGCAAGATCCTCGTCGAGGCCGAACTGGTGGTCGGCGAGACCATCGCCCCGCCGCGGGCCGCCAAAAGGTAGGGCGGTGACTCCGCTCACCGCCGCGGCGCGGACGGAGTCCGCGCCCTACCCTTAATCCCCATGCCCCACGCCCTTCCCTTCTCCTTTCCGAAAAATTTCACGTGGGGCACGGCCACGGCCGCCGCCCAGATCGAGGGCGCCGCCTTCACCGACGGCAAGGGCGAGTCCGTGTGGGATCGCTTCGCCCGCCGCCCGGGTGCCGTCGCCAACGGCGACACGCTTGATGTCGCCTGCGACCATTATCACCGCTATAAAAGCGATTTCGCGCTGATGCGCCGGCTGGGCATCAAGCACTACCGCCTCTCGCTGGCGTGGCCGCGCATTTATCCCCAGGGCGACGGCGCCGTCAATAAACGCGGGCTCGACTTCTACCAACGCCTGATCGACTCGCTGCTCGCGCACGGCATCACGCCCTGGGTGACGATGTTCCACTGGGACCTGCCGCAGGCGCTCGAAGACCGTGGCGGGTGGCGCTCACGGATTGTGACCGACGCCTTCGCCACCTATGCCGACAACATTGTCCGCGCCTATGGCGACCGCGTCAAAAACTGGATCACGCTGAACGAAATCCGCTGCTTCACCCTCCTGGGCTATGCGGGCGGCGACAAGGCGCCGGGCGCCAACGACGGCGCGCGCGTGGCCAACCAGACCATGCACCACGCGCTGGTCTGCCACGGGCACGGCGTCCGCGCCGTGCGCGAACACGGCGGCCGCAGCGCCCGCGTGGGCCTGACGGACAATTGCGAATCGGTCATCCCGGTCTCGGAGTCGCCGGCCGACATCGCCGCGGCGCGCGCCCAGTTCCAGGAGGGCAACTGGCCGGTGCTCGATCCCATTTACCGCGGACACTACGCCTCCGGCTACCTGCGCCGCTGCGGCAAGGACCGACCGGTCGTGACCCGGGGTGATTTTAACCTCATCAGCCAGTCTGCCGATTTCCTTGGTCTCAACATCTACACCGCCACCTTCATCCGCCGGGGGGCCCGGGGCCGGCCCGAGGTCGTGGCGCCGAGCGCCAGCTACCCGCGCACCGACAGCCCGTGGCTCAACCTCGCGCCCCGCGCCCTCTACTGGACGCCGCGGCTGGCCGCCGAGGTCTACGGCGAGAAGAACATCTACATCACGGAAAACGGCTGCGGCTATAACGACGACACCGTGGTCCGCGGCGAGTGCCTTGACCTGCACCGCGTCGAATACCTCCGCAGTTACCTCCGCGAGTTGCACCGCACCATCGCCGACGGCGCACCGGTGCGCGGTTATTTTCTCTGGTCGTTCATCGACAACTTCGAGTGGAGCGATGGCTACCGCCGCCGCTTCGGCATCGTGCACAACAATTTCAAGACCCAGCGGCGCACGCCCAAGCTCAGCGCGGAGTGGTATGCGGCCGTCATCGCCGCCAACCGCGTGTTATAGGGCAATTTATCATGTTCGGTTCTTCCTGTAGGAGCCTGCTTGCAGGCGATGCACCAGGCGGTCCGTCAACGAACGGTCCGCATCGCCTGCAAGCAGGCTCCTACATGCCGAATAAATTTTTTCTTCTGATTGCACTCTTCGCCGGCGCGCTGTCCGCCGCTCCCCTCCCCGCCGGCGATGCCGCCGCCGCCGGTTTCTCTTCCGAGCGTCTCCAGCGTGTGCACCAACTCGTGCAGGGCTATGTGGACGACGCCAAGTGCTCCGGCGCCATCACGCTCATCGCCCGCGACGGCAAGATTGTCGACGCCCGCACCTACGGCTGGCGCGACGTCGCGGCCCGTCTGCCCATGGAGCGCGACTCGCTGCTCTACATCTACTCGCTGACCAAGCCCGCCCTCGCCGTCACCGTGCTGACGCTGTGGGAGGAAGGTCGCTTCAACCTCGACGACCCGATCGCGAAATACCTGCCGGAATTCCAGAACCTGAAAGTGCTCACCGGCGGCACCGCGGAGAAACCCGAACTCACCGCCGCCCGCCCGGTCACCATCCGCCACCTGCTCACGCACACGGCCGGTTTTGCCTACGACTGGAACGCGTCGCCGGCTTTGAAGCCCGCCTATGAGCGCGCCGCTCTGTTCAAATCTGCCACGCTGCACGATTTTGCGCAGGCTCTGGCCGGGATTCCCCTCAACCACCAGCCCGGCGACGCCTTTCTCTACGGAGCGAGCTTCGACGTGCTCGGCTACCTGATCGAGAAGCTCACCGGCCAGCCGCTCGAGAACGCGATGCAGGCGCGTCTCTTCGGCCCCCTCGGCATGCACGACACATTCTTCCTGGTGCCGCCGGAGAAACGGAGCCGGCTCGCGGTCGTCCATCACCGCGACGCCCACGGCATGCTCGTCCCGGACCAACCCAACCCCGTCGTCGCGCGGGCGGCGGGTGCAAACGTCTTCCCGAACGGCAGTGGCGGGCTCATCTCCACGGCCGACGACTATGCGCGCTTCGCGCAGATGCTGCTCAATCGCGGGGAACTCGACGGCGTGCACATCCTCGCGCCCCAGACCGTCGCCACCATGACCAGCGACCAACTCACGCAGATCAAATCCCCCACCACCTTCATGGGCCCGGCCGGCACCTACGGCTTCGGTGTCGGTGTCTGGGCCGCGGGCCGCGGCAGCGACTCGCCGGGCTCGGCCGGCCGCTTTGGCTGGACCGGTCTCGCAACCACCTATTGCAACATCGATCCGGTCGAGGGCACGGTCGCCATGGTCTTCGCCCAGCATGTGCCCTACGACGAATTCGGCCTGTTCCCGCGCTTCAGCACGACGTTTTACCAGGCGCTCGTCACTTCGAGGGCGAAGTGAGGACCGATCGCCCGGTAGGGGCGGTTGCCCTCAACCGCCCTTAGGCGCGCGCCCGGGCCGTTGAGGGCAACGGCCCCTACCCGCAAACGTCCAAGACCGAACTCTGCATGACACGGCGCCGGCCAATTTGGCGTTGCCGGTCCGTCCTCCGTCCTCTGTCCTCCGTCCTCGGTCTGGCTTGGTCTGGAACTCAGGTTTCAGGTCTCAGGTTTCCGCCCTCTCTGCCGCATGTCCCTCCTCCCTTTTTCCAGCCAGCTCATCGCCGATGTCGGCATTTCCTTCGGTGACGAGGGCAAAGGCCGCCTCATCCCGGAAGTCATCGAGGAACTCCGCGCCACACCCGCCGCCGTCACCGTGGTCTTCAAGGTCAACGGCGGCTCCAACTCCGGCCACACCGCCGGCGGCATCAAGCTGAACCTCCTGCCCGCCGGCGTGGTCGAGAAGGCCGTGCCCCACCTCGCCATCGGCGCCGGCGTCGTCGCCGACCCGCGCAAGATCCTTTGGGAAAGCCGCCCGCTCGAAAAGAAAGGCTACGCCATCTTCTCCCGCCTCGTCGTGGACGAGCGCGCCATGGTCTCCGACCTCTCGCACCGGTTGCTCGACCTCGCGTGGGAAGACTACCGCGCCAACGTCCTGAAGGAAGAGCCGCGCGGCTCCACCGGCCGCGGCATCACGCCGGCCTACCAGGACGAGACCGGCCAGTGGCAGATCACCTTCGCCGACTTCCTCGGCGGCCCGAACTTCTTTGCCCGGAAAATCGCCGCCCGCGCTGACCGCGCGATGCGCACCATCCAGCACGTCTGCCAGGTCAGCCCGAAGGCGTGGGACGGCTTCTTCGAGAAGCTCACCACGGCCGAGCAAAAGGCCAACGCCGAGGCCATCGAACTCGGCCTGTTCCCCAAGACGGAGTTCGACCTCGGCCAGTTCAAGGGCGCGGCGCCGTTCACCCTCGATGTTGCGAAGCTCACGCAGGTTTATTGGGACGCCGGCCAGCAGCTGAAGCCGAACATCGGCGAGGTGCGTGAGCTGGTCTTGCGCGAGCTCGCCGCCGGCCGCTCCGTCGTCGGCGAGTTCGGCCAGGCCTACTGGCTCGACAAGCGCCACGGCTACTCGCCGAACGTCACGGCCTCGCACACCTTCACGCCCGAGTTCTTCGAGAGCGCCGGCATCCCGGTGCAGACCATTCACACCTTCGCCGTCGCCAAGGCCTACGACACCAAGGTCGGCACGCACACTTTTCTCACGCAGATGGACGAGGCGTTGCCGATCTGCCAGAAACTGAAGACCATCGAGTTTGGCACCGTCACCGGCCGCCAGCGCATGGTCGGCTGGTATGACGCCGTGGAAAAGGGCGACGCGCTGCGCTACGGCGGTTTCCAGGACCTGATGATCAACAAAATCGACGCCCTCACCGGCGGCGACGAGCTGCTCATCTGCACCGCCTACGAGGACGCCGCCGGCCAC
>JBKJRX010000234.1:0-6381 GCA_046593155.1 Lacunisphaera sp.
AATGAGTGCACCCCAATTCACCACCCTGACCGCCCGCTGTGTCGTGCTCCCGGTCATGGACGTGGACACCGACCAGATCATCCCGGCCCGGTTCCTCAAGGTCACGGACAAGCTCGGCCTGGGCGAAAAGCTGTTCTGCGACTGGCGTTACCTCGACGATGGTTCGCCGAACCCGAAGTTCATCCTGAACCAACCTGAGGCCAAGGGCACCAAGGTCCTCGTCGCCGGCCACAACTTCGGGTGCGGCTCCTCGCGCGAACACGCGCCGTGGGCGCTGGTCGGCTTCGGCTTCCAGGCGGTCATCTCCACGATGTTCGCCGACATCTTCAAGGGTAACTCCGTCAAAAACGGCCTTATCCCGGTCGTCATCGACCACGCCGCCCACGCCGCGCTCGTCGCCGCCCGCGCCCAGGACCAGAACCTGCTGGTCACGGTCGACCTGCAGGCGCAAACGGTCAGCTGGCCCGGCCAGACGCCGTTGAAATTCCCGATCGATCCATTCTCCCGCACCTGCCTGCTGGATGGCGTGGACGAGCTGGGTTACCTGCAGAAGTTCCAGAAACAGGCCGAAGCCTACGAAGCCGCCCATGCCTGAGAAAGATTCACGCCCCTTCGTCGAGATCTTCGATACCACGCTGCGCGACGGGGCACAGACGGAGGGCATCTCTTATTCGGTCGACGACAAGCTGCGCATCGCGCGCAAGCTGGACGAGCTGGGCGTGACCTTCATCGAGGGCGGCTGGCCGGGGTCCAACCCGAAGGACGCGCTGTTCTTCGAGCAGGCGCGCACGATGACGTGGCCGCACGCGAAGATCGTGGCTTTCGGCGCCACGCGCCGGGCGAGCCTCAAGCCGGCCGACGACGCCAGTATCCGCGCGTTGGTCGACGCAGGCACCGAGGTCTGCGCCATCTTTGGGAAATCATCCGTCCTGCAGGTGAAGGAAGTCCTCCGCACCACGCTCGAAGAGAACCTGAAGATGATCGAGGACACCGTGGCCTACCTGCGCGGACAGGGGAAGCGGGTCATTTACGACGCCGAGCATTTTTTCGACGGTTACCGCCTCGATGCCGCCTACGCCCTGCAAAGCCTGCAGGCGGCGGTGCGCGGTGGCGCCGAGAGCATCGTGCTGTGCGACACCAACGGCGGTTCGCTGCCGTGGCAGGTGGAGACGGCCGTCACGGATGTCATCGCCAAGCTGGGCCAGGTTCCGGTCGGCATTCACGCCCACGACGACACCGGTTGCGGCGTGGCGAACAGCATCGCGGCGGTCCGCGCCGGTGCCCGGCACGTCCAGGGCACGATCAATGGCTACGGCGAGCGCTGCGGCAACGCCAACCTCTGCGTCGTCATCCCCAATCTCGAATTGAAGCTCAACCTGCGGGCGCTGCCGGCCGGTGCGCTGGCGCGGCTGCACGAGGTCGCCCGCTTTGTCGCCGAGGTGGCCAATCTGGCCCCCAACGTGCACATGGCCTATGTGGGCGACAGTGCCTTTGCCCACAAGGCGGGAGTGCATGTGGCCGCCATGCAGCGGCATCCCGACGCCTACCAGCACATCGACCCGCTGGTGGTCGGCAATGTGATGCGCGTGGTGGTCAGCGAACTTTCCGGCCGGGCCAACGTCATTTCCAAAGCCAGCGAGCTCGGGCTGCAGGACGTTGACGCCGCCACCGGCGCGAAGATCGTCGAACTCATCAAGGCCAAGGAACACGAGGGATTTTCCTTCGAGGCCGCCGAGGCGAGCGTTGCGCTGCTCGTCCGCCGGCTCGCCCCGGGCTACCAGCCGCTGTTCAGCCTGTTGGACTACCGCGGCATGGTCAGCCGGCACGGTGAGCGCAGCATGGCCGAGGCGACCATCAAGCTCAGCATCGGCGGCCACGAGATCCACACGGCGGCCGAAGGCAACGGGCCGGTCAACGCCTTCGACCAGGCGCTGCGCAAGGCGCTGCAGCCGCTGTTCCCGCAGGTGAAAGACATTTCCCTGGCCGACTATAAGGTCCGCATACTCAATTCCAACCTTGGCACGGCCGCCATCACCCGCGTCCTGATCGACTGGCATGACGGCGTGCGCCGCTGGAGCACGGTGGGCGCCGGCAGCAACATCCTCGACGCCACCTGGCTGGCGCTGGCCGACGGCTACGAATACAGCCTGAGCCCCCAAGTGGCAGGGGCCGTTGCCCCCACCGGCCCTTCCCCGAAGGCGCTTGAGGGCAAGCGCCCCTACCTTCAAAACCCAGTTTCCTGACATGAAAGCAAGCATCGCACTCACTCCCGGTGACGGCATTGGCCCTGAAGTGGTCAATGAAGCCCGGCTCGTGCTCGAAGCCATTGCCAAGCGGCATGGGCACGAATTCAAGTTTTCCGAGCACCTGCTCGGTGGCTGCGCCATCGACGCCAAGGGCACGGCCATGCCGGACGAGACGCTCGCCGCCGCCAAGGCAGCCGATGCCGTGCTGCTGGGGGCCGTGGGCGGCCCGAAGTGGGACGACCCGCAGGCCACGGTGCGCCCGGAGCAAGGGCTCCTCGCCATCCGCAAGGCCCTTGGCCTCTACGCCAATGTGCGTCCCGTGCGCCCGTATCCGGCCCTCGCCAAGCTCTCGCCACTCAAGCCCGAACGCGTGGCCGGCGTGGACTTTGTGGTCATCCGCGAACTGACCGGCGGCCTCTATTTCGGCACCCCCAAGGGCCGCACCATGACCCCCGAGGGTGAGCGCGCCGTGGACACTTTGGTTTACACGGAGATGGAGATCCGCCGCATCGTGAAACTGGCTTTCCAGATGGCGCAGAAGCGCCGCAAGCTCGTCACCTCGGTCGACAAGGCCAACGTGCTTGAATCGTCCCGTCTCTGGCGCAAGGTGGCCATCGATATCAGCAAGGATTTTCCGGACGTGAAGCTGGAGCACCAGCTGGTTGATTCGTGCGCCATGCGTCTGATCACCCACGCGCCGTCGTTTGACGTCATTGTCACTGAAAACATGTTCGGCGACATCCTGACGGACGAGGCGGCGGTGCTGGCCGGCTCACTCGGTGTGTTGCCCAGTGCCTCACTGGGCGAGGGCAAGCTCGGTCTTTACGAGCCCATCCACGGCTCGGCCCCCGACATCGCGGGCAAGGGTATCGCCAATCCCGTCGGCACGATCCTTTCGGTCGCCTTGCTGCTCCGTTACTCCCTTGGTCTGGAGAAGGAAGCCCGGGAGATCGAGGGCGCCGTCAACCTGGCCCTTGAGGAAGGCAAACACACCGCCGATCTCGGCGCCAAGAAGCCTCTGACCACCGCGCAGATGGGCGAGGCCGTCCGCGAACGCCTCGAACTCGGCGACACCGTCGCGGCCCTGCACAAGCATCACGATTAATGGCATTTCCCATGAGCATTTCCTCCAAGCCGCCCCTCGACACCACGCGTTTCATTGCGCGGCACGTGGCGGGGCTGCGCCGGTCCGGCATCCGCGACTTCTTTGAACTCGTCGCCAAGACCGACGGGGTCATTTCGCTCGGCATCGGCGAGCCCGATTTCGACACCCCGCAGCCCATCCGCGACGCCGTGAAGACGGCCATGGACACCGGCAAGACCCATTACACGTCCAATCTCGGCCTGCCCGAGCTCCGCAAGGAGATCTGTCGTTACGTGGAAGGCCATTTCAAGGTCGGTTACAGGTGGGACGACGAAGTGCTGGTCACAGTTGGCGTGTCCGAGGGCCTCGACCTGACGCTGCGCTCGTTGCTCAACCCGGGCGACAAGGTGATGTATCACCAGCCCTGTTATGTCTCCTATGCCCCGTCGGTGGACCTGGTCCACGCGGTCGGCGTGCCGGTGGCCACCCATGCCACGGATCAGTTTTCGCTCGACGTCCCGGCCCTGCAGGCCGCCTGGCAGCCCGGCTGCAAGCTCCTGCTCCTGAACCTCCCGTGCAATCCGACGGGTGGGGTGTGCTCGCGCGAGCAGTTGGAGCGCATTGCGAAGTTCGCCATCGAGAAGGACATGATTGTTGTGAGCGATGAGATCTACTCGGAGCTGGTTTTCGAGGGCGTCCACACGAGCATCGCCAGCCTGCCCGGCATGCGCGAGCGGACGATCTTGTTGCACGGTTTTTCGAAGGCTTTTGCGATGACGGGTTTCCGGCTCGGTTATGCTTGTGGCCCGGCGCCGCTGATCGAGGCCATGATGAAGGTGCACCAATATTCGATGCTGTGTGCCCCGAGCATCAGCCAGGAAGGCGCCCTCGCAGCGCTGCGCCTCGGCGACGATGCCACGAAGTTCATGCGCGACCGCTACCGCGAGCGCCGCGACTTGTTTGTCCGGCGGATCAATGCCGCGGGCCTGGCCTGCCACTCGCCGCGTGGGTCGTTTTATGCCTTTCCCTCGGTCAAGTCCACCGGGTTGGATGAGGGTGAGTTTGCCCGCCGGCTGCTCACTGAGCACAAGGTGGCGGTGGTGCCCGGCACGGCCTTTGGCGACGCCGGCAGGGGCCATGTGCGGGCCTGTTTCACGGCCAACGAGGAGAAACTGACGGCCGCCTGCGATCGGATCGAACGCCTGCTGAATTCGTTGAAGGCACCGGTCTCGGATGAGGTTCGCAAGGTAGGGGCCGTTGCTCTCAACGGCCCTTGGCGCGCGACAGGAAGGGCGGTTGAGGGCACCCGCCCCTACCGCGATGCCCCGTCCGGCTAGTCCGCCATAGGCTTGGCGGCGGCGGAAGGCCGGGTTTCACTTGATGTCAGCCCAAAAGAAAAGCCCGCCCCGCTGGCGCGGGACGGGCTGAGGATGGCTAAATCAAACTGGTTTAGAACACGACGGTCAGACCGACGGTGCCCCAGAAGTGGCTGTCATCGAGTCCGTCGATGTCGTGGGTGGCATACTGGAGGCCGACCGTGAGGGTGGCCGTGTCCGAGAGCTTGTAGGGCACGGTGGCGCCGACCCCGTAGTAGGTGTAGTCGCCGCTCGCATCATAGTTCACCTTGCCGATGGTGCCCAGGAGGCTGAAGCTTGCCTGGTCGCTGATCGGCACGCTGTAGCCGAGCGTGCCCTGCAGGGTCAGGGCATCCAGGGTGAAGTCATTGAAGATATAGAAGCCGGTGGTGAAGCTGCCGAAGGTGCCGGTCGCGCCCACATAACCCTCGAAGGTGTTGTTATCGAGGCCGGTGCTGTCATCCAGCTCCGGATAATAGTAGAGGGTCGCGCCCACATCGAGGCTCCACGTATCACTCAGCTTGAAGCCGTAGCCGCCGTAGAAATCGATCTCGTTGTCGATATTGCTGGTGATCGGCTGGTTGGTCCAGAGGCCAAGGTAGAAGCTGCCGGAGGTCAGCTTGATCGAGGGCTGGAAGGAATCCTCGGCATACTGGACGCCGCGGAACACGTATTTGCTGGCGTAGGGAAAGTCCACGGTGACCGAGTAGGAGGGAGCGGCAGGGGCTTGGGCCGAAAGCGAAGCGCCCGCAACGAGCGCCGCGAGGATGAGTGCAATCTTCTTCATGATGTAGTGGGTTGGTAGTAGTTTGGTTGGATCGTCAGCGCTGAGGTAAAAGCAGCCCGCGGGCCAACCCGGATGGTTTCAAAATCACGGCGGGTTGTATGACACACCGGCCTCACCGGATGCTAGCCCGGAAGGAGTTAGGGCCGCCTTTGGCGGATGGATTGGTGGAGGTCAGGCTTTATGCCCGACAGAAAACGTGAATGTCGGGGATAAACCCCGACCTACAAAAAAACCGACACCCGCCGACAAAAAAGCCGCACCGATAAGGGTGCGGCTCGGGTGAGAGTCGGGTGATTACTTGGCTGGCACCAGCGGGGGCGGGGGCGGCAGTGCGGTGATGGAGCTTTCGTTGAGCTTCTTGGAGACCATCTCGATCATGCGCTGGATCTCCAGTTCGGAGGTGCGGCGGTTGATCTTGGCCAGTTCCACCTGCTTGGCCAGTTCAAGGGCTTCTCGGGTGAGCCGCTCCTTGTCATTGCGGGTCTTGAGAATCTCGGCGTCGAGGTCGGTGCCCTCTTTGGTCAGCTTGGCGCTCTGGGCCACGTAGTCGTCAGCCTCTTTCTTGAGGGCGGCCATCGCGTCCTGATAGTCTTTTTCCTTCTTCTCTTCCTTAGCCTTGTCGGCGGCGGCGCGCTCTTCCTGGCGCTTGATGGCCTCGGCGGTGGCCTTTTCCTCGATCACGCGCTTGCGGTCGGCCTCTTCTTTCGCGGTGGCCGCGATCTTGGCGATGCGGGCGTCTTCCTTCTCCTTCATGTCTTTCAGGGCGCCATTGTAGAAGAAGCCGAACACGGCCAGCAAAACGAGAGGAACGATCAAATATGACTTGTTCATGAGAGTCGGTAGGTGGGGCGGTTAGGCTTTCTTGGCGGCAGCGGCCGCGGCCGCGGCCGCGGCGGCCTTGGCCTTTTC
>JBKJRX010000342.1:0-21300 GCA_046593155.1 Lacunisphaera sp.
GCGGCCCAAGTCCTGATGGATTCTTCACTGCGTTCAGAATGACAGACCGGGTTTGAAGACACGCCCTAATGGTCCCGCCTCCAGATTAGATTTGTCCGCGGAACCCGCCCCGATGAAGCTCCCGGCGTGAGCGAACCCATCCCTCCGCCCGAAAACAAGCGCCGCGATTTCCGAAATTTCCTGTCGTCGGTCAGATATGCGCTCGATGGCTTCTGGGCGGCGGTCCGGCACGAACCGTCCTTCCGGGAGGACCTGATCTTCGTCATCATCCTCACGCCCTTCGCCGTGATCCTGCCGGTCAACGCCGTGTCGACCGCGGTGATGATTGCCGCGCTCTTCCTCATCGTCATCGCCGAGTTGCTGAACTCCGCCATCGAATGGACGATCGACGACATCTCGCTGGAAAAGCGACCGTTCGCCAAGCGGGCGAAGGACATGGGCAGCGCCGCCGTGTTCATCGCCTACATCAACTGCACGGTGGTCTGGGGGCTGATCCTTTATTCCAATTGGGACCGCATCGCGAAACTGGAATTCCTGCGCTGGCCGCCACCGTTTTTGCCGTAGGGGCGCGTCTTTGGTCGGGCGGGCACTCCGCTGCCCGCCGAGCGGCGCGGATCCGACTTCGCCAAGGCTTCGACGGACAAGACGGAGTCCGCGCCCTACCGCATCCGGCCGAAGAAGTAGGCCGCGAGACCGGTCATCGCGAGGTTCGGCATCAGCGCCGCCCACATCGGCTCCATGTAACCGCGGCCGCCGAGCACCGTGGAAAGGTTGGTCAGCACATAATAGAGGAAAAAGAGTCCAATGGACTTCGAGACCCCGACCGCCGGACTTACCCGCATCCCGGACACGGCAAAGGGGATGGCAATGGCGATGATAATGAGCGGCCCGATCGTCTCAAACACGAGGCTGTAGTAGCGCACTTCGTAGCGCACGAGCTTGGGGTTGTTGTCGGAGGAAAAATATTCGGTGATGCGCCGGAGCTCGTTGAACGAAAGATCGCTGGGCTTCCGATCGATGAGCAGCATGAGCGTCGGATCCTCGTTGAAATGCGGGACGGTCTTCGTGGTGAAAGTCACCGTGCGCACCAGCTCGCCCTGCTCGGGATCAAAAACCATCTCCCGTCCGTCTTTGAACGTCCAGCCGCCGCGGAGCGCATCGTAGGACCCTTCGCGCGCCATGATGCGGTTTTTTTCCCGCCGGGCCTGGTCCAGCTCCGCCACGCTGACGCCATAGGCCGTCCCGGAGAAGCGGCTGTAGCGGTTGATGAACCACATGCGGTTTTCCCGTTGGTTGTCGAAGGTCACGCTCGAGACCACGCCAAGCGTGCCGCCGGGCATGGCCTTGGCCTCGGCGCGGAATTCGAAACTTTCGAGCAGGCTGCGCGAGGTCTCGACCGACCACGGCACCACGCGGGCGTTGAGCAGGAGCGATACCCCGCAGAGCACCACTCCCGCCAGCCAGAGCGAACGGGTGGTGGCGAAAATATTCAACCCGGCCGCGCGCACCGCCGTGAGCTCGTTGTTGCGGTGCAGCTTGCTCAACACGAAAAGGAGCGAAAGCAGCATCGAAAGGGGCAGCACCACCGTCAGGTAGCTCGGCATCAAGGTGGCGTAATACAGCAGCACGTCGCCGCCGTTGGCGCCGACCTGGATGAGATCGCGGAAATTGTCGTAAAGTGCCGCCATGAGCAGCAGCCCCATCGTCGCCGCAAGCAGCAGCCCGAGCATTTTCAGCCATTCGCCGAGAAGGTAGCGATCGAGGAGATTCATCCGTGTCGGGGCTGAGACAACCAGCCGGCCCGCCGGTGGCAAAGCCGAATCAGTGTAATTTGGAGGCAGGACCATCAGTCCCGCCTCCATGCCTGCGCCACCGGGAACAAGTCCTGCTTACCGCCCTCTCATATTATCGGCAGTTGCGGGTTGAAAGCCCCGCGCGGCTACTTTTAGGTCACCTCCGCCCAACCCCCTATGCTTACCCGTCCCCTGTCCCAGGTGTTCCGGTCCGCCCTCGGCACCGGCCTGCTGGCCGCCACCTTCTCCCTGAGCCTGCCGCATGCGCTGACCGCCCAGGCAACCATCAAGATAGGCGAATTCGCCTCACTCACCGGCAAGGAGGCCGTTTTTGGCCAGAACGCCCACAAGGGCACTCTCCTCGCCATCGAGGAGATCAACGCCGCCGGCGGCCTCCTCGGCCGCCAGCTCGAACTCCTCACCGAGGACGACCAGTCGAAGCCCGGCGAGTCCGCCACCGTCGTCAAGAAGCTCATCTCCCGCGACAAGGTCATCGCCATCCTGGGCGAAATCACCTCGGGCCGCACGCTCGAGGCCGCGCCCATCGCCCAGCAGGCGAAAATCCCCCTCATCTCCCCCGGCGCGACCAACGTCTCGGTCAC
This sequence comes from Lacunisphaera sp., assembly GCA_046593155.1. Taxonomy (GTDB): domain Bacteria; phylum Verrucomicrobiota; class Verrucomicrobiia; order Opitutales; family Opitutaceae; genus Lacunisphaera. The sequence goes on from JBKJRX010000342.1 coordinate 2,396, forward strand.
CGCCAAGGGCAACTATATCTTCCGCATCTGCTTTATCGACGACTTCCAGGGCACCGTGATGGCGAAATTTGCCACCGAGTCCCTCAAGCTCCGCCGCGTCGCCATCCTTTCGTCCGTCTCCTCCGCCCAGAGCGTCGGCCTCGCCCGGCATTTCGCCGAACGTTTCACCGCTGATGGCGGCACCATCGTGCTCGAGCAGAAATACGGCGAGGGCGACAAGGACTTCCGGGCGCAGCTCACCGCCATCAAGGCCGCCGGCATCGAGGGCGTGTTCGTGCCGGGCTACTACGCCGAGGCCGCGCTCGTTTGCAAACAGGCCCGCGACCTCGGCCTGACCGTGCCGCTCTTCGGCGTCGACGGCTGGGAATCGCCCGAGCTGATCCAGATCGGCGGCGCGGCCGTCGAGGGCACCTACTTCTCGACCCACTATTCAGCCGAAAACCAGTCGGCAGCCGTCGTCTCCTTTAACGAACGGTTCAAGAAACGCTGGGGCATCGACTCCAACGCCCTTTCCGCCCTCGGCTACGATTCCGCGATGGTTCTGGCGGACGCCATCAAGCGCGCCGGCACCACCGAGGGCCCGAAGCTCCGCGACGCGCTCGCCGTCACCAAGGACTTCGCCGGCGCCACCGGCCGCATCACTTTCGATGCGCAGCGCAACCCCACCAAGTCGGCTGTCGTCCTTACCGTGAAGAACGGCCGCTATGCCTTCGTCCAGGACGTCCATCCCTAAGCTCTCCCCTATGAAAACTCCCGCCCTCCTCCTCGCTCTCATTACCGCGGTCGCCCTTCAGGCGGCAGACACCATCAAACTTGGCGAATATGCCTCGCTCACCGGCAAGGAGGCCGGCTTCGGCCAGACCTCCCACCAAGGCGTCGTCCTGGCCCTCGAGGAGACCAACGCCGCCGGCGGCGTCCTCGGCCGCAAACTCGAACTTGTTTACGAAGACAACCAGACCAAGCCCGGCGAGTCCGCCACGGTCGTGAAGAAGCTCATCTCCCGCGACAAGGTCGTCGCCCTCATCGGCGAAGTCTCGTCCGGCCGCTCGCTCGAGGCCGCCCCGATCGCCCAGCAGGCGAAAATCCCGATGGTCGCGCCCGCCGCCACCAACCCGAAGGTCACCCAGACCGGCAACTATATCTTCCGCGTCTGCTTCATCGATCCTTTCCAAGGCACCGTGATGGCCAAGTTCGCCAAGGAGGACCTGAAGGCGAAGCGCGTCGCCATCCTCTCCAGCGTCTCCAACGCCTACAGCCTCGGCCTCGCCAAGTTCTTCAAGGAAACCTTCATCCCCGGCGGCGGCGAGGTCGTGATGGAGAAAAACTTTTCCGAGGGCGACAAGGACTTCCGCGCCCAACTCACCGCCGTGAAGGCCGCGAACGTCGACGCGGTCTTCGTCCCGGGTTACTACACCGAGTCCGCCCTCATCGTCCGTCAAGCGCGCGACCTCGGCCTCACCATGGCCTTCTTCGGTGGTGACGGCTGGGAGGACGAGCAGCTCCTCAAGATCGGCGGCGAGGCGCTCAACGGCTGCTATTACTCCACCCATTTCTCCGCCGAGAACACCGACCCGGTCGTCGCGGCCTTCACCGCGAAATACAAGGCCCGCTGGAAAAACGAAACCCCCGGCGCCTTCTCCGCCCTCGGCTACGACGCCGTCTACGTCCTCGCCGATGCCATCAAGCGCGCCGGCGGCACCGAGGGGCCGAAGCTCCGTGACGCCCTGGCTGCCACGAAGAACTTCCCCGGCGTCAGCGGCACCACCACCATCGACAAGGACCGCAACGCGTCCAAGTCCGCCACCATCATCGCCCTCAAGGACGGCAAGGCCCGGTTCCACAAGACCGTGGCGCCGTAATTCACTCATCCGGCCCATGATTTCCGAATCCTGTCATTCTGAACGCAGTGAAGAATCCAGCACCATGATCGCCAGCGCCCACGATGCTGGATCCTTCGCTTCACTCAGGATGGCAGGCATGGGAGTGATCGCCCTTGTCGTGGCCTGCGCAGCGTCCCTGGCCGCGCCCTCCGCCCGCGCCGCCGCGGACCCGATCAAGATCGGCCAATACGGTGCCTTCTCCGGCAAGGAGGCCGCCTTCGGTCTCTCCGCCCGCAAGGGCGCCATCCTCGCCTTCGAGGAGGCCAACGCCGGCGGCGGCGTGCTGGGCCGCAAGCTTGAGCTCGTCACCGAGGACAACCAGTCCAAGGCCGGCGAGTCCGCCACCATCGCCAAGAAGTTCGTCTCGCGCGACAAGGTCATTGCCGTCCTCGGCGGCAACCCCTCGACCAACTCGCTCGAGGCCGCGCCCATCCTGCAGAACGCGAGGATCCCGATGATCGCGATTTCGTCGACCAATCCCCGCGTCACCGAGATGGGCAGCTACATATTCCGCGTCTGCTTCATCGATCCCTTCCAAGGCGCGGTGCTGGCCAAGTTCGCTCGCGATACGCTGCACGCCAAGCGCGCCGCCATCCTCACTTCCGTGAACAATCCCTACAGCGTCGGCATCTCCAAGGTGTTTCGCGAGAAGTTCACGGCCGCCGGCGGCGTGATCGCCATCGAGCAGAAACACAGCGAAGGCGACAAGGACTTCCGCGCCCAGCTCACCGCCATCAAGGCCGCCAACCCGGACGTGATCTTCCATTCGAGCAATTACACCGAGGGAGCCCTCATTTGCATCCAGGCCCGCCAGCTCGGCTTCACCGGCCCGCTGTTCGGCGGCGACGCGTGGGAAGCCCCGCAGCTCATCGAGATCGGCGGCGCCGCGGTCGAGGGCACCTATTACTCCACCCACGCCTCGCCCGACTCCACGGCCCCCGAGATGCAGAACTTCATTAAAAAATTCCGCGCGCGCTGGGACGGAGAGACCCCGGACAGCATCGCCGCCCTGGGCTACGACGCCGCCGCGCTGCTCTTTGCTTCCCTGAAACGCGCCGGCACCACCGAAAGCGCGAAACTGCGCGAAGCCATTGCGACGACCAGGAATTTTTCAGGGGTTACGGGCCGCATCACCATTGACCAAGACCGCAACGCCACGAAGTCGGCTGTCATTCTGACGGTGAAGAACGGGAAGTTCGCGTTCGTCGAAACGGTCAACCCCTGAGCGCTGCGCACCAGTTGAAGGTTGAAAGGTGAAAGGTGAAAGGCTCTGCTTCTGCAGGCCCCTATGTTCAATTTTGAGAAACTCGATGTCTGGAAGAAGAGCATCATTCTGGCCGGTAACGTCTACACCCTGACCAAGGATTTTCCCACCGACGAACGCTTTGGGCTGACCAGCCAGATGCGCCGCGCCGCCGTCTCTATCTCCTCCAATGTCGCCGAGGGATGCTCGCGTTCCTCCAAGACCGACTTCCGGCGCTTCATCGAGATCGGAACGGGGTCGGCTTTCGAGCTCATTTCTCAGGCCAATATTGCTCGGGACCAGGGCCTGTTATCCGTTGAGTCCTATGATAAGCTCTACCAATCCACCCTGGAAATCGTCCGAATGCTTTCCGGGCTGAGGGATTCGCTGCGAGATTAAGTCTTTCAACTTTCCCCTTTCAACTTTCAACTCTCAACGAGTGTCCGAATTCCTGCAGCAACTCCTCAACGGCCTGTCCCTCGGGGCCATCTATGCGCTCATCGCGCTGGGCTACACGATGGTCTACGGCGTCCTGCGCTTCATCAATTTCGCGCACTCGGATGTTTTCATGGTCGGCGCTTTCATCGGCTACTACATCGGCAAACTGGTGCCGGAAAACACGATTTGGGGCGGCTTGGTGGTCCTGATCGTCGCCATGCTCGGCTGCGCCTTGTTGGGCATGCTCATTGAGCGGCTGGCCTACCGGCCGCTGCGCGGCGCCGCCACGCTCAACGTCCTGATCACCGCCATCGGCGTCTCGCTGCTGCTTGAGTATTCCGGCCAGGTCTTCTTCGGCGCCACCCCGCGCACCTTTCCCGCGGTATTTCCGTCGGTTAATTTCACTCTCGGCGACCTCGTCATCTCTTCCAATCAGGTCGTGGTCATCGTCGTCACCGCACTGCTCATGGTTGGTCTCCAGCTCATCGTCTACCGCACCAAGATCGGCACCGCGATGCGCGCCGTCTCGCTCAACCCGAAGGCCGCGCAGCTGGTCGGCGTCAACAACGACGTCGTGATCTCCTTCACCTTCGGCCTCGGTTCGGCGCTCGCGGCCGCCGGCGGCATTCTCTACGCGCTCAACTATCCGTCGATCGACCCGCTTATGGGCGTGATGCCCGGCCTCAAGGCCTTCGTCGCCGCGGTCCTCGGCGGCATCGGCAACATCCCCGGCGCCGCACTTGGTGGCCTGTTGCTGGGCACGGTCGAGACTTTCGTCAACGGGAGCCAGTGGTCGACCTACAAGGACGCCATCGCCTTCGCGATCCTCATCATCATCCTGCTCTTCCGCCCCGCCGGCCTGCTGGGCAAAGTAAGCGTGGAAAAGGTCTGAGCCTTTTTAACCACGGATGACACGGATGAACACGGATGGAAAACAAACCCGCGATGCCTGTCATCCTGAGCAGAGCGAAGAATCCAGCACGACCGGCGCCGGCGCACATCATTCTGGATTCTTCGCTGCGCTCAGAATGACGGGGTTCGGGCATTTATTCGTTAAATTCGTGCAATCCGTGGTCAAGAACTCCAGCTGAACATGCCGCGCCCGCACCTCTATCTTTTGATCGGCCTGGCAGCGGCCTACGGGATCTCGCATTTCTCCGACCGGATCGATCCCTACCATCTCGACATCATCATCGGCATCGGGATCAACATCATCCTCGCCGTCTCGCTCAACCTGGTGAACGGCTACACGGGCCAGTTCTCCCTCGGTCACGCGGGTTTCATGTCGGTGGGTGCCTATCTCGCCGCAGCCGTCTCCCTCTTTCTCGGCCCCAAGCTGCTCGGCGAGGAGGGCGGCACCGCGTTCCAACAAGGCCTGATGTTCCTCGCCGCGCTCACCGCCGGCGGCCTCGGCGCCGCGCTGGCCGGCCTGGCGGTGGGCATTCCTTCCCTCCGCCTCAAGGGCGACTACCTCGCCCTCGTCACCCTCGGCTTCGGCGAGATCATCCGCGTCGTCTTCCAGAACGTCGAGTTCCTCGGCGGCGCCCTTGGCCTCAACGGCATCCCGGCCTACACGTCCATTTTCTGGGTCCTCACCTTCGTCGCCCTCAGTGTGTTCACCGTCACCTGCCTTGTCCACTCGACCTATGGCCGGGGTTTTCTCGCGACCCATGACGACGAGGTCGCCTCCGAGGCGGTCGGTCTCAACACCACGCGCTACAAGATCGTGGCCTTCGTCATCGGCGCTTTCTTCGCCGGCGCGGCGGGTGGGCTCTACGGCCACTTCAAGATGACCATCACGCCGACCGGCTTCGACTTCACGAAGAGCATTGAGATTGTCGTCATGGTCATTCTTGGCGGCATGGGCAACACCATCGGCGTCATCCTCGCCGCCATTTTGCTCACGCTGCTGCCCGAGGTGCTGCGCCCGATCGCGGAATACCGGATGATCATCTATTCCCTCCTGCTGATCGTGCTGATGATCATGCGACCGCAGGGGCTCTTCAATTTCAAGTTCGGCAAGACGAAACTCTGACCAGCGAACTTATGGCCACAAAAAGTCACAAAGAATATTTTCTGCCGGTTTACATGTGCGTCGCGCCTACAGGCGCGCGGAAGACCACCGCCGAAGCCTCGGATGATTTTTGCGCCTTTTCGTGGCCAACCAGTCCGAGGTTTTGATCGGCCTTTGTGGCCCAATCGAAAATCAAGTATCGAGAATCGAAAATCCCCACCGTGCCCGCCCTCCTCCAGCTCAACCAGGCGACGATCAAGTTCGGTGGTCTCACTGCGGTCAACGCCGTCGACTTCACCGTTGGCGACGGCGAACTCGTGGGCCTCATCGGTCCCAACGGCGCCGGCAAAACCACCGTTTTCAACCTGATGACCGGCGTCTATCAGCCCACGTCCGGTGCGATCATGTTCGATGGCCAGCCGCTGGCCGGGCTGCGCGTCAACCAGATCGTCGAACGCGGCATCGCCCGCACCTTTCAGAATATCCGGCTCTTCGGTTCGCTCTCGGTCTTCGACAACGTCCGTGTCGCCTGCAACCTTCACCGCGAAACCTCGGCCATCCACACGCTCATCCGCCTGGGCGCTTTCCGGAAGGACGAAGCCGCCATCACCAAGCGCGTCGAGGAGCTCCTCGACATCTTCAACCTGCGCCGCTTCCGGGACGCGCCCGCCAAGAGCCTGCCTTACGGCGAGCAGCGCCGCCTGGAGATCGTCCGCTGCCTCGCGACCAAGCCAAAGCTCCTGCTCCTCGATGAGCCCGCCGCCGGCATGAACCCAACCGAAAAGGTCGACCTCATCCGCCTCATCCAGCAGGTGCAGAAGCAATACAACCTCTCCGTCCTCCTCGTGGAGCATTCCATGAAGGTCGTCATGGGCGTCTGCCAGCGCATCGCCGTGCTCGACTACGGCGTGAAGATCGCCGAGGGCAACCCGGCCCAGATCCAGTCCGACCCCAAGGTCATCGAGGCCTACCTGGGCGAGGACCACCAAAAATCACTTTCTCACCACTGATGTCATTTTCGTTTTTGGATTCTCGTTTTTCGATTTCCGGCCGACCAGGCCGGAGCCGGGCTTCCCTTTGCGCTTCTCCTTCAATCGAAAATCAAGACTCGAAAATCGAAAATTTCTAATGCTCTCCGTCAAAAATCTCGAGGTCTGCTACGGCGCCATTAGCGCGCTGCGCGACGTGACGTTTAACATCGAGAGCGGCCGGATTGTCACGCTCATCGGCGGCAACGGCGCGGGCAAGACGACCACCTTGCGCACCATTTCCGGCCTGCTCCGCGCCAAGCGCGGCAGCATCAGCTTCAAGGGCGAGGACATCACGAAGCTCCCGCCGCACCAGATCGTCGCCCGCGGCCTCTGCCACGTGCCCGAGGGGCGCATGGTTTTTTCCAATCTCACGGTGGACGAGAACCTCGCCATGGGCGCCTACCTGCGCAACGACCAGACGAAGATCGCCGCGACCCGCGACTATGTCTTCACCATTTTCCCCCGCCTGAAGGAGCGGCTCACCCAAGCCGCCGGCACGCTCTCCGGCGGCGAACAGCAAATGCTCGCCATTGGCCGGGCGCTCATGGGCGAACCGAAGCTGCTCATGCTCGACGAGCCCTCGCTCGGCATCGCCCCCAAGCTCATCAGCACCATTTTTGAGAAAATCGTGGAGATCAACAAAACCCACGGCATCACCATCCTGCTCGTCGAGCAGAACGCCAACCTCGCCCTGGAGATTTCCCACGACGCTTATGTGCTCGAGACCGGGGTCGTCGCGATGCAGGGCCCGTCCGCCGAGCTCCGGAACAATCCGGATCTCAAGGCCGCTTACCTCGGGGGGTAGGGCGGGCACTCCGTTGCCCGCCGCGGCGCGGACGGAGTCCGCGCCCTACCTCCCACGCTCCCCGCCCTGTCGCGACGGGGTGTGTAGATCATCCTCTGACTGTCCGTTAACTGTTCCGTTGCTGCGGCGTGTTCCTCGCGCAAGCTGGCCGGACCCCCATGAAGACCCCGTGTGCGTTCGTTGCCCTGCTGACCTGTGTCGTTTTTTCCGGCCCGCTGCCGGCCTCGGTCACCGCCTGGCCCGAGGTCACCCGCGAGAACAAACCGTGGACCCGCTGGTGGTGGCCCGGCAGCGGCGTCGACCCCGCCAGCCTGACCGCTGAACTCCAATCGTTCCAGGACGCCGGTCTCGGCGGCGTCGAGATCACCCCCATCTACGGCGCCAAGGGCTACGAGAGTCGCTACATCGATTTCCTGACGCCCAAGTGGATGCAGATGCTCGAGCACACCGGCCGCGAGGCCCAGCGCCGCGGCCTCGGCGTGGACATGGCCACCGGCACCGGCTGGCCTTTCGGCGGTCCGTGGACGACTCCGGCCGACGGCTCCGCCAAACTCGCGCTCGTGGATGGCAAGCTCACCGGCACCCCGACCAAGATGATGGTCAAGCGCGCCGCGCCGGGCGACGAGGGCCTCGTCGTCGACCCCTATTCGACCGGCGCCCTTGATCGCTACCTCGCTCCCTTCAGCACCGCCTTCGCCACCTTCCCGCGCGAACTCATCCGCAGCCAGTTCCACGACTCCTTCGAATACTACAACTCGGAATGGACGCCGGGACTGCCGGCCGCCTTTCAGGAACTGCATGGCTACGATATCCAGACCTACGCCGCCGAGTTGATGGGACAGAAGCCCGCCGAGGCCGACACGCTGGCCCGCGTGAAGAGCGATTATCGCGAGACCCTCGCGAAACTGCATCTCGACTATCTCAACACCTGGGTGAAATGGTCGCACGACCGCGGCTTCCAGGTCCGCAACCAGTCGCACGGCGCGCCGGCCAACCTGCTCGACCTCTACGGCGCGGTCGACATGGCCGAGACCGAGACCTTCGGCTCGACGCCTTTCCCCATCCCGGGCCTGCGCCGCCTCGACCACGAAGTGCGCCACGGCCAAGACCTGCCCGAGCCGCTGGTCATGCGCATGGCCTCGTCCGCCGGCCATGTGATGGGCCACACCCTCACCTCCAGCGAGACCTGCACGTGGCTGCGCGAGCACTGGAAGGTCGCGCTCTCCTACACCAAACCGGAGATCGACCGCCTGTTCGTCAACGGCATCAACCATATCCTTTATCATGGCACGGCGTTCTCACCGCAGGACGCGCCGTGGCCTGGCTGGCTCTTTTATGCCTCCACCCAGTTCAACCCGCGCAATACCTGGTGGAAGGAATTCGGAGAACTCAACGCCTACGTCGCCCGCGTCCAGTCCATTCTCCAGCGCGGTTCGCCCGACAACGAGGTCCTCATTTACTGGCCCGCCGCCGACATCTGGGACGCCACCACCGGCCCGCTCATGCAGCAGCTCGGCGTGCATGACGTGAAGTGGCTCACCGAAAAACCCACCGGTCGCCTCGCCCAAAAGCTCCTCAACACCGGCTACGGCTTCGACTACATCTCCGACGCCCAGCTGCAGCTCACCAGGGCCGACGCGGGTGGACTCGCGACCCCTGGCGGCCGCTACCGCGTGCTGCTGGTGCCCGCCACCCGCCGCATGCCCGTCGCCACGCTCGAGCGCCTCGCCCAGCTGGCCCGCGCCGGGGCCAAGGTCATCTTCGAGGCGCTGCCCGAGGATGTGCCCGGCTTCGGCCGGCTCGAGGCGCGCCGCGCCGCATTCAAAAACGTGCGCGCGGGGCTCGGCGCCCTCGTTCAAGCTGACCCGGTCGCCGCCCTGTCCGCACTCGGGGTGGCCCGCGAGGCTGTGGCCGACACCGGCGTCAGCTTCATCCGCCGCGCCACGGACGACGGCTACGATTATTTTCTCACCAACCTCACCGCCCAAGGGCACGACGGCTGGGTCACGCTCGGCCGCGCGGCGCAGGCCGTGCTGATTTTCGATCCTCTGACGGGTCAGCGGGCACTCGCCGCCTCCCGGCAGGCCACCACCGGCGGAGCGACCGAATATTATCTCCAGCTGGCGCCAGGCGAGTCCCTGATTGTCCGCACCAGCACGAAACCCTTTTCATCCAACCTTTCCTTCTGGCCCTATCGCGCCGGCGCCGGCCAGCCGGTTGTGCTCGATGGCAACTGGTCTGTCACCGCGGTCCGCGGCGGCCCGGAGATGCCGCCGGCCTTCAAGCAGGCCGGCTTCGGCTCGTGGACGGCCCAAGGCGGCGAGTGGGAACGCTTCGGCGGCACCGCCCGCTATGAGACCGTGTTCACCCTGCCGGCTGACGCGAAGGTCGCCGATTGGCTGCTTGATCTTGGCGAAGTCCGCGAAAGCGCGCGCGTCATCGTCAACGGCCAGGATGCCGGCACCGTCTGGTCGCTACCGCTCCAAGCCAGGATCGGCCGCCATCTCAAGTCAGGCAAAAACACCCTCGTCCTCGAGGTCACCAACCTCGCCGCCAACCGCATTCGCGACCTGGACCGCCGGAAGGTGGAATGGAAGATCATGCGGGAAATCAACTTCGTGAACATCAGCTACCAGCCATTCGACGCTTCGGGCTGGGACATTACCCCCGCCGGTCTCCTTGGCCCGGTGCGGCTGGTGCCGTTGCAGGCGTTGACGCCCTAAGGTAGGGCGGTGACTCCGTCACCGCCGCGGCGCGGACCGGAGTCCGCGCCCTACCCCGCTCTTGCGAAACGGCCCATGCCGGCTAATTTCCCGGCATGATCCGCCGAATCTTCCTCCCCTTCGCCGGGCTGCTGGCCGTGCAGGCCGCAGCCGTGATCGTCGACGTCAATCTGCCCTTTAAGGAATTGCGCCTGAAGGACGGCATGCTTTTCACCGAGGTGGCCGTGCGCAGTATCAACACGACCGCCGGAACCGTCATGCTGCTGGTCAACAAGGACCTGATCAGCGTGCGCACGTCGCTGCTGCCGGATGACATCAGCGCTCGCCTGAAGGAACTGACTCCGGTGTTGTCCTCCGAGGAATTGGAAGCCGAGAAAAAGCAGGAGGCCGCCGACCGGCTCAAAGCCGCGGAAAATGCCGAGCGCCGGCAACGCATGGCCGAGGACGAGGCCAAGGCTGCCCGCGCCGCCAGCCGGACCCTTAACGTAAAGACCGCCGAACAAACTGCGGCGCAGCCTGACTTGGTGCAGGCGGAAGTGGCCAAATTCGCCGAGGAGCGCGCCCGGTCGTATTTCAAATACCAGGACGATCCCCACTCAAACATCGGCGCGGTGGTCAGCTCGGATATTTTCCTCGAAAACCCCGAACCAGTGTCGGGCTGGACCGGCCGCTACCGGGTCGAAGGCGTTGCCTACCGCCAATACATCAACAACCAGGCGAGCGGCTTCGGCCGGCAAGGCAAGGAGTTCGAAATCCTGATCCAGACCTCCGACCGGAAAAAGCCCGAGATCGTCGAGATCCGGATCAAATAGGCCTGGCTGTGCGATTAGCTCGTTTGCAGGTCGGGCTTTACGCCCGACATTCTGGGTCCGATGTCGGGGATAAACCCCGACCTACACAAACTCAGACAACAACCCTTCCAATCCCTTGATTTTTGTCAGGCGGCCAGTAAGTTAACCGCCCTTTTCGTTTTTTGCCTCGCCGTCGCTCGTCAGAGCGTAGGCGGGTTAACTTCCAGCTCTCAACCACCCACTCTCAACTCCCCTCATGTCCACCACCACACCGCAGAAATTCGAGTTCCAAGCCGAGATCAAGCAGCTCCTCGATATCGTCATCCACTCGCTCTACACGGAGAAGGAAATCTTCGTGCGCGAGCTGGTCTCCAACGCCTCCGACGCCCTCGAGAAGCTCCGCCACACCCAGCTGACCGAGAAGGACATCTTCGGCGACCAGCCGCTTGAGATCAACGTCACCACTGACGACAAGGCCAAGACCCTCACGATCCAGGACTACGGCATCGGCATGACCCGCGCCGAGCTGATCGAGAACCTCGGCACCATTGCCCACTCCGGCTCCAAGGCCTTTCTCAAGGCCCTCGGCGAAGGCGGCGCCAAGAACACCAGCCTCATCGGCCAGTTCGGCGTCGGCTTCTACTCCGCTTTCATGGTCGCCAAGTCCGTCAAGGTCTACTCCCACTCGTCGAAGACCGGTGAACCCGGCCACGTCTGGTCGAGCGACGGTTCCGGTAGCTACGAGATCGAGGAAGCCGCCGATGTCTCGCGCGGCACGAAAATCGTCGTCGAACTGAAGGACGACTGCGCCGATTACGCCAACGACAGCCGCATCAAGGAGATCGTCGAGCGCTACAGCGCCTTCGTGTCGTTCCCGATCAACCTTAACGGCAAGCGCGTCAACACCGTCCAGGCCCTCTGGCTGCGCTCCAAGAACGAGATCAAGGACGAGGAATACACCGAGTTCTACAAGTTCCAGTCGCACGCCTACGATGAACCGCAGCTGCGCCTGCACTTTTCCGCCGACGCCCCGCTCTCGATCAACGCCCTGCTTTTCGTTCCGCAGGAGAACACGGAAAAGCTCGGTTTTTCCCGCTTCGAGCCCGCGGTCTCGCTCTACTGCCGCAAGGTGCTGATCGACGCCGCGCCCAAGGACCTGCTGCCCGAGTGGCTGCGCTTCCTCAAGGGCGTCGTGGACAGCGAGGATCTTCCGCTGAACATTTCCCGCGAGACGATGCAAGACAAGGCGCTCCTCGATAAACTGAGCCGCGTCATCACGAAGCGCTTCCTCAAGTTCCTCGACGAGGAGGCGACCCAGCGCCCGGACACCTACACCAAGTTCTACGCCCAGTTTGGCATTTTTCTGAAGGAAGGCGCGGCGATGGACTTTAGCCACAAGGACCAGCTCGTGAAGCTGCTCCGCTTCGAGTCGTCACTCACCGACAAGACCAAGACGACCAGCCTTGCCGACTACGTCACCCGCACGGGCAGCGAGCAGAAGGAAATCTATTACCTCGTCGGCAAGGACCGCACCTCCATTGAAAGCGGCCCCTATCTCGAGGGCTTCAAGGCCCGCAATCTCGAGGTGCTCTTCTGCTATGAGCCCGTCGACGAATACGTGATGAACAACGTCCGCGAGTTCGACGGCAAGAAGCTGATCGCGGCCGATCACGCCGACGTGAAGCTCAGCGACATCCCGAAGCCCGAAGGCGCCCTCAGCGAGGCCGACACCAAGACGCTTACCACCTGGCTCAAGGAATCACTGGGCGACCGCGTCGCCGAAGTGAAGGCCAGCGACCGGCTCGTGGATTCCCCCGCGCTGGCGATCAACGCCGACAAATTCATGTCCGCCCACATGCGTCGCATGATGAAGGCCATGGACAAGGAGGGCGCCGACACCCCGCAGAAGGTGAACCTCGAAATCAATCCCCGCTCCGCCGTGATGAAGCGCCTCTTCGAGACGCACACCGCTGCGCCCGACCGGGCAAAGCTCGTCGCCGAGCAGATCCTCGACAACGCCCTCATCTCCGCCGGCATGCTCGAGGACGCCACGCCGATGGTCGCCCGGTTGTATAAGCTTCTGGAAACCGTCTAAGCGCGCACCTGCCGCTGCCCCGCCGTAGCTCAGCCGCTGAGCGAAGGGGGGCGGGATGCTCGAGGACGCGACCCCGATGGTCGCCCGCCTTTACAAGCTGCTGGAGACGTTTGATGTAGGGCGGGGTCGCGATCCCGCCCTACAGCCTCACTTCTTGATCCCAACGTATTCGAGGAAGGGCTCCTGCGAGCGCGGGCGGCCGAGGAACTTCTCGACCGACTCGGCGACATCGCGGGTATGCCCCACGCCGTAGACCTCGTCACGCAGGCGGCGGCCGACCTTCTCGTCCAGGAATCCACCGGGGGCTTTCTTGAACTCGCTGGCCATGTCGATGGCCATGACCTTGGCCCAGAGATAGCCGTAGTAGCCGGCGTCGTAGCCGGCGAGATGGCCGAAATAAGCGACAAAGGCCGTGTCCGGCGGCGGCGCGATCGTGACGCGCTTGAGCACGGCGTTGCTGACCGCGATCACGTCCATTTTCTCAGCCTCGGCCGCGGGCACAGCGTGGAAGGAAAGGTCAATGAGGCCGAGCGAGAGCTGGCGGCGGGTGGCGTAGCCTTCGGTGGCCTGGCGCGCGTCGACCAGGGCGGTGATGGTCTCGGCCGGGATCTTCTTCGAGGCATCGCGATAGTCCGCGGCGAAGGTGTCGAGCACGGCCTTGTCCCAGACCCAGTTCTCCAGCATCTGCGACGGCGCCTCCACAAAGTCCTGCGGCACGGCGAACCCGGTCTGTGCCACGAAGCGCGAGCGGCTGAGCATGCCGTGCATCACGTGGCCGAATTCGTGGAAGAGAGTGACCACGTCGCCCTGCTTCAGCAGCGAGGGCTTGTCGGCGGACGGCGCAGGGAAGTTGCACATCAGCGCCACCACGGGCAGGTCATAACGCCCGTCGGTCATCACGCCGCCAGCCTTTTGCGGGAAGCAGGCGAAGTGGTTGAACTTCCCCTCGCGCGGGAACATGTCGAGGTAGAACGCGCCCATCGGCACGCCGGTGGCGGAGTCCTGCACGACGTAGAGCTGCACCCCCGGCGCCCACACGTAGGGCGGCGTGACCTCGGTGAACTTCAGGCCGAAGATCTTCTGGTAGATGGCAAACATGCCGTCGAGGGTCGCCTGGTAGGGAAAATAAACGCGCAGCGCCTCGGTATCGACGGCGTAACGGTCCTTGAGGAGCTTGTTGGTGTAGTAGCTGATGTCCCACGGCTCGATCTGTGCCTCGGCCGCGCCCAGGTGCTTCACCTTCAGCGAGCGGAGTGTATCCATCTCGGCGGCGAACTTGGTCTGCAGGCCGAGGGTCAGCTCTTCCTCGAACTTAACGGCCGTAGCGCCGGTCCTGGCCATGCGGTTCTCGATCTGGTAGTCGGCCCAGGTCGCATAACCGAGGCGGCGCGCAATGTCGGCCCGGAGGGCGACGAGCTTGGTGAGGATGGGGACGTTGGTCTCCCGGGCCAGCGAGTTGCGGGCCACATTCACCTGGCGGCGCGTCTCAGCATCGTCGGCGCCCTCCGCGACGGCGACGGCGTGCCAGGTGATGTTGGCCATCACGCGGTAGCGGCCGTCGGCCTGTTTCACGCCGGGGCTGTCGAGGAAGCTCTGAGGCACGCCGGCCATTTGCTCCGCGGTGAAATCGAGCGGGGCGCGGGCGTTGTTGATGTTGACGGCAAACTCGGTGTTCAGGCCGGCGAGGTCCTTGCGGAGTTTTTCCACCTCGGCACGCTCGGTGGCGGGCAGACTGAGTCCGGCGCGGCGGTAGGAGCGCATCTGCTCATCGACCAGGCGCTGCTCGTCGGCGGCCAGCTTGGACTTGGTGTCGGCAAAGGCCTTGAGGACGCGGTAAAGGTCGGCGCGGTAATCCAAGCCGACGCTCCATTCCTGGAGTTTGACCGACATCTCGCTGGCGGTGTCGCGCATGACCTTGTCGACCGCGGATTCTGCGACCGTGCCGGCCACCGAGTAGGCGTCACCCACGCGGGCGGTGATGGCGTCATAGACGGCGAAGGTGCTGGCGAAAGTAAGCTTGGCGGGATCCTGGGCCGCGAGGGCGGCCAAGGCGGCGTCGGCGGTCTTGATGGCGCTCTCGGCCTGGGCTTTCACCTCATCCGGTGTGAGCGGATAGGTGGGCAGGGTGAGCGCCATGCGGCTGGCCGCCGCCTGGGCCTGAAACCCGCCGAGCTCGGCGGGTTTGGCCCAAACTTGGACCGACCAGCAAGCAGTCACCAACAAGCAGAGGGTCTGACGAAGGAATCGATGGGGAGAGGACATAGGGGGATGATTGGCCACAGGCTACGCCCGCTCCGCAAGATGGCTCAACTCCTAAAACCCAGCGGCCGCCTCTTTTACATGGGAGGCCGGCTGCCGTGCTCCTCGATTTCCCGGTCGAAAATCCGCTGCAACCGCTGAGTGGATACGCGCAGTTTCAGCAAGCTGCGCAGCATGCCGCGGTTGTGGGGATGATAGTGAAATTCGGCGGCTTCGGTGCGAAATTCGCGCCGGTTGCGCAACTCGCCCACCCCGCGCACGAAATCGTAATCCGCGGAGGTGTAGTCGCGGCTCAGCCCCAGCAACCAATAGACCGGCCAAGCGTGCAAGTGGAGGCTGCGGCCAACCAGATCCTCTTCGAATCGATCCAAGGGTAACTGGTGCTGTGAGCAGTAGAGCTCGCGAAAAGTTTTCATTGGCCTGTCGTGTGTGCGTTGTGTGGTTAGCCTCTGACCGAACAAGCATGAACGATGCCTAAACCCGGCAATTACCCGCAACAAATAAAATCCCCTGATTTCAGGCGGTAGTGCCATCCAAATTTCCCTTTCACACTGAGAGTGGCCGTGCCATGCGAAGCCTCGTTTAGGCCGGACGGGGGCCCTCCTTCGTAAAAGCTCCTGAGGCCAGGGTAAGACCCCATTGCTCCACAGTAGCGGCCCATGTAGATTCCTTTGTGAGAAAAAGCATCACAAATGGTCGAGCAAGTTCGTCATGTCAGCTGCACCCAAAAAAACCCGCGCGCTCAAAAGATGCCTCAGTGAGTTGCCTGCGCTCATAGTAAGTGATTTTCCTGTTGTTTGCGTGGGAGGTTCAGCTGGTGGCCTTGACGCATATATCCGGTTGTTGCGGCATTTGCCGGCCGATTTGGGCGTTGCCATCGTCATCGTCAATCACCTTAGAACCGTCGCCACTAGGCTCCACGAAATTCTCCCGAGCTGCACGACGATGCCGGTCGAGTTGATTACGGAAAAACTGCTCATCCAGCCCAACCACGTGTTCATTATCCCGGAACAGCGGGATTTGCATGTGCTCAACGGCGAATTCCGCCTAAAGCCGATCTCAAAGCCACGGGGATGGCCCGACGTAATAACGGTTTTTCTGAAATCTCTGACCAACCACTGGAATGGCAAACTGGTCGCAGTCATTGTTTCTGGCTATGATGGTGATGGAGCCGCCGCGCTATGCGGCATCAAAGAAGTGGGGGGCATTACCATCGCGCAGAAGTTAGACACGGCCGAGCAACCGGATATGCCTGCGAGCGCAATCGCAAGCGGGTGCGTTGATTTTGTTCTTTCGCCCGAGGATATTGCCCAAGAACTTGCCCAGATTGTTAGACCGCGAAAGGCTGCATCCAAACGAATCTGAACTGGTGACCGCGGGTATGTCTGCGGTGAATGCCCATGTTTGCAAATCGGATTTGTTGATACGATTGTGAAGCATGACAAAAAAGAAGATAGTCAAGAAGGCAAAAAAGTCATCCGCCAGGAAAACACCCAAAATGACCACGCGCGCTGATGCGGTTCTCGCGCTGGGCACCAATCGTTAAGGTTATCGGCGACTTCGCGTGCCACTTGCATTGTCTCCTGGCCATTTCTGGGCGCTAAAGCAAAAGGCGGCGGGCGCCGAAGCACCCGCCGCCCCAGGAATCTCCTGCAACTACGGACGAACGGCGTTACCAACGGGCCACACTGTCTGGTTCATGGCTTCCGTCTTCGCGGCGTTGATGAACGCCCGTTCACGGTTTGCCTCCGGCACGTTGCGGATGCGCTCTTCGATCTTCGATTTGATCTCGGGGTGCTCTTACACCCATGCCTTGATCTCCTCGTTGCGACCGTTGTGTCCACAATCACCCATCGGGCGTTATGCCGCATGACTTTTTATGCCGAATGTCGGAGTCGGCCTCCTCTGAAATAGCCCATTTGGATGCGGCATAAAACGGGTGTCGGCGGTGTTGCCGGGCATCCTTGGCGGGATGGACCTACTAACTACACCCATCGAGGGCGGGCCGACCGGCCCGCTGTCTCCGTTCATCGATCGTTACATGGCGCTGATCCAGTCCCAAGGTTACGCGCTCCGGCCGCAGGGCTACCACCTCAGCTTGCTCGAACACTTTGACGCATGGCTCGCGCGTCGGCACCTGCCGCTCGCCCGAATCGGCGAGAAACTGGTGGCCAAGTTTTTAGATCCACGGGTGCGGGCGAAATGGGTGCACGTCAGCGCGCCGGCCGCCATGCGTCGGCTGTTGGGGATGCTGCGCGAAGGCGGCGTGATCGCCGCGCCGGTGCCGGCGTCGACGGCCATCGATGAAGCGGTCGCGAAATACGAGCGCTTCCTGGTGGGCGAACGGGCGCTGTCGCCCGCCACGGCGGCAAGTTGGATCGTGTTCGTCCGCCGTTTGCTCAGCGAAGAGTTTGATGGCGGGCCAGTCGAATTGCAGAAGTTGAGCGCGGGTGACGTGATCGCGTTCGTCCAGCGACACGCCCGGCGCCATGGAACATCCTATACGCGCAAGCTCGTCGCCTCGACCCGCTCGTTCCTTCGTTACCTGCACTACAAAGGCCTGCATCCGCAGGACCTCGCGATGGCGGTGCCGAAAGTGGCACGGTGGAAACTGGCCACGCTGCCGAAGCATCTTCCGGCCGACCAGGTGCAGCGTGTGCTCAAGGCATGCGGCCGTAAAACCGCGCTCGAACGACGCAACTACGCGATCCTGTTGCTGCTCGCCCGGCTCGGTCTTCGGGCCGGCGAAGTGATCCGGCTCCAGCTTGATGACATCTACTGGGAACATGGTTACCTCTTGGTGCGCGGCAAAGCGGCGCGGATGGCGCAGCTCCCGCTGCCGGCCGACGTGGCGCGGGCCATGGCGCGATACATCCGGCACGGCCGACCGCACTGTGATTGCCGCGCCCTCTTCATCCGAGATCGCGCCCCTCGCCGCGGGCTTTACGGGGCCAACTCCGTCGCCAAAATCGTGTGGCGGGCGCTGAAGGTGGCGGGTGTGAAGTCAGTGCGCGCGGGCGCGCACCTGCTTCGGCACAGCCTCGCGACCGATATGCTCCGCCGCGGGGCCTCGCTCGATGAGATCGGGGAAATCCTGCGGCACCGCAGCGCCGACACCACGGCGATCTACGCGAAGGTTGATCTGAATGCGCTGCGATCGCTCGCGGTCGCGTGGCCGGGAGGTGCCAAATGACCCCGCTGACCCAAGCCGTCGAAGACTACCTGGAGCTGCGCCGCGGCCTCGGCTTCAAGCTCCGCGAATACGGTGAGTGCCTGCACGAGTTCGTCGCGTTCCTCGCGGAACGCGGCGCCGAGCACATCACCAGCGTCCTGGCCGTCGAATACTCCAGCCAACGCAGTTACGAAAAGCCGGTGTCGTGGGCGCGGCGCTTGTGCATCATCCGCGGCTTCGCCCAGTATCGAAACGCGACCGATCCCGTCACTGAGGTGCCGCACCGGCGGTTGCTCCCGTTCCGTTCCAAGCGGGCGCGACCTTACCTCTATACCCAAGCTGAGATCGCGCGACTCCTGCAAGCTGCGCTCACGATGGTGTCGCCGCATCCATTGCGGCAGCGAACGCACTGCTGTCTCTTCGGCCTGCTCGCGGTCACCGGCATGCGCTTGGG
>JBKJRX010000345.1:0-2889 GCA_046593155.1 Lacunisphaera sp.
CCCGGTCTCCGCGAGGTAGATCGAGCCGTCGCGGCCCACGGCGATGCCATGCGGATAATGCAGGACGCCGGGCAGGGTCCAGACATCCAGCGTGCGGCCGGTGCGGTCGAAACGTATGACCGCGTTGTCGATGCCCCCGGAGCCGTAAATAAAACCGTCCGGGGCGGCATACAGCCCGTCCATGGAATGCAGGTCGGGCCAGGTGGCGACATGGCTGCCGTCGGTCATGAAAACCTGGATACGGTCGTTCTCGCGGTCGGTCATGTAGAGCAGGCCGTCCGGGCCGGCCGTGATCACGTGGGGCGTGTGGAATTCGCCGTCCGCCGTGCCGCGGCGGCCCCAGTCGAAGAGGAAGCGCCCGTCCGCCGAGAACTTCGCGATGCGCGAGTTGCCGTAGCCGTCCGTGATGAAGAATTCCCCGCTGGGCATCACGCAGACGTGCGTGGGTTGGAAGAAATGGCGGTCGTCGCAGCCGGACACCCCGTCGACGCCCAGCGTGAGCAACAGCCTGCCCTCGGGGGAGAACTTCATGACGAGGTGCCGGCTTACATCGGTGATCCAGACGTTGTCCCACGGGTCGACGTGCAGGCCGTGCAGCCAGATGCGCTCGGCGATGGGGATCGGGACCGGACCCCGCAGGTCGTAGGCCATTTTTCTCTGCTGATACTCGCCGCCGATCTCGCAATCGAGCGTGCCGTCGGAGTGGAGGCGCAGCAGCGGATGGTCGCCCCGGTGGGCGACGTAGATGCGGCCCCGCGAGTCGAGGGCGACTCCGACCACCCGGTCAAGGGTGATGCCGGGCAGCCGCGCCCAGCCCGGTTGCGGCTGCAGCCGGGTCGGTGCGGTGTGGGTGAAGGGCAAGGCGCGGAGCGGGAACATGGGGGAAGGACGGCCGGGTTGGTCAGGCGAGGCGGGTGAAGCCGCGCAAACCGCGGGCTGCGCCGGACTCCTCCGCCAGGGTCCCGCGGTTGATGATCGCGGAGATCTCGCTCATGGTCTCATCGGCGGCGCTCAGCATGGAGGCGATCCTACCCTCATCATGTGCGAGCATGATGTAATAGTAAGTGGCGACGAGGAAGCCGCGTTCGCGCATCTTGCGCACAAAGAGCGTTTGCGCCAGCGGGGCGTCGGCGCCGAGGTCGAAGAGCATCGTGGGTGTCGCCGGCATGCCGCCCACCAGAAGACGGCAGGCCGGGTGCCGGGTGGCGAGGCTGCGGAGCGAGTTTTGCAGCTTCTCGCCGCGGTCCCAGATGATCTTTTGCACACCCAGGCGCTCGACCTTCTCGAGCACGGCGAGGGCGGCGGCCGGGCCGACGCCGTCCGTCCAGTAGCTGGACGAGATGAAGCTGCCGTCGGCGGCCTGCATGATGGGCTCGCGGCCCACCACGGCGCCGAAGGGGAAGCCGTTGCTCATCGCCTTGGCGTAGACGACCAGGTCCGGCTCCACGCCGAGGCGCGTGAGCGCGCCGGGGTGGCCGTAGCGCAGGCCGCTGGTCACCTCGTCGACGACGAACACGCCGCCGGCGGCGCGGCAGCGGGCGGCGACCTTGGCGAGGAAATCGTCCTGGGGTAACTGCGAGCGCATGGGCTCCATGACCACGCAGGCCAGGTTGTCGCCCAGTTTCGCGAGCGCCGCCTCGAAGGAGGCCAGGTCGTTGTATTTGAACGGCACGGCGGTGCCCTTCAGTTCGCGTGGCACGCCCTTCGGCTCGAGGCCAGGCAGGAGGTGACCGTTGAGGGCGTCGGTCTCGCCGAGGTTCGCCGCGAGATACCAGTCGTGCCAGCCGTGGTAGCCGCAGAAGGCGACGCCGCTGCGGTCGGTGGCGGCGCGGGCGATGCGGACGCTCATGTTCATCCCGTCGCCGCCGCCGCGCGCATAGCGCACTTTGCCCGCCCATGGGTGCAGCGAAAGTAGCTTCTCGGCGAGTTCGACCTCCTGCGGGCTCACGAGCGAGCAATACGTGCCGAGGCTGAGGCGCCGCGTCACGGCCGCGGTGACGTCGGGATCCGCATAACCCAGCAGGATCGCGCCGACGCCGCCGGCGCAGTCCACGTAGCGGCGGTCGTTGAGGTCCCACACGTCGCTGCCGTTACAGCGGGAGAAGTAGGCGGGCCAGGACTTGGCGTCGAACATCTCGGCCCGCTTGGAGAGGAGGCCGGTGCCGCCGGAGATGACGGTGCGGGCGTGCTGCCAGAGTTCCGGTCCGGTCCGGGGCGCGGGGCCCTTCGCTTCCCCGAGGTGGGGCGCGAGGAGCCGCTTCGCGTTGCCGCAGAAGACATCGTTGAGGTCGCCCTGGGTCAGGCCGGTGTCCTCGCAGGCCTCGCGCAGGCACATAAGCGACTCGATGCCGATGAGGGTCATGTCGTTGTTTGTCGGGGCGGCGTAGTCGGGGCGGAGCAGCTCGGGGTGGAGCCAGAAAAAGAGATCGCCCGTGCTAACGCAGCGGCCGCGCACTTCGCTCACGGCGAAATCGGAGCCCCACAGGACGCGCCGGGGCCCGAGGACCTTCAGGGCGGCGCGGAAGGCCTCAGACTCACAGACCGCCGAGGTGTCGACGACCACGTTGTCGAGGTCGGCCATGCTGTGGAGCCCGCGGCGGGCGTTGCGGTAGTTGAAGCTGCGTGCGATGTGCGCCAGGATGAGGCGCATGTTCGGGTAGGCCTGGCACAGGCGGCGCACCTCCTGCTGGTTAGACGGATCCTCGATGGCGCCGGCGCGCACGATGTGCAGGAGCAGGACGCCGCGCACCTCGTGGAGGATTTCCCACATCCAGTCCGGGGCGTATTCCGCCAGCTTGGCGTGCATCGTGTCGGGGCGGCTCGCGTAGCAATGGTAGACCTTGATGCCGCAGAAACGGCCGCTGCGCAGGGCGGCGGCGACCATGGCCG
>JBKJRX010000358.1:0-3230 GCA_046593155.1 Lacunisphaera sp.
TTTCGTCTCGGGCCAGGGCGCCCACGAAAAGCCCTCGTCCGCCGTCGACATCGGGCGCATCCTGTCGACCAAGCACATCCCGCACGAGATCGACCTCTGGGGCCACGACGTCCGCCACGACTGGCCCTGGTGGCGCCAGATGCTCCCGCACTACCTCGGGACGAAGTTCTGAATTGCGTCATGGGCAGGGCGGTGACTCCGCTCACCGCCGCGGCGCGGATCCGACTTCGCCAAGGCTACGACGGACCAGGCGGAGTCCGCGCCCTATCCCTTCACCGCCGCCGGCATGTCCGCCACATAAATCATGTAGGCGCAGCGCTTGGCCGACTCGTGGAGCTTGGCCGGCACGGCCTGCACTGTGAACCCGGCCTTCGTAAGCCGGCGCTCGATCGCCACGTCCGGACAGGCCGACCAGATCGTGGCGCGTCCACCCGGTTTCAATGCCGCGGCGATCTGCTGCATACCCCGCTCGCTGTAGAGCTGGTTGTTCTCGTCCTTCACCATCGCGGTGGTGCCGTTGTCGATGTCGAGAATGATGGCATCGTAAGGGTTGCGGACGGCGCGGCGGATGATCAGGCGCACGTCCTCCTCGATCACCGTGACGCGGCGGTCGGTGAGCGCCCCGCCATTGAGTCCGGCCAGGAAGGTGCGGTTCCACGCCACGATCTCGGGAAAGAGTTCCGCCACCTCCACCCGCGCCTTGGGCCCGGTGCATTGCAGCACGCTTTTCAAGGTGAACCCCAGGCCCAGCCCGCCGATCAACACGCGCGTCGCGGCCGCGCGGTTCGGGTGCCGCGCGCAGCCCAGCCGGCCCAGCGCGATCTCGGACGTGGCCACCGAGGAATGCATCAGCTGCTGCCCGTTCACGCGGATGCAGTAACTGCCATCGTGCTCCACCAGCGTCAGGCGCGCGCCATTGGGCGTCCTCGTCTCGGCGAGCATGATGTTGGGCTTCATCGAGACCGGAGGTAACCATGGAACACGCCGAACACACGGAAAAACCGGCAGATGTGGAGGACCCGCGGCCCTGCGGCCGCTGATTCTGAATTTGTGGGCGGGGAGCTTGCTCGCGCAGATTGGGAAGAGGCGCGAGCAAGCTCGCTGGCCCATCCGGCCCGCAGGGACCAGCGTCGCCAAGCACTATGGCCGGCAAGCGCGGGCCCTCCACCCGCAAAGCTGCAGTCAAAGCCAACCGAGCGCCAGACCGCGGTTGCCTCAGCCGCTCGGCTCGCGTGTAGTGACGTTCATGAAAACCCGCCTGCTGTCCTGCCTGTGTCTTGTGGGTGCATTCGCGGCATCCGCCCTTTCCGCCGAACCGGCCGCTCCAGTCCACGCCACCACGGTCACCAAGTCCGCGATCAAGATCGGTAACGGCTCCTTTGCGCTCGTGAAGGGCACCAAGCTCGAGGTGATTGGCCGCGAGGGAGACCTGCTCATCGTCAAATACCGTTCCTCGCAAGGTAAGATCCCACTGGCCGACACGGACTATATGCCGGAAACCTCGCTGTCGGAAGCAAGCCCTGCGTCAGTCGCAACAATGCCGGCCAAGCAGGCGCCCTCCCCCTCAGCCGTGAAACCGGCTCCCGCGCCCCCCGTCTCCAAGCCAGCCGCGCCTCCGGCTCTCTCGGTCGACGGCAAGCCCACCTCCACCTACGGCAAAGCCGTCCAGAAAGCCAAGCAAGCCGCCGAGGCGAACAAGGGCACCCACGTCGACCCGACCGATGAGATTCTCGACGAGAAGCCGAAGAAGTGAACAAGGCAGAGTCCTGAAAGCTCAGACTTGTATGGGATGCAGCTGACGGTGGAGCCGGCGCTCCGCGCGGGCTGGTAGGGCGAGTCGTCCCTGACGAGCCGCTCGCATACCGGCTCATCCGGAGGATTCGCCCTACCTCCCCAGTTCCCCACCTGGCTTCAGAAGGTGATTAGCCCGGCTGAAAGGTCCGGGGGCGTGAACATTGCTTTTGACCGGCTCTGTTCCCAACCCTTAGCTCTTCCTCCCTTCCCTCTTTGCCACTCATGTCCCCCACCATCATCTACACCAAGACCGACGAGGCCCCGGCGCTCGCCACCTATTCCCTTCTGCCGATCGTGCAGGCCTTCACGAAGCACGCGGGGATCATTATCGAGACGCGCGACCTCTCCGTCGCCGCCCGCATCCTGTCGGTGTTCTCCGACCAGCTCCCTGAGGCCCAACGCGTCCCCGACCACCTCACCGAGTTGGGCGCCCTGACCCTCAAGCCCGAGGCCAACATCATCAAGCTCCCGAACATCTCGGCCTCCATCCCGCAGCTCAAGGAGGTCATCGCCGAACTCCAAGCCCACGGGTATGCCTTGCCGGACTATCCCGAGGTCCCCAAGACCGACGCCGAGAAGGACGCCAAGGCCCGTTACGACAAGGTCAAGGGCTCGGCCGTTAACCCGGTCCTCCGCGAGGGTAATTCCGACCGCCGCGCCCCCAAGGCCGTCAAGGATTACGCCCGCGCCCACCCGCATTCCATGGGTGCGTGGTCGCCGACCTCCAAGACCTCCGTTGCCACCATGGGGCACGATGATTTTTTCAGTAACGAAAAATCCGTCACCGTCACCGCCGCGACCACCGTGCGCATCGAGTTCGTGCCGGCAGAGGGAGGGGCCGTTGCCCCCAGCGGCCCTAAGCCCGAGATCGTCGTCCTGAAGGAAAAGACCCCGCTGAAAGCCGGCGAGATCCTCGACGCCACGTTCATGAACCGGAAGGCCCTCGGCGCCTTCTTCGCCCAGCAGATCATGAAGGCCAAGAAGGACGACGTCCTCTTCTCGCTTCACCTCAAGGCCACCATGATGAAGGTTTCCGACCCCATCATCTTCGGCCTCGCCGTCCGCGTGTTCTTCAAGGACCTCTTCACCAAGCACGCCGCCACCCTCGCCAAACTCGGCGTGGACCTGAACAACGGCTTCGGCGACCTCGTCGAGAAGATCCAGCCCCTCCCCGCCGCCGAGAAGGCCGCGATCGAGGCCGACATCGCCGCCGTCTTCGCCGCCCGCCCCGGCGTCGCCATGGTCAACTCCGACAAGGGCATCACCAATCTTCATGTCCCGAGCGACGTCATCGTCGACGCCTCGATGCCCGCGATGATCCGCACCTCCGGCCAGATGTGGAACGCGCAGGGCAAGGGCCAGGACACCCTCTGCGTCATCCCCGACAGCAGCTACGCCGGCGTCTATCAGGCCACGATCGACTTCTGCAAAAAGCA
>JBKJRX010000164.1:0-10757 GCA_046593155.1 Lacunisphaera sp.
ACTTGATATTCCAATCTGGAATATCAAGTTCCGGTTACGGTGGGCGTCGCACTTTGCCCCGTGTCTTCACCGAACAAGGCGTCGCCATGTTGGCGAGTGTGTTGCGGAGCGAGCGGGCCGTTCGTGTCTCCATCGTGATCATTCGAGCTTTCGTGCAACTGCATGAGCTGCTCTCAACCCATCGCCAACTCGCGGCCAAGCTCACCCAACTGGAGCGCAAACTCGAAGGTCATGACGGTGCCATAGCCAATCTCTTCGAAGCCATGCGCCAGCTCCTCTCACCGAGTGGTCCTGAGCACGGCCGCAAGATCGGCTTTGGTGCGGGCAAGCACAAGACCTGAGGGAAGGAGGACAGATTGTTCATTTTTCATCGTCCATTGTTCACCGTTCATCGGGTCCGGCCAAATGAACACTGAACATTGAAAACTGAACGATGAACAATCCTGCCATTGGGCGATCCTGTTGAGTCCATCCAGCAGCGCCAGATCGGCCTCAGCGGCCGGGCGGACGAGCACTAGCCGGTTCAAGGTGGCGGACGCCGCAACCGGGCCTCGACTTCCGACCAAGGGGTGACCGCCCCCGGATTGGTGTCGTAACTGGCCTAGGCTTCGTCGAGCAAGGCCTTCTCCCGCGGAGTCGGCCCGGAGGTCTCCTCCATCCGCCAGAGCTGCTCCAGAATCTCTCCGCGCTCCTGCGGGGACAATTTGGGCAACTGCGCGAGGATTTCCGCTTTGCTCATGAAGGGAGGCTAGTCCGGCAGGTAATTTCGGCAAGCCAGGAAGCGGAGCATATCGAGACCTGAGGGAAGCGGGACAGATTGTTCATTTTTCATCGTTCATTGTTCAGCGTTCATCGGGTCCGGCCAAATGAACAATGAACATTGAAAAATGAACGGTGAACAATCCTGCCAATGCGGGGTTGCCACCCGGGCAATCCCCGCATTGCTATCAGCCTGGTCGGGCCAGACGGGAGAAATGCTTATCGTCCGCATTTTCAATCTGGCTGCGCGACCGGCTACTCAACCATGAGCAAGCCGGTGCAAACCACCATTAAGATCCGGGGCACGGCAATCCCGCGACAACTCGATCAGCACGGCGGCTGCACGCACCCTGCCAAAACTCCGACGCCGGCTGGAGGACTATTACGCGACCTGCAGGCGGTGAAGCGCGCGCAGAAAAGCGGCGTTTACCACTCTTACGATCAAATCCGCCGGGAACTGCGGCCTTGAAATTCTGCTTGGGTGACGCAAAGTGGCTTCATGTCCCTGACGCTTGAGCAGATTGTCGAAGAGACCAGCCAGTGGCCCGAGGATGTGGTCGCGGAACTGGTGGACCGCATCATGGTGGCCCGGCACGGCGGCATCACTCCGGCGGTAAGCACCGCTTGGCAGAAGGAGATTCAGCGGCGGCTGGCTGACATCCGCAGCGGACGGGACAAGGGTATGCCCGGCGATGAGGTGATGGCGAAGGCCCGCAAGATTGTCGGACGGTGAAACCCTACCGTTTCCAGCGCGAAGCGGACGAAGAGTTCACCGAGGCCTTGCGGCATTATTTTGGGATCAATCCCGAACTCGGTGGCCGGTTTTATGACGAGATCGAACGGCTGATTGACAAAGCCCGGCTCCATCCCAGGCGCTACCGCGAGTTCGACCCACCGGCCCGGCGTTTGCTCGCGCAGGATTTTCCGTATGCCTTGGTTTATTTGGATGAGCCAGACTGCGTCTGGGTGATCGCCGTGATGCATCTGAAACGCCAGCCGGGTTACTGGCGGCAACGACTGGGCGCGGAGTAATGTCTGTTACGGGTTGGTTTCGGACTGTAGAGGCGGCGCTGGTCGCCGCCTGCGGAGATGCGAAGGAGCGGACAAATTGTTCAATATTCAACGCTCATCGTTCATCGGGTCCGGCCAAATGAACACTGAACATTGAAAAATGAACGATGAACAATCCCAGCAATGCGAGATTGCCAGCCGGGCAATTTCCCGCATTGCTATCGGCCTCGTCGGGCCAGACGGGAGGAATGCACAAACCTCGTATTTTAGCATGTCTGGCTGCGTTTGCCTCCGTTTCGCTCAGCGAGAACCGTGGACAAACACCGGGTTGGCAGCAGCCAACAACGGTGCACTTCTTGCTCCAAGCCCCCTGCTCCCAGCTGTCATGACGCGGAGCCTACTCCACATTCTGGCGGTGATGGTGGGAGTGGTCAGCGGTGCCTCCGTCGTCGCCCAGTCCGGCAGCGCAACGCCCGCCGCAGCCACGCCGGTTCCCACCCTGGCCGATTTGGAAGCGCGCGTGCCGAAGGACTTCAAGGACCAGGACATGATCCGGAATTATGCCGGAGAAGTCGTCGCCCTGGCCGGAAGCAACACGCTTGGCACCGGCGAGGCATTCTATCGCCTCGCGATGCTGGCCCACTGGGATGCACTTGAATACCGCGTGGGCCGTGTGCGCTACGAGCTGCTGCTCGCCGCCATCGCGAAGGGCACTATCGAGGCAGAAAAAGCACTGCAACCGGCCTGGGACAATCTCCTGCGCCTGCTCGGCCGGCCCCTGCGGAGCGACTCTGCCGGCATGGTGGCGCTGAATCCGGGCTTCTTCGACCTCGAGCCGGCCCCGGCATCCATCCAGACCGTCTGGCGTGATCCGGCGGCAGCGCGCACCGCCGCGACCGCCTCGCAGGACAATGCGGAGGTGAAGGCCATCGTCGACGCCGACCAAGCGATCCGCAAAACCAACTGGTCCAACCGCACGCCGGAGCAGAGAAAAGCCGGCAAGGAGGCCGATATCGCCCGCAACGCCCGGATGCGTGAGATCATCAATGCCGGAGAGCTGCACACCGCCAGCGACTTTGCGAATGCGGCGCTCGTCATGCAGCACGGTGCCCGCTTTTCGAGTTTTCAGCTGGCCCATGAACTGGCCGTCAGCGCGCTGTTGCTGGGCGATCGCGGCCGCGGCCGCTCAATGGTGCCGGCCACCTATGACCGCATGCTCCGCTCGGTCGGACACGACCAGCGCTTCGGCACCCAGCAGACCACGGCCGGCCCGCCCGTGCGCGTGGACGAGGAAGGCATCTCCGACAACCAGCGCGTCGCCCTCGGCCGCCCTACTCTAGTTAAAGCCCGCGAGTATCGCCGCGTCCCATGATCTCCCCTACCTCGCCCCTGACTTCTGACGTCTGTCCTCTGATCTCCGTCCACCCTCCCCGCTCCATGCTCCATGCTCCCCGCTCTATCCGTCCTCAGTCCACTGTCGTCCGTCCTCCGTCCCACCTCCCTCCTCTGCCAGATGAAGATCGAGGAGAACACGCGCAAGTAGGCTAAACGACTGACTGAAACACCTAAAGTCTACCTCCTCTCTACGGTATGCCGGCCATTCCTACATTACGACTGGTCAACACGACATTTTCGGAGAAGCTCTAGCATGCTTTACCGGCAGCGCACATTACTACACCTCATCAAGTTGGCCGGCGGACACGCCACCAAGCTACAGGTCACGAAATGGGCATTCCTTTTGGCCAACGAGAGTAAGGCCAAGGGTGGCGATTCGTTCTACCAGTTCCTGCCCTACAAATTCGGCCCCTACTCTTTTTGCCTGTATCAGGAGGCCAATGCCATGTTGTCGCAGGGTCTACTGACCGTTCGAGATGAGAAAACCTGGGCTTTGACTGATGAAGGCCGGACCGTCGCGGGCAGCACGCCCGACGAATTCAAGGCCGACGCCTCCGAGATTTATAGACGTTATGGTCAGATTGATAACCGGCGCTTGCTTGATGATGTCTACACCCGCTATCCGTGGTTCTCGGTCAACAGTGAGGTGAAGCGACTGGCCACTCGTCCGAAGGCGGAACCGGCCATCTATACCGCCGGCTATGAAGGCCTGATGATCGACGGTTTTCTAAACCGACTGATGGAAGCGGGCATGGAGCGCCTGATCGATGTTCGCAGCAATCCCGTCTCGCGCCGCTACGGTTTCCACAAATCGACTCTAGCCCGCCTGTGCGGCGATGTCGGCATTGAGTATGTTCACTTTCCCGAGCTCGGAATTGCTTCCGAGGACCGCCAGGAGCTGCTGGCGTTGGACGACCGGGACACCCTTTTCGCGAATTACGAAGCCCAGATTCTTCCCAACCAGAAACCGTCCATTCATGAGGTGGCCAGGCTCATGAAGGAACGCGCCAGCGTGTTGGTGTGCATGGAGGCCGATCCGGCCGACTGCCACCGTTCCCGCCTGGCGCAGGCGGTTTCGCAAATCCTCGATCTGCCCTTGCATGATCTGGGAGCCTGCGCCTGCCATGGAGAAGTCTCCGCCCACTAAGGTCCTGATCACGGTAATGACCTATCCCCACCCGTCGGAGAAATCCGACGAAGTGGTCTGCACCGGCGGGATTACCGAAAGCGGCGAGTGGGTGCGCCTCTACCCCATCGATTACCGGTATCGTTCGCCGGATCAGCAGTTCCACAAATACCAGTGGATTGAGGTCGAGCTTGGCGCCCGTGGCGCGGGCAACGACAACCGCAGGGAAAGCCGAAAACCCAACCTTGAGTCCATCCGGCTGCTAGGCCGGCCGCTCCCGACGGATGACGGCTGGTTGGCGCGACGGACCATCATCGATGGCATGCCTCACCACACGGTGCTGGAATTAAGGGATCTCTTTGATCGCGATAAGACTTCGCTGGGCATCGTGCGTCCCAGCCGGGCGCATGAAGTCAAAATCGAACCGGCCGAGCGCGCCTGGAAACCCGAATGGGAGGCCCTCTACAACCAAATGCGCCTGTTCGGCGATCCGCCCAAGCCCCTGCTAAAACTGCCCTACAAGTGGAGCTATGTCTTCGAGTGTCCCGACAGCACCAAACCGCACAACGCCATGATCGAGGACTGGGAACTTGGGGCGCTATTCCTGAATCTCCGTGAAAAATACGACGAGAGAAAAGCCGCCCAGATAGTGAGCGAGAAGTATCTTGATATGTGTGCCCCGGACCGGGACACCCGTTTTTTCATGGGCACCACCTTCCCTTACAACACGTGCACCCGCATCATTCCTCAGGTTTCAGGTCTCAGGTTTCAGGTTTCCCCACAACTGCCAGTCCCTCCTCTGCCAGATGAGGATCGAGGAGAACACGCGGAAGTAGTTCCGGCGACCGACTGTAATTCCCTAAATCCGCCCACTTTTTCATCTCGTCATCGTATTCGAGAAATCAACCCAACCAAATCAATCCATGCGCGTTCCATTCAGCCAAGTATTCAGTATATCAAACGGAGTAATTGCACCCAAAGTTCCAGTTCATATTAATGGTGTAATGATGACACCGGGCGTCTCTTTTGGCGGCGGCGTCAGCTTCGGCGGCGTAGATTTATCCACGATCGCCGGAAAAGATCTAGATGTGGAAATCCAAAATGGAGTCTACCTCATCAAAGGATACTTTAATTAATAGCCTCATAGCATTCACTAGAACTTAATTTGCCATGCATAATTTCAGTCTGATTCCTCGCGTAGTGTTTGCTGTGGGAAGAAATGGTCCTGCTGGCACACAACTTTTAGGAACTGCTTTTTGCCTAAACAAGAAAGGACACTTCGCGACGGCCTCTCACGTGGTCGGCACAGATGATACAAATCTAGTTATAGCCTACAAAGAGATGACTGACCTAAGTGTATTTCAGGACACGGCAGATAATACCGTGAAGACATTTCCGGTAAAAACCTCTGCATCAGATCCCTTTCATGACTTAGTTGTGCTAAAGACTGATCTAGTGGATGTCACAAGTAACATTGTTATCGAAAGCGCAGATCTTGCTCCACCGGGAACTGCCATCAGCAGTTTCGGTTTCCCTCATGCAGACCATGGACGAATGGTGCTAACCCAACAGGACACGAGCGTAGGAGCACGTGTTTTCATCGAAGCTGGTGGCATTAAATCGAAGCACATAATTTTGAATACCCAAGCGCGACCTGGGCAATCGGGCAGTCCCGTTTTTCGGCAAAGCGATGGCAAACTAGTCGCGGTGCTTGTAGGCTCTTATGCTCCTGGTGGCGGTGGCGGCATATCACTCGGAGGAATTGATCCGCATACATTACATCAAACGACGCATGCAGTTTCGGCAGAATATCTTAAATCCATGTTTTAACCATGAGCGCTGCTTTAGAAGCTTTGTTATCTGACAATCCGGCAAAATGGACCGCGGAACTGCCTGAATATCAAAGAAACTCGATCCACGAGCTCCTTGAAAAAGGTCTTTCATACGATGATGCTGCGCAGCGATGGCTAACCGCATCAGCTGCTAATACGTTTCGCTTTGGAACTGTCACACCTGCCGGAAACAACGGAGATTTTCTCGGCAATGTGAAGAGTGAAGTCAGAGCCTTCCTTTGTGGGGATAGAAAATACGCCAAAGAACGAGCGGGCTTATTTGGTGAAAAATCCCCAACGCGCACTATGGTTACAAGCACGCTCGCGGTGGCTATCGCTCCACACATTGGCGTGGCTCCGGTTTTTTTAGCGCCGATTATTGCACTAATTCTGGCCAGCTTGGGTGCAATTGCGCTCAACGCGTGGTGCGCTACTACTGCCCCAAAAGAATGAAATATTCCAGGAATCCAGACGAATTCGAGGCCTGCATTTGATACTACATATCGTGAAAAAATATCTGCTTCTTCTCTCTTTTGGTATTTTGTGTAGAAATATCCTGTCTGCAGAACCATCAAAAGAGCTGTTGCCGTTCAACACATTGATGATGGAATCAACGGTTAAGATTGTGGGCCTTGGCCCAGCGGGACTTTCCACTGGTTCTGGTTTCATCATAGGCAAAGCGACTGCAGTCCCTGATTCGGCCGGAATGCAGTCCTTCGATTACGTTCTGGTAACCGCTAACCACGTGCTCTCTGAGATCCAAGGTGATGCAGCCACCCTAGTGCTGCATCGACTCAATGGAAGCAACAAGTGGGAACGGGTCGAACAGGCGATTAAAATAAGGAATGCCGGAAAGGATTTGTGGCTAAAGCACGCGGCTTTAGATTTGGCCGTCATGAAAGTGCCGCTCACCGTGGGAACGATTCGCGATATCGTGCCGGAAACACTCTTAATTGATGATGCGTCAATTAAGGAGTTCGAAATTGGGCCAGGCTCACCAGTAATGTGTTTAGGGTTTCCTCTTGGCGTTGAGGCAAATTCATACGGATTCGCGATCTTAAGAAGCGCGCGCATTGCCTCTTATCCGTTGCTTCCGACCTCCGACACAAAAACTTTCATGCTGGATTTTAACGTCTTTGGCGGTAACAGCGGCGGACCGGTAATTTTTTATGAGACAAACCCAGTTTATGGGGGAAGCACACATATCGGAACAATCCGCGGCATTCTTGGTGTGATGTCCCAGCAACAAGTATTCACGCAAACATCTCAATCCCTATACGAGGTGAAGCAGACAAACACCTCACTTGCACTTGGAGTTGCAGTGCATGCTTCATACATTAAGGAGCTCCTATTACTGCTGCCGTAGCCGAGCAAAAGGAGTCAGGCAGGACTTTACCCGATTCCTCGGACAGTAAGTCAGGGTAGACTTAGTTCAGTTGGGATTCAAAGGTGATGGGACTGAGGTAGCCATGGCAGGAGCTGCGGAGGCGCGGAGCGGAGTCCGCGCCCCCTATTATACACACCCAGCCCTGCGGGCACCCCTCTTCATAGAGGGGATCTGTTTTTGTGTTCTTTGTGGCCAAAAAAGACGCTCCCGTTGGGAAGCGCCTGAATTGTCGGGATATAAAATCCCTCCCACATTAATTGAGGATCAAGGCAGGTCGGTGCTGCCCATGAGGTATCTATCACATTCTCTGGCAGCTCCTCTACCCTCATTGATCGCCCATACGACGAGGCTCTGGCCACGGCGGCAGTCGCCGGCGGCGAAGATGCCTTTCAGCGAAGTGGTATATTTTTCGTGCTCGGCTTTGATGTTCGAACGGGGATCAGTCTCGAGATTGAGCTCCTTGAGCAAGGCCTGTTCTGGTCCGAGGAAACCCATGGCGAGGAGCACCAGCTGCGCAGGGCGGGTCTTCTCGGTGCCGGGGACTTCCGTCGGCACGAACTGGCCCTTGTCGTTCTTGTCCCACTTGATCTCGACCGTGACGAGCTCCTTTACGTTGCCTTGCTCGTCGCCGATGAACTTCTTGACCGTCGTCACGTAGATGCGGGGGTCGGAGCCGAATTTCGCGGCGGCCTCTTCCTGGCCATAGTCCAACTTGTAGGTCTTCGGCCACTCGGGCCAGGGATTGTCGGCCTGGCGCTCCAACGGCGGCTTCGGGAGAATTTCGATCTGCAGCAGGCTCTTGCAGCCGTGGCGCATCGACGTGCCGACGCAGTCCGTGCCGGTGTCACCGCCGCCGATGACAACCACGTCCTTCCCGCCGGCGTGGATGGGGGTCTTGCTGGCGTCGGCGTTGAGCACGGCCTTCGTGTTGGCCGTGAGGAACTCCATGGCGAAGTGCACACCCTTGAGCTGGCGGCCCTCGATGGGCAGGTCGCGGGGCTGCGTGGCGCCGGTGCAGATGACGGTGGCGTCGTATTCTTTCAGGAAGATCTGAGGCTCGACGTTGTCGCCGACGTTGGCGTTGCAGATGAATTTGATGCC
The DNA here is from genome assembly GCA_046593155.1 of Lacunisphaera sp. Classification (GTDB taxonomy): domain Bacteria; phylum Verrucomicrobiota; class Verrucomicrobiia; order Opitutales; family Opitutaceae; genus Lacunisphaera. The sequence continues at coordinate 8,612 of JBKJRX010000164.1, forward strand.
TTCCTGCTCCATGAGCTTGATGCGGCGCAGGACGACCTCCTGCTTGTCGAGTTTCATGTTCGGGATGCCATACATGAGCAGGCCGCCCGGACGGTCGGCGCGCTCGAAGACGGTGACGCTGTGGCCGGCGCGATTGAGCTGCGCGGCGGCAGACAGGCCGGCCGGGCCGGAGCCGATAACGGCGACCTTCTTGCCGGTGCGGACCTTGGGCGCGTCGGGGACGACCCAGCCCTCGTCCCAGCCGCGGTCGATGATCGAGTTCTCGATGTTCTTGATCGTCACCGGCGGGTTGTTGATGCCGAGCACGCACGAACCCTCGCACGGCGCCGGGCAGACGCGGCCGGTGAATTCGGGGAAATTGTTCGTCTTGTGCAGGCGTTCGAGCGCCTCCTTCCACAGGCCGCGATAAACCAGGTCGTTCCACTCCGGGATCAGGTTGTTGACCGGGCAGCCGGACGCCATGCCGCTGATGAGCTTGCCGGTGTGGCAAAAGGGAATGCCGCAATCCATGCAACGCGCGCCCTGCGTGCGCAGCTTCTTCTCGTCCATGTGGTGATGGAACTCCTTCCAGTCGTTGACGCGCTCGGAAGGCGCGCGATCGACGGGCAGTTCGCGCAAGTATTCGATAAATCCGGTTGGCTTACCCATGGGATGGAAAAGGCTGAAGGGCTGAAGGACTGAAGGGCTGAATCATAGGGAGCGGAAGGCCGGAAATGGCTGAAGGACTGAAAGGCTGAAGAGCTGAAGCGTTGGTGCCCGGTATCCGGGCTATGGCATGACTAAGGCCTGAAAGTCTCATGGATTGTTCAGCCATTCAGTTTTTCAGTCCTTCAGTTCTTTAATTGCCTCCCACGCGGCTCAGGTCCCGCGCATTCTCCTCGAAGGCGGACATGATGGCTTCGTCGCCGGTGAGGCCGCTGGCTTGGGCTCGGCTGATGCACGCGAGCATGCGCTTGTAGTCCTTCGGCATCACCTTGACGAACTTCGGGACGGATGAATCCCAGTTCGCCAGGATCAGCTTGGCGCGCTCGCTCTTCGTATAGTCGAGATGCTTCTGGATCATCGCCTTCACGACGGCGATCTCCTTGGCGTCCTCGAGCTTCTCGATGCCGACCATCTGCACGTTGACGCGGGCGGTGAAGTCACCGATCTCGTCGAGCACATAACCCACTCCGCCGGACATGCCGGCGCCGAAGTTGCGGCCGGCGCGACCGAGCACGACGACATTGCCGCCGGTCATGTATTCGCAGCCGTTGTCGCCAATGCCCTCGACCACGACCGTGGCACCGGAATTGCGGACGCCGAAGCGCTCGCCGGCCATGCCGCGGATGTAGGCCTCGCCGGCGCTGGCGCCGTAGAAGGCCACGTTGCCGATGATCATGTTCTCCTCGGCCTTGAAGGTGGCCTTCGCGTCTGGGAAGATGATGAGCTTGCCGCCCGAGAGGCCCTTGCCGAAGTAATCGTTGGCGTCGCCCTCGATGGAGAGCGTCATGCCGCGCGTCACGAACGCGCCGAAGCTCTGGCCGGCGGAGCCCTTGAACTTGAACTTGATGCTGTCCTCGGGGAGGCCCTTGGCACCGTGCTTCTTGGTAATCTCGCCGGAGGTGATGGTGCCGGTGACGCGGTTGACGTTGCGGATGGGGAGCTCGGCGACGACTTTTTCGCCCTTCGAGATCGCGGGCTGCGCGAGCGCGAGGAGCGTGGTCATGTCGTAGGAGCGGTCGATGCCGTGGTCCTGCTTTTGCGAGCAGAAGCGCCCGACCTCGGGGCCGACGTCCGGCTGGTAAAGGATGTTCGAGAAATCGAGGCCCTTGGCCTTCCAATGGTCCACGGCCTTCCTCGCCTCGAGGCGGTCGGTGCGGCCGATCATTTCCTCAATCGTGCGGAAGCCCAGCGCGGCCATGAGCTCGCGCATGTCCTCGGCGATGAACTTCATGAAGTTCACGACGTGCTCGGGCTTGCCGGCGAACTTGGCGCGGAGCTGCGGGTCCTGCGTGGCGACGCCGGCCGGACACGTGTTGAGATGGCACACACGCATCATGATGCAGCCCGTGGCGACGAGCGGCGCGGTGGCGAAACCGAATTCCTCGGCGCCGAGCAGCGCGGCGATCATGACGTCGCGGCCGGTCTTGAGCTGGCCGTCGGT